>CBDDSA010000241.1:0-7164 GCA_965233185.1 uncultured bacterium
CCCCGGGTATTGCAATCCCGGAAACATCACAGATACACGCCATCGCGTTCAAGTCGGCACCAATCGAAATCGGCCGTAAGCCCACGTTAATTATGGATTTCTCGCTTCAGTCGACGAAGTTAACCGGACAGCAGTGGGGTCCGTCCCCATTTTTCTACAGCCCGACGGTGGTGCTGGACACTGCCGGGTAGGAGGCCTGCCAGATCTCGTTGAAGCGCGCGCGCATGGCGAGCGCTTCATTCTCGTCTGCAAGTCCGATGGCGCCGCGGAAGAACGCCGCCACCGGACGGCGCAGGTAGTGCACCGAGTCGAGCACCATGAAGGCGTCCTGCAGCTCGCGGATCTCCTCCTGCGTGCGGTGGATCTGGATCGCGTGCGAGTAGCGCGCGAGCAGCGACATCATGCGCGGGCAGTGGCGCTGCACGTGGTTGGGGTCGTGCAGCACCAGGTACAGCCGCCGCGTGCGGCTCGACTGCAGGAAGCGCTCGAGGCTGCCGATGCGCCCGGAGTCGTTCAGCCGCAGCGCGGCGCCGTCCGGATCGAAGATACGCAGCTCGCGCCCCGGCTGCTGCAGGATGCGATCGACCGCCGCCTGGAAGCCCTCGCTGGTGTCGAAACGCTCGTAGACCGCGTCATCCATGGGTTTTCACGAGTTGTAGGTAGCCTGCCTGCCGCCATTCTCGGACCAGTTGCGCCTGGCCCGCAAGCCGGGCCGCCGCGATCTCGCGGCGGTCCGCCAGCTCGCGCATCGCCGCCCGGTAGCGCCGCGGCAGCGAAAACGACTCGCCGTTGATGAAGAAGCGCGCGCCCGAGTACAGCAGCTGGGTCTTCGGATCCAGCCGCACCCGGGCGCCCCGGCCGCCGTGGCGGCGAAAAACCACGTGCGGCTTGGGCGCGGTAAGGTAGCGGCCGAGAAAGTCCTCGACGTCGCGCGCCGACCAGCGGATTTTCCCCAGTATCGCGGAGGCGAAGCGCAGCATTTCGGGCGGCAGCCGTGCCGGATGAGCTACGGGCCGGAGATCCGTATCGCGGTAGCGGCCCTCGGGCAGGCCGCGCTCGTGCAGCCAATCGAGGAACGCGGCGCCCAGCTCGGCACCGCGCGGCGCGCGAAAGCCGATGGAATAGGTGTAGCAGGGCTCGAGCGCCACGCCGTCGTGCTCTATGCCCGGCGGCAGGTAGAGCAGGTCGCCCGGACTGCACACATAGGTCAGGCCTAGGACTTTCCACCGGCGCCGGCCGGGCCCCTGCAACAGGAACACATCGTACGAATCCACGTGCGGACCGACGCCGCCGCCGGGCGCGGCGTAGCTCACCATCACGTCGTCCAGGCGGGCCTGCGGGAGGAACGAAAAGCGCCGCAGCAGGGCATCGGCGCCGTCATGGTGCAGGTTCACGCCGCTCACCAGCAGGGTGAAGTTGCGCTTCCTGAAGGAAACGCCGGCGAACGGCCCATGCTCGGTATCCCAGCGCTCGCCGCGGCGCGCCACGATGCGGGATTCCACATCGTCGCGCCGCGCGAGCGCCGCGAGCGCGCGCCGCTCGATCAGGCCCTCGAAACCGTGCAGCGCGCCGGGCACGAAGAGTGGACGCTTCTGCCAATAGCGGCGCAGGAATTCGCGCGCTGTCAGGCCGCCGAGCAATCGCGATCTCATCGCGGGCGATTATATGTAGCGTCGTCACTACAAATGCGCCGCGAGGCTTGTCAAAGTCAAAATGATTTGGCATAGAATCTGCGCACGATGCTCGAACCAGGACAAGCGGCTCCGGAGTTCGCGCTGCCCGATGCCGACATGCAGACGGTGGACCTGTCGGCTTTCAAGGGCAAGAAGAACGTGGTGCTGTATTTCTATCCCAAGGACGGCACGCCCGGCTGCACCCTGGTCACCACCGATTTCTCCGACCACGAAGACCAGTTTGTGAAGCACGATTGCGTGGTGCTCGGCGTGTCGCGCGACGATTGCCTGACGCATGCCGACTTCCGCGACCGCAACGGCGTCACCATCGGCCTGCTCTCGGATACCGAGGGCGAGGTGTGCCGCAAGTACGGGGTGATCCAGGAGAAGGACGTCGAAGGCGTGCGCCGCGAGTGCCTGGTGCGCTCCACCTTCGTCATCGACAAGAAGGGCGTCATCCGGCACGCCACCTACGGCGTCAGCGCGCGCGGCCACGCCGCCGAGGTGTTCGACCTGGTGAGGCGCCTGCGCTCGTAGCCCGCGACACGGTCGTCTCCCTGCGCACCGAGCTCCACGACGCGCAAGGCGTGCAACTGTCCGGTCCCATGGAGCTTGCTTACCTGCACGGCGGCTACGGCGGCCTGCTCCCGGCCCTCGAGCGCGCCCTCGAAGGCAAGGGCGCGGGCGAATCCGTGCTCCTGCAGCTCGAGCCCGAGGACGCCTTCGGCGAGTACGACGCCGAGCTGCTGCGCGTCGAGCCGGCCGAGCGCTACGGCGAAGGCATCGCGGCCGGGATGGAAATCGAGGAGGACGACCGCCTGTACATCGTCACCGACGTGGCGGGCGGCAAGGTGGTGCTCGACGGCAACCATCCGCTCGCCGGGATGGCCCTGCGCTTTTCTCTTGCAATTCTTTCAATACGCAAGGCGACCGAGGAGGAAATCGCGCAGGGTGTATCCTTGCCTTAAGTAGGTAGCGCATTCGTGCGCTAGGGAGGGGGGATGCTCAAAGACATGCTGTCGTACGGCCTGGGGACCCTGGCCGCGATAGCGATCGTAGTCGGGCTGGCGTTCCTGTTCATCAGCGACATCACGCAGAAGAAGCACGGCGTGCTGCGCAACTATCCCGTGGTCGGGCACCTGCGCTATTTCTTCGAGCAGCTCGGCGAGTATTTCCGGCAGTACTTCTTTTCCGGCGACCGCGACGAGATGCCCTTCAACCGCGCCACGCGCGCCTGGGTCTATCGCCTGGCGAAGAACGAGGGCGGCACCATCGGTTTCGGCTCCACCTACGACCTGCACGCGCCGGGCGCGCTGATTTTCGTCAACCACCCTTTCCCGGTGCTCGAAGAGGAGCGCCTGCCTACGCCTTCGCTCGCCCTCGGCGAGGGGTTTTGCCGCCAGCCGTTCGACGCCAAATCGATCGTCAACGTGAGCGGCATGAGCTACGGCGCCATCTCGGCGCCCGCGGTGCGCGCGCTGTCGCGCGGCGCGGCCCTGGCCGGCTGCTGGTTGGACACCGGCGAGGGCGGGCTGTCGCCGCACCATCTGGAAGGCGGCTGCGACATCGTGATGCAGATCGGCACGGCGAAGTACGGGGCGAGGGATGCGCAGGGGAATCTCTCGCCCGAGCGCCTGATCGAGCTCTCCAGAGTCGCCAAAGCCTTCGAGATCAAGCTGTCCCAGGGCGCCAAGCCCGGCAAGGGCGGCGTGCTGCCCGGCAGGAAGGTCACCGCCGAGATCGCGCAGATCCGCGGCATTCCCGAGGGCCGCGACTCGATCAGCCCCAACCGCCACCGCGACATCGCGGACATGAATCAGCTGCTGGAGAAGATAAATTTCATGCGCGAGCTTACGGGCCGTCCGGTGGGCGTGAAGACCGCGGTGGGCGGCTGGAAGTTCATGCACGACATGGCCGAGGTCATCCACCGCCGCGGCATGGAGCTCGCGCCGGACTTCCTGGTGATCGACGGCGGCGAGGGCGGTGCTCGGGCGCCGCGCCGCAGGCGCTCGCCGACCACATGAGCCTGTCCATCGAGGAGGCGCTGCCGCGCGTCGTGGATGCGCGCTGTGCGTGGGCGCGGACTTCATCAACACCGCGCGCGGCTTCATGTTCTCGCTGGGCTGCATCCAGGCGCTGCGCTGCCACCAGAACACCTGCCCGACCGGCGTCACCACGCACAACAAGCGCCTGCAGCGCGCCCTGGTGGTGGAGGAGAAGTACCTGCGCGTGGCCAACTACGCCAACAACATGAACCGCGAGATCGACATGATCGCGCACTCGTGCGGCGTGCGGCACGCGCGCGAGCTCAAGCGCGAGCACGTGCGCATCGTGCAGGCGAGCGGCCAGTCGGTCGCGCTGAACATGCTCTATCCCTATCCCGAGCTCAAGGCGCGGGTCAAGGCGGCATGAACCGGCTGCTTCCCGCGGCGCTCGTTTTGCTGCTGGGTTTGCCGATGGCGGCTTTTGCGCTATCGTCCGACGCGAGGGAGTTCATGCGCATCGTCCAGGAGCTGGAGCCCGTGCACTGCGAAAAGCGCAAGCTGAGGCGCGAGATCGCCCTGGCCGAAGTCCAGGGGCTGGACACGCGGGCGCTGAAGGAGCGCTTCTTCCGGCTGGACCGCGACCCGAAGACTGCGAAGCTGGAGCGGCGCCTCGCGCAGCTCGAGCCGCGCGTATCGAAGAGCACCGACCCCGAGGACCTGGCCGCCATCAGCAATCAACAGAAGGAGGCTTTTTACCGATGCGAATGATGAAGCGGGTGTTGCTGGGAATCTGCGCGGCGGGCTTCGCCCTGGGCCTGCAGGCCCAGACCTTCCCCAGCCGGGTGGTCAAGGTCGTCGTTCCCCAGCCGCCGGGCGGCGGCTTCGACGCGGTGGCGCGCACCATGGCCGAGCCGCTCTCGCGCCAGCTCGGGCAGTCGGTGATCGTGGAGAACCGGCCGGGCGCCGGCACCATCGTGGGCACCGAGGCGGTGGCCAAGGCCGAGCCCGACGGCTACACGCTGCTGCTCGGCGCGTCGGCCAACCTCGCGCTGAACCCGGGCCTGTACAAGAACCTGCCTTACGACCCGAAGGACTTCAAGGTGGTCGGGCTCGCGGCGATGTTCTCGTACACCCTGGTGGCGCGTTCGGATCTGCCGTTCAACTCGCTGCGCGAGATCGTCGAGCACGCGCGCGCCAACCCGGGCAAGCTGACCTACGCCTCGGGCGGCAACGGCACCGGGCAGCACATCGCTGCGGCGGTCACTTTCCACACCGCCGGGGTGAACGTCACCCACGTGCCGTACAAGGGCGCGCAGGCGGCCTACCAGGACCTGCTGCCCGGGCGGGTGGACATGTTCTTCGACAACTCCGCCACCGCGCGCCCCCACATCCAGAACGGCCGCGTGAAGGCGATCGCGGTGTCCTCGCCGCAGCGCGTGGCCTATCATCCGGACGTGCCCACGGTGCGCGAGGCGGGCGTGGACTTCGAGCAGGTGACCTGGGTCGGCTACTTCGCGCACGCCGCCACGCCGGCGCCGATCCTCGAGCGCCTGCGCGAGGCCTTTGCCAAGGCGCTCGCCACGCCCGAGGTCCCGGCGATGCTTGAGAAGCGCGGCGCCTTTCCCATGCGCATGTCGGCCGGCGAAGCCGAGGCGCTGGTGGCGAGCGACATAGAAAAATGGACCAAGCTCATCCGCAACGCGGGAATCAGCGCGGACTGAACGCCGAGGCCGTCAAGCAGTTCGGCGGCAAGCTGCTCGGTCTGTATACCGGCAGCGTGCTGACCAAGCTTATCGACATCGGCTACGAGGTCGGCCTGTTCGAGGCCTCGCGCGCCGGGCCGGCCACGAGCGAGGAGCTGGCCGAGCGCGCCGGCCTGAAGGAGCGCTACGTGCGCGAATGGCTCGGCGCCATGGCTACCGGCGGCATCTACCGCTACGACCCGGCGAGCGGGCGCTACGAGCTCCCCGAGGAGCACGCCGTGCTCCTTACGGGGCATTCCGCGCAGAACATGGCGCCGCACTCGCGCATCCTCGAGCACTTCGGCAGCCACCTCGCGAAGCTCAAGGCCTGCTTCCGCTCGGGGGGCGGGGTGCCGTACTCGGCCTACCGGCCGGTGTTCACGCAGTGCATGGACGACGTGTGGCGCCGCATCTACGACCAGACCCTGATCACGGGGTTCATCGGCGGCGTGCCGGGCCTCGCCGAGCGCCTGCGCGAGGGCATCAGCGTGCTCGACGTGGGCTGCGGCACCGGCCACGCCGCCAACGTCATGGCGCGCGAGTTTCCGCGCTCGCAGTTCCGCGGCTACGACATCGCCGAGGACGCCATCGGCGCGGCGCGCAAGGAGGCGCAGGCCATGGGCCTTCCCAACGCGGGCTTCGAGGTGCTCGACGTCGCCGCGCTGCCGGCGACGCCCAGGTTCGACCTGATCACCGCCTTCGACGCGATCCACGACCAGAAGGACCCCGACGCCGTGCTGCGCGGCGTGCGCGCTGCGCTCGCGCCGCAAGGCAGCTTCCTGATGGTGGACTTCAAGTTCAGCAGCCGCGTCGAGGACAACGTCGGCAACCCGTTCGCGCCGATGTACTACGGCATCAGCCTGATGCACTGCATGACGGTGTCGCTCGCCGTGGGCGGCAAGGGCCTGGGCACGGTATGGGGCGAGCAGACCGCGCGCGAGATGCTGCGCGAGGCCGGCTTCGCCAGCGTGCAGGTGCTGGACACGCCGCGGCCGCAGAACTGCATGTTCCTGTGCCTGCCCTAGCGCAAAGGCTGAAAGCCGAGCACCGCGACTCGGCGACCAACGCGGGGCTGCAGTACGTCCACGACGGCGTGCGCGGCATCACGCGCAAGCGCGTCGGCGGCGGCTGGGCCTACTACATGCCCGACGGCGTGCGCATCACCGACCGGGCGATGCGCAAGCGCCTGAACTCACTCGCCATCCCGCCGGCCTGGACGCAGGTGTGGATCTGCCCGGATCCCGACGGGCACATCCAGGCCACGGCGCGCGACGCGCGCGGGCGCAAGCAGTACCGCTACCACCCGCATTACCGCGAGGCACGCGACCGCACCAAGTTCCACGCCATGCTGGAGTTCAGCGAGGTGCTGCCGCGGCTGCGCGAGCGCATCGAGCGCGACCTGCGCGCCCCCGACCACACGCGCCGCCAGCTCCTCGCCACCGTGGTGCGGCTGCTCGACCGCACCCTGATCCGGGTGGGCAACGACGAATACGCGCGCGAGAACAATTCCTTCGGCCTCACCACGCTGCGGCGCCGGCACGTCAAGGTGGACGGCGCGACGCTGCGCTTCAGCTTCCGCGGCAAAAGCGGCGTGGAGCACAGCATCGCGCTCGCCGACCCGCGCCTGGCGCGCATCATCCAGCGCTGCCAGGACCTGCCCGGCCACGAGCTGTTCCAGTACCTGGACGCCGACGGCAAGCGCCAGTCGGTGTCCTCCGACGACGTCAACGCCTACCTGCGCGAGCTCACCGGGCGCGACGTCAC
>CBDDSA010000242.1:0-3275 GCA_965233185.1 uncultured bacterium
CCCGCGTTCAAGGGCCAGTGAAGATCCAGGCGATCCGCGCGCGCCCGGTGGCCGCGCCCATGAAGCGCCCGCTCGCCACCGGAGGCGGCAAGCTCACCGAGTCGGCGCTGCTTCTCATCGACCTGCAAACCGACCAGGGCATCGTCGGGCGCTCCTACCTGTTCGGCTTCGGCCGCCAGAACAACCTGCCTCCCATCGCGAAGGTAATCGAGGCGATGGCCGAGATGCTCAAAGGCGACGCGCTGGCGCCTTTCGAGCTCGAGAAGAAGCTGCGCGCGCGCTACACGCTGCTCGGCGTGCACAACATCATCCTGTTCGCCCTATCCGGCATCGACATGGCGGCCTGGGACGCGCTCGCCCAGTGTCGAAGCCAGCCGCTGGTGCGCCTGCTGGGCGGCGTGCCGAAGGCGATTCCCGCATACAACTCCAAGGGCCTGGGAATCATGGCGCCCGCCGAGGTCGCCAAGGAGGCCGAAGAGCTGGTCAACGAAGGCTTCAACGCGGTGAAGCTGCGCCTGGGTCGCCCGGAAGCGAAGCGCGACATCGATGCCCTGCGCGCGGTGAAAAAGGCCATCGGGGCGGACGTGACGCTGATGGTCGATTTCAACCAGGCGCTTTCCGTCGCCGAAGCGATCCGCCGCGGCCGCATGATCGACGAGGAGGGCGGCGTGCTGTGGATCGAGGAGCCGGTGCGCGCGGACGACTTTGCCGGCACGGCGCGCGTGGCGCGCGAAGTGCATACGCCGATCCAGATCGGCGAGAACTTCATGGGCGCCGAGCAGATGGCGCAGGCGCTCGCCGCGGGCGCCTGCGACTACGTCATGCCGGATGCGCAGCGCATCGGCGGCGTCACCGGCTGGATGCGCGCGGCGGCGCTGGCGCAGGCCGCCGGCATGGAGATGTCCAGCCATCTCTTTCCGGAAGTGAGCTGCCAGCTGCTGGCGGTGACGCCGACCTGCCATTGGCTGGAGTTCGTCGACTGGGCCGAGCCCGTGCTGCAGGAGCCGCTCGCGCTGCAGGACGGCTGCGTCGCCGTCCCCGAGAAGCCGATGCAGTGGAACGAGGAAGCGGTCCGGCGCTACAGCCTTTGATGTTCACCCGGCATTTCGCGCACTGGCCGCCCGGCCAGCCGAGGACTCTCGAGCTGCCGCGAGAAACGGTGTACCGCAACCTCGAGCGCAGCGCGGCGCTGCATCCGCAGCGCGCGGCCATCGACTATTACGGCCGCCGGTTGAGCTACGCCGAGCTCAAGCGCCAGGTCGACGCGCTCGCCGGCTGGCTGCAGCAGCGCTGCGGCGTCGCGCGCGGCGACCGGGTGCTGCTTTTCCTGCAGAACAGCCCGCAGTTCGTCATCGCCTTTTACGCCGTCCTGCGCGCCGACGCAGTGGTCGTTCCCGTAAACCCGATGAACCGCACCGACGAGCTGCGCCACTACGTGGAGGACTCCGACGCGCAGGTGGCCATCGTGGGTGAGGACGTCCTGCCGCAGATCGCGCCCATTCTCCTTAAGCACTGCATCGTGGCGGCCTATGGCGACTACCTGCCCGAGGTAACCGATCTGCCGATGCCCGCGTTTCTCAAGGCCAGCGCGCCGTCGGCGAGCTGGCGCGAGGCGATCTCCGCCAGCTTGGCACCGGGACCGCATCGCGCGGGTCCGGACGATCTTTCGGTCATGCCCTATACCTCCGGGACGACCGGGAAACCCAAGGGCTGCATGCACACGCACGCCAGCCTGCAGGCCACCACGGTGCCCTACCTCAACTGGCGCGGCACGCAGGAGGACGGCGTGGTGCTGTGCGCGCTGCCGCTATTCCACGTCACCGGCATGCAGGCCGGGATGAACTCTCCGCTGCATCTCGCCGCTACCATTGTGCTGCTGTCGCGGTGGGACCGCGACTGCGCGGCGCTGCAGATCGAGCGGGCCAGAGTGACCAACTGGTCGGCGATCACGACGATGATGGTGGACTTCCTGTCCAATCCCAGGCTCGCGCAATACGACCTGTCGTCGCTGCGCGTGCTGGGCGGCGGCGGCGCGGCGATGCCCGAGGCGCTCGCGCGCAAGCTCGAGGAAGTGATCGGCCTGCCGTTCGTCGAGGGCTACGGCCTGTCCGAGACCATGGCGCCCACGCATATCAATCCGCCGCATCGCCCCAAGCGCCAGTGCGGCGGCATTCCGTTCTTCAACACGGATGCCCGGGTGATCGATCCGGAGAGCCTGAACGAGCTGGGCGTGGGCGAAGTCGGCGAAATCCTCGTCCACGGCCCGCAGGTATTCCGCGGCTACTGGAAGCAGCCCGAGGCCACCGCGCAGGCCTTCCTGTTGCACGACGGTAAACGATTCTTTCGCACCGGCGACCTGGGCTATTACGACGAGGACGGTTACTTTTTCATCACCGATCGACTCAAGCGCATGATCAACTGCGCCGGCTACAAGGTCTGGCCGGCGGAGGTCGAAGCCATGCTGTACGCGCACCCGGCGATCCAGGAGGCCTGCATCGTCGGCGCGCGGGACGCCTACCGCGGCGAAACCGTGAAAGCGTTTGTCGTGCGGAAAGGTCAATCCGCGGTAACGGCGGAGGAAATCATGGCCTGGGCACGCGAGAAAATGGCCGCCTTCAAGGTGCCGCGCATCATCGAATTCGTGGAAGAGCTGCCGCGCACCGCGACCGGCAAGGTGTTCTGGCGTAAATTGCAGGAAGAGGAGAATCGCAAGTGAGACTGGTTTTCGGGTTGCTGTTGCTCTTGCCGTTTCAGGTCTTTGCACAGGTGGAAATCGGCCAGCCCTGGGCGCGCGCCACGGCGCCGGGCGCCAAGGTGGCGGCTGGCTACATGAGCATCCGCAACAAGGCGGCTTCAGCCGACCGGCTGGTCGGCGTTAGCTCCGCGGCCGCGGCGCGCGTGGAGACGCACGTGACGCTGCGCGACGGCGACATCATGCGCATGCGCGAGGTGAAGGGCTACGACATTCCCGCCGGCGGCAGCTTCGAGCTCAAGCCCGGCGGGGCGCACCTCATGTTCGTCGACATCCGCCAGCCGTTCCGGGAAGGCGAGCGCGTGGCCGCCACCCTCACCTTCGAGAAGGCCGGCGAGATAAAGGTGGAGTTTCAGGTGGAAAAGCTGGGCGGGCACCGCCACTAGAACAGCTGCCGGCCCACCCACCACGCGAGGCCCGCCATGAACGCCGAGCAGGGAATGGTGAGCACCCAGGCCCACACGATGTTGCCCGCGATGCCCCAGCGCACCGCCGAGACGTTCTGCGCCGCTCCGACCCCGAC
>CBDDSA010000243.1:0-8585 GCA_965233185.1 uncultured bacterium
GCGCAGGTCCTGCACGCCGGCGTCAAGGCCGGCGCGGTAGTCGCGCGGCTCATAAGGCAGCGCGTGCCAGTCGCGCGCGTCGGGCTGCGCGAGCACGGTGAGGAGCAGCGCCGCGTCCGCCACGTCGCGCGTGATGGGGCCGACGTGCGCGACGGTGCCGAAGGGCGAGAGCGGCCACGCGGGTACACGGCCAAAGGACGGCTTGATGCCGAAGAGCCCCGTGAAGCTGCACGGGATGCGAATCGAGCCGCCCCCGTCGGTGCCCACCGCGAGCGGCCCCATGCCCGCGGCGACCGCCGCGGCCGCGCCGCCCGAGGAGCCGCCGGGGGTCTTGTCCGGGTTCCAGGGATTGCGCGTGACGCCGGTGAGCGGACTGTCGGTGACGCCTTTCCAGCCGAATTCCGGCGTGGTGGTCTTGCCGATGAGAAGCGCGCCGTGCTCGCGCAGCCGCGCCGTGGCGGGCGCGTCGTCATTCCACGGTCCCTTCGGATCGACGGTCTTCGAGCCGCGCAGCGTCGGCCAGCCCCGGGTGAGGATGATGTCCTTCACGGACACCGGCACGCCGTCGAGCAGGCCGCGCGGCTGCCCGGCGGCCCAGCGCGCTTGGGCGGCCTTCGCCTCGTCCATAAGGCGCTCGGAAACCAGGTTGAACGCGTTGAAGCGCGGATTGAACGCCTCGATGCGCTGCATCACCGCCCGCGCCACCTCGACCGGAGACAGCGTCCGCTTGCGATAGCCCTCGAGCAGCTCGGTCGCGGTCAGCGTGTGCAAGTCGTTCAAAATGGGGTACGTCCCTATTTCTCGTGCAGCCGGGCGATGGCCTTGTCGCGCCAAAGCGGCCAGGCGCGCACGTAGTCCTGGGGCGCGACGCTCGCTTGTACCTCGGCTTCGTCGAAGTAGGTGACCTTGCCGCCCGGGCCGGCGAGCAGCAGCGCCTGCATCTGCATGCGCGCGCTCTGCTCGAGGTAGATGCTGCGCCCGACCGCGCGCGGCAGGTTTTCGCCCACCACCACCGAGCCGTGGCCGCGCATCAGGGCGGCGGGCTTGCCGGCGAGGGTTTGCGCCAGCGCCTTTCCCAGCTCGGGCGTCTTGACGAGCAGGTCGGTTCCCTTTTGCACGTCGCGGATCTCGAAATTCGGCAGCCCGTCGCCGATGAACGCGGCCATGTGGTACAGGGCCTTCATCGGCACGTCGGTGACGCTGAAGGGCACCACCGAGGGCGAGTGGTTATGCACCACGCACCGCACCTCGGGACGCGCGCGATAGATCTCGCCGTGGATGAAGCGCTCGCGCACCGACTCGCGCCCGCCCTCGTCGAGCGGCCGGCTGTCGAGGTCGTACTCGATGAGGTCGGGGCGGGTCACGCGTTCCGGGGCAATCGCGCGCGCGAGGAAGTAGCGCTCCGGGTTCTCCGGCGAGCGCAGGCTCACGTGGCCGTAGGCGTCGATGACCCCGTGCTCGGCGAGGATGCGGTAGGCGGCGACCAGGTCCTGCAGCGCGTCGAGCAGGCCGGCCATCAGTCGGCCTTGATGCCGGCGGCCTGCACCACGCGCGCCCAGCGCGGCAGCTCGCGCTTCACCAGCGCCTCGAGCTGCAGCGGCGGGCCGCCGGCCGCCGTCATGCCCTGTTTCTCGAGCAGAGCGCGCACCGCGGGGTCCTTCAGAGTTGAATTCACCTCGAAATTGATTTTCTGGACGGCCGAAGGCGTGCCGGCCGGCGCGAAGATGCCGTACCAGGTCTCGACCTCCAGGTCGGACAGGCCTTGCTCCTTCATGGTCGGCACATCGGGATAGGCCGGCGAGCGCTCGGCGCTCATGAGGGCGAGGGCGCGCAGCTTGCCGTTCTGCACCTGCGGCCAGGCGGTCTGCAGCGCGAAGATGGTGGCCTGCACGTGGCCGCCGACCACGTCCTGCAGCGCGCCGGCGGCGCCTTTGTAGGGCACGTGCACCAGGTCGATGCCGGTCTCGAGCTTGAGCAGCTCCATCGCCAGGTGCTGCGGCCCGCCGTTGCCCGGCGAGGAGTAATGCATCTTCCCCGGCTCTCGCTTCGCCAGGTCGATGAACTCGCGCATGGTGCGCGCGGGCAGCGCCGGGTGGATGACCAGCGCGAGGCCGCTGGTGGCGACCAGCGCCACCGGCGCAAAGCTTTTCACCGGGTCGAACGCTAGCTTGGTTCTCAGCGCGGGCGTGGTGCCGAACGAGGTCGCCACCACCAGCAGCGTATGCCCGTCGGCAGGGCTCTTCAAAACGAATTCCGTGCCGATGATGCCGGTGGCGCCGGGCTTGTTCTCGGTGGGCACCGCGACGCTCCAGCGCTCGCCCAGCTTGGGGCCGAGCAGCCGCGCGATGATGTCGGCGCCGGTGCCCGGGGTGTAAGGCACGACGAGGTGCACCGGGCGGGTGGGGTGCTCCTGCGCCCATGCGGGCTGGGCAAGGCACAAGAGCCCCAGCACGACGCGCAGAATTCTCCCCATGGCGCAATCATTATAATCAGGCAAGCCATGAAGATAGCCGGGCCGTACGCCCAGGCGCTGCTGGAAGAGGCGGTGGCGCTGCGACGCGGGCATGCCGGCTCGCATGCCGCCCTGGGGTACGCCTGCGACCTGGGCGACGAGGGTCCGCGCGCGCTTGCCTGCCTGCGCGAGGCGCATCGCCTCGATCCCGAAGACGAAATCGTCGAGGCGTACCTGCTCACCCTGCTCGCGGAGCAGGCGCCGGAGAAAGTGGCGCTGCAGGCCTTGCGGGCCGCCGCGCCACGGCGTGGACCTTGCCCGGCGGGGGCGCGAGCTGGCGAAGGCGAAATTCCCGCGCGATGCCCGCACGCTGGTCACCAACGGCTTCATCCACGCGCGCAACTTCTTCCGCCGCCGCATCGACGATCACGCCGAGCGCATGCGGAATCGACCGGAAGGGTAAGCTTCTGCAGCGCTGGCTCGACAGCTTCGCGCCCGGTAGCATGAGCAACGAGGCCGCGGCATACCTGTATCTTGCCGAGGGCGTGGAAGAGATCCGCACACCTTGAAAGGGCTGGGCATGAAAAACAAGATCGGCATTCTGGTGCTGGCCTCCGGGCTGGCGGCGGCCGGCGCGGTGCAGGCCGCGGGCATCGGCGTGCGCGCCGGCACCACGGGGGTGGGCGCGGACGTAGCGTGGGGCATCGCCCCCACCCTGAGCGCGCGCGTGGGCTATTCCGCGCTCACGTGGAGCCGCGACGTCGAGACCGACGCCGTGGACTACGACGGCAAGCTGAAGCTCTCGAACCTGAACGGCATGGTGGATTTCCATCCGCTGGGCCCGATTTTCCGCATCACCGGCGGCGTGATCCTGAACAACAACAAGTACGACCTGCGCGCGGCGCGCTCCGCCGGCACGCTGACCGGCACGGTGGAGTCCGGCCGCAGCGCCGCGCCGTACCTGGGCATCGGCTGGGGCACGGTCGCGGGCGCCGGCATCAACTTCTACGCCGACCTGGGGATCATGTTCATGGGCTCGCCCAAGGCCACGCTGCGGGCGAACTGCGCGCCGAGCGCGGGCTGCACGGCGCTGCAGAACGAGGCGGCCGCCGAGGAGCGGCGGCTCGAGGACGAGCTGAAGCGCTTCAAGCACTATCCCGTGCTCAACATCGGGCTGACCGTTGGCTTCTGATTCACCACGGCAGGCTTCTAATACGCAGATGCTCGCGCGCTACAACGCGTGGGCCAACGAGGTGATGTTCGAGGCGGTGGCCGCGCTGCCCGCGGGCGAGGCGGAAAAGCCGCGCCCGAGCGTGTTCAAGAACATGGTGCACACGCTCAACCACAACTACGTCATCGACCGCATGTTCCAGGCGCACCTCGAGGGCCGCGCGCACGGCTACAACGCGCGCAACACCGCCGAGCACCCGCCGCTCGCCGAGCTTTGGCGCGCCCAGCAGGAGATCGACCGCTGGTACATCCGGTGGAGCGATATGGCCTCTGAATCCTCATTGAATGAACAAATCAAGTTCACGTACGTCGGCGGCGGCGAGGGCCTCATGTCGCGGCGCGAGATCCTCCAGCACCTCGTGGTGCACACCAGCTATCACCGCGGCTTCGTCGCGCAGATGATGTTCGACATCCCCGTGCGCCCGCCCACCACCGACCTTACGGTGTACCTGAGAGACGTGCATAAATGAGAAAAATGGGGACGGACCCCATTTTTCTCGTCAAGAGCGTTTTCGGCCACCCCGCTTTCCGGGGCGCGCAGGAGGAAATCGTCGCGCACGTCGCCGGCGGGGGCGATGCGCTGGTGCTGATGCCCACCGGCGGCGGCAAGTCGCTGTGCTACCAGCTGCCTGCGCTGCTGCGCGAGGGTACCGCGCTGGTGGTCTCGCCCCTCATCGCGCTCATGCAGGACCAGGTGGCGGCGCTGCGGCAAATGGGCGTGCGCGCCGCGTTTCTGAATTCCACGCAGGACGCAAGAGATGCGCGGCAGGTAGAGCAGGACTTCTCCGCGGGGAAGCTCGATCTGCTCTACGTGGCGCCGGAGCGGCTGCTCATGCCGCGCATGCTCGGCCTGCTGTCCCAGGCGAAGCTCGCACTGTTCGCGATCGACGAGGCGCACTGCGTGTCGCAGTGGGGCCACGACTTTCGCCCGGAATACCTGCAGCTTTCGGTGCTGCACGAGCGCTTCGCGAAGGTGCCGCGCATCGCGCTCACCGCCACGGCCGACCCGCAGACGCGCGCCGAGATCATCCGCCGCCTCGCGCTCGAGGACGCGAAAGTGTTCATCTCGAGCTTCGACCGGCCGAACATCCGCTACACCATCGTCGACAAGCACGAGCCGCGCGAGCAGCTGCTGCGCTTCGTGCGCGAGGAGCATCCCGGGGAGGCGGGCATCGTCTACTGCCTGTCGCGCAAAAAGGTGGACGAGACCGCGGCCTGGCTCGCCTCGCAGGGGCTGCGTGCGCTCCCCTACCACGCGGGCATGGATGCCGCTTCGCGCGGCGCGCACCAGGAGCGCTTCCAGCGCGAGGAGGGGGTGGTCATCGTCGCCACCATCGCCTTCGGCATGGGCATCGACAAGCCCGACGTGCGCTTCGTCGCCCATCTCGACCTGCCCAAGAGCATCGAGGGCTACTACCAGGAAACCGGGCGCGCCGGCCGCGACGGGCAGCCCGCCGACGCGTGGATGGCCTACGGGCTGGGCGACGTGGTGCAGCTGCGCCGCCTGATCGAGCAATCGGAGGGAAGCGAGGAGTTCCGGCGCATTTCCTTCGCCAAGCTCGACGCGCTGCTCGGCCTGTGCGAGACCGCCGGCTGCCGGCGCGTGCGCCTGCTCGACTACTTCGGCGAGGCGAGCCGGCCCTGCGGCAACTGCGATACCTGCCTCGAGCCGCCCGAGACCTGGGACGCCACCGAGGCCGCGCGCAAGGCGCTCTCGGCGATCTACCGCACCGGCCAGCGCTTCGGCGCCGTGCACCTCATCGACGTGCTGCGCGGCAAGGCGACCGAGCGCGTCTTGCAATGGGACCACGACAAGCTGGCGGTGTTCGGCGTCGGCGCGGACCTCGACGAGCCCACCTGGCGCAACGTGTTCCGCCAGCTCGTCGCGCTGGGCTACGCGCGCCCCGACCACGACGCCTACGGCGCCCTGCGCCTCACCGCGGCGAGCCGGCCGGTGCTGCGCGGGGAGCTGGGGGTGGAGCTTCGTCGCCCGTCGCAGAAAAAGAAAAGCAAGCGCAAGACGCAAGCCCATGCGGACGACCCGCTGCTCGCTCGGCTCAAGGCCTGGCGCATGGAGCAGGCGCGCAGCCAGTCGGTGCCGCCATACGTCGTATTCCACGACGCCACCCTTTCCGCCATCGCCGCCGCGCAGCCGCGCGACCTTGGCGGGCTTTCCACCATTCCCGGCATCGGCGCGCGCAAGCTCGAGCGCTACGGCCCCTCGCTCCTTGACCTTCTCCATCCGCCGGGAAGCTGAGGGCGACGCGGCGGCGATCCGCGCCGTGCACGCATCGGCGTTTCGCACCGATGCCGAGGCGCGGCTGGTCGATGCGCTGCGCAAGGCCGGCCGTATGTCGGTTTCCCTGGTCGCCGCGGTCGAGGGGCAGATCGTCGGCCACGTGCTCTTCAGCCCGGTGACGCCGGGGCGCGGACTGGGGCTCGCGCCGCTCGCCGTGCTGCCGCGCTTCCAGGATCTGGGCATCGGCTCGGAGCTGGTCGAAAGCGGCCTAGACGCCTGCGAGGGCGACTACGCCGTGGTGCTCGGCGACCCGGCGTTCTACGCGCGCTTCGGCTTTCGCCGTGCGCTCGACTACGGACTGGACAACGACTACGGCGCGCGCGAGGAGTTCCTGGTGCTCGAGCTGCGCCCGGGCGGGCTCGACGGGGTGGCGGGACGAGTGCAGTATTCGCCCGAATTTGCGGTCTTCCAGTAAAAAGGAGGAAACAATGGAAACAGCACCGCTTTACCTGGTTTACCTGGTTTACGTCAGCATCCTTACCGGGCTTCTCTGGATTCCGTACATCCTCGATCGCATCGCAAAGTGGGGCCTCGCCGGCGCCGTGGGCTACCCCGAGAACCCGCCGCCGCAGTCGCCCTGGGCGCAGCGCATGATGAAGGCGCATCACAACGCGGTCGAGAACCTGGTGGTGTTCGCCGCGCTGCTGCTCGCCGCACATGTGCTCAACGCAAGCGGCAGCGCGCTCGCCATCGCCGCCATCGTCTACTTCTGGGCGCGCCTGCTGCACGTCATCGCCTACACCCTGGGCATCCCCTGGGTGCGCACGCTCGCCTTCGCGGCCGGCTTCTTCGCGCAGGCCACCATCGCCTGGCAGGTCATCGCTCGCTAAACCCGTAATCGGGGTCAGAGCCCGATTGGCCATTCGGGCTCTGACCCCGATTTGCCTGTTGTAGGATGGCCGGGCGATGACGCACGTGTTCCACCGCAATCCCCGGCAGCGCTATGCCCGCGCGGTGCGCGGCGAGGGGGCTTATCTCTACGACCGGGAAGGCAAGCGCTACCTGGACGCTTCGGGCGGCGCGGCGGTATCGTGCCTGGGGCATTCGGACCGCGCGGTGATCCAGGCGATCCAGCAGCAGCTCGAGCGGCTGCCTTACGCGCACACCTCGTTCTTCAGCAACGAGCCCATGGAGGCGCTCGCCGACGCGCTGATCGCCCGTGCGCCGCAGAGCTTCGACAAGGTGTACTTCGTCTCCGGCGGCTCGGAGGCGATGGAGGCCGCCCTCAAGCTCGCCCGGCAGTACTTCGTCGAGAAAGGCGAGTCGCAGCGCGCCCACGTCATCGCGCGCCGCCAGTCCTACCACGGCAACACCCTGGGCGCGCTCGCGGTCGGCGGCAACCAGTGGCGGCGCAAGCAGTTCCAGCCGCTGCTCATCGACACCACGCATGTGTCGCCGTGCTATGCGTATCGCGGCAAGCAGCCGGCGGAAACCGATGCCGCATACGCCGATCGCCTCGGCGCCGAGCTGGAAGACGTCATTGAAAGGCTAGGGGGCGAGAACGTTATCGCGTTCGTGGCCGAGACCGTGGTCGGCGCGACCCTGGGCGCGGTGCCGCCGGTGCCCGGCTACTTCAAGCGCGTGCGCGAGATCTGCGACCGCCGCGGCATCCTGCTCATCCTCGACGAGGTGATGTGCGGCATGGGACGCTGCGGCACGCTGTGGGCCTTCGAGCAGGAAGGCGTGGTGCCCGATCTTGTCGCGGTGGCCAAGGGCCTGGGCGCCGGCTACCAGCCCATCGGCGCCCTCCTGGTTTCCAACGCCATAGCGGAAGCGATCATCGCCGGCAGCGGCTTCTTCCAGCACGGCCATACCTACCTGGGCCATGCCGCGGCATGCGCGGGTGCTCTTGCGGTGCAAAGGAGGCTGCACGACGATGGGATCCTTTCACGAGTAAAGCCGCTGGGGGCGCTGCTGGAGAAGAAGCTGAAGCAGGCGTTCGCCGGCCACCCCAACGTCGGCGACATCCGCGGGCGGGGGCTGTTCTGGGGCATCGAGCTGGTGGCCGACCGCGCGACCAAGCAGCCGTTCGACCCGAAGCTGCGCATGCACGCCCGGGTAAAGCAGGCGGCGATGGAGGCGGGGCTGCTGTGCTATCCGATGGGCGGGACGGTGGACGGGCAGCAGGGCGACCACATCCTGCTTGCGCCGCCTTTCCTGGTGGAAGAGGCGCAGCTCGACGAACTTGTGGATAAACTTGGCATGGCGATTACTCTAGAGGAGCAGACATGAGGCAGACCATCATGGGCGCGGCGCTGGCCGCCGCAGGGCTTGTCGCCGGGCTACCCGCGGCGCACGCGCAGCAGAAATTCGTCACCATCGGCACCGGTGGCGTGACCGGCGTGTACTACCCGGCCGGCGGCGCGATCTGCCGTCTGGTGAACAAGGACCGCGCCAAGCACGGCATCCGCTGCTCGGTGGAGTCCACCGGCGGCTCGGTGTTCAACGTCAACACCATCCGCGCCGGCGTGCTGGACCTCGGCGTGGCGCAGTCCGACGTGCAGTACCACGTCATCAAGGGCAGCGGCGGCTCCCAGAAGGACGGCGCCTTCCGCGAGCTGCGCGCGGTGTTCGCGCTGCACCCGGAGCCGGTCACCGTGGTCG
>CBDDSA010000244.1:0-5079 GCA_965233185.1 uncultured bacterium
GCAGAAAAAGCGCGTGCTGCTGTGCATCGACGAGAGCCAGGCGATGTCGCTCGAGACCCTGGAGGCGCTGCGCCTGCTCACCAACCTCGAGACCGAGAAGAGAAAGCTCATGCAGGTGGTGCTGTTCGGCCAGCCCGAGCTCGATCGCAAGCTCGCCTCGCCCAGCATCCGGCAGCTGCTCCAGCGCATCACCTTCCAGCACCGCATGGGCGGGCTGCAGGAAAACGAGGTCGGCGCCTACGTAGCGCACCGCCTCGCCGTGGCCGGGTTCACCGGGCGCACGCTGCTTTCGCCCAGCGCGCTGCGCGCGCTGCATGGCGCGAGCCGCGGGCTGCCGCGCCTCATCAACGTGGTGATGCACAAGGCGCTGCTGCTCGCGTACGGCGAAGGTAAATGGGTGGTGGACAAGCGCCACGTGCACCTTGCCGCGGCCGACACGCCGGCGGCCGCGCGGCCGGGCCGCGCCTGGTTGCGCCTGGGGCTCGGACGGGCGCTATGAGCGTCATCAACAAGATGCTGCAGGACCTGGACCGCCGCAATGCCATGGCGGGGGTCGAGGCCCAGGCCGGCGCGCAGTCCATCAAGGCGCTGGACGGCGGCCGGAAACCCGACCGCGACTGGTTCTGGCGGGTGGTGGCGGCGTTGCTCCTGGTGGCGGTGGGCTGGGTCATGTGGGTGGCCTACCAGCTATTGCCGCGCCCGTTGGTCACCGACGAAGTGTTTCGCCTGATGCAAGCCAAGCCGGCGCAGCCGGCGGTATCGCCCGTCGTGGTCGCGGCGGTCGTCGAAGAGAAGCCAACCCCAGTGCCGGTCGCGGTCGCGGTCCAGGCCGAAACCAAGCAGACCCCGGTCGAGCCGACCGAGACATTCAAGCTGGCGCGGGCGATCGAGACGCCCATCCTGGAGCGCAAGCCGGTGCCACCGAAGGTCGTCACGCCGGCGCCGCCGAAGCCCGCGCCGTCCAAGCTCTCCAAGACGCCCCGCGACGACGCCAACGCGCAGTTCCGGCGCGCAGCGCTCTTTCTGAACCAGGGGCGGGTGAGCGAGGCCGAGGCGCACCTTGCCCTCGCCCTAAAGACCGATCCGGCGCACGCCCCGGCGCGCCAGGCATACGTCGCCTTACTGCTGGAACAGGGGCGCGTGGAGCATGCGCGCGCCATGCTCGAGCAGGCCACGGCCTCCAATCCGGACCACGCGCCGTTCGCGCTGGCACTGGCGCGCATCCATGTCGAGCAGCACGACTACCCCGCGGCGCTCGAAGCCCTGGACCGTGCCGGCTCCTCGGCGCAGACGGCGGATTTTCACAGCCTGCGCGCCGTGGTGCTGCAGCGCATGGGTCGCCACGCCGACGCGGTGAACGCCTACCAGCAGGCGCTGCGCACGGGGCCGCAGAACGCCACCACCTGGATGGGATTGGGCATCTCGCTGGAAGCGCTCGGGCACCGGCCGGAAGCCGCGCAGGCGTACAAGCGTGCGCTCGGCGGCGGCGCGCTCTCGAGGGAGGCGAGGGACTACGCGCAGGCGCGCGTCAAGGCGCTCGACTGAGCTTCAGCCCGGCGGCGGGATTTTCTCCAGCCGGTAGCCGTAGTTGTAGATCGGCACCACTCGATAGCCCGACTCCGGGCGCAGATCGAGCTTCTTGCGTACCTGGCTCACATGGGTATCGACGGTGCGCGTGGCGAGATCGCCTGTGCGGCCCCACACCGTTTCCTGCAGATGGCCGCGGGACATCAGGCGGCCGATATTGCGAAACAGCGTCACCGTGAGCTCGAACTCCTTGGGGGTCAGGTCGACGCGCGTGCCGTCCTTGCGCACCTCGTTGCGTTGGGTGTCGATCTCGAAGGGCGGAAAGGAGAGCTGCTTCTTGTCCTCGCTGGGATAGGCGCGTCGCAGCAGGGCGTGCACGCGGGCCAGCATCTCCTGGCGGCGCACCGGCTTCACCATGTAGTCGTCGGCGCCATGCTCCAGCGCGAAGACGATGTCCTGCTCGGAGTCGCGCACGGTGACGAACAGCACCGGCACGCTCTTCGAGACGTTGGCGCGCAGCCACATCAGCACCTCGGCGCCCGAGACGTCGGGGACCTGCCAGTCGAGCATGAACAGGTCGAAGCTCTCGCGGCCGGCCATTTTCATGGCCTCGCGCCCGCTGGTGTACGGGTGCACGTCGTGGCCGTCGTCCGTGATCCACCGGCGCAGCAGCGCCAGCTGGTCGGGATCGTCTTCTAGTATCGCGATTCGCAAGTTGGGCTCCCTTCGCGTCAATGATACTGCTATAAGCCGATGATGCGCATAGGCTTGATTGGCGGCGGGACCATCGCCCGCCTGATGTTGGAAAACATACAACGCGGCAAGCTGGGCACCTTCGAGGTGGCCGCGCTCATGGGCCGTCCGGGCGGCGCGCCGCGGGCACGGCAGCTCGCCGGCGAGTTCAGGATCCCGTACGTCGAAGACCGGCAGGCCCTGATCGCTACCCGCCCCGAGTCGGTCATCGAGGCTGCCTCGCACGACGCCGTACGCGAGCACCTGGTGGCGCTCCTGGACCAAGGCATCGGCGTGGTCGTCCTGTCGGCGGGCGCGCTGATCGACGACCCGCTGCGCCGCGCCGCCGAAGCCGCCTCCGCCCGCCGCCGAGCGCTGCTCTATGTCCCGTCGGGGGGCATTGGCGGGTTGGACGTGCTGAAGACCGCCTGCCTGGCCGGCGTGGACGAGGCTTCCATCCAGGTCGCCAAGCCCCCTGCGGCTTGGAAGGGCATTGCGTACGTCGAGGCGAAGGGCTTCAAGCTCGACGGCCTGAAAGCCCCGCTCACCCTTTTCGAGGGCTCGGCCCGCGAAGGAGTCCCTCACTTTCCTCAGAACGTGAACATCGCCGCGATCCTCTCGCTGGGCGGCATCGGCCCGGACCGTACGCGGCTAAAAGTCGTCGCCGACCCCGCGCTAACCCTCAACACGCACACCATCCGCGTATCCGGCGCCTCCGGGCGCTTCACCCTCGTGCTCGAAAACGTCCCCGCCCCGGAAAACCCAAAAACTTCCTGGCTTGCCTGCTACAGCGCCCTTGCTGCGCTGCAAGCGCTCAAATCTCACATCCGTTACGGTACCTGACAGAAACGCCACGCCGGGCCTCTTAAAAAGGATGGCCGACGTGACTTTGTTCGAGGTGGTGCCGGTCCCCCCTACGCATCATCTAGGCGTTTCTTGACACTACGAGAGGGGATGGAAAATGAAACGCTTAGTCCTGTTTGCCGCAGTCGCCCTGGCGTTCTCCACCGGCGCCATCGCTCAAGATGGCGCGGTCAAGTCGACCGCCACCAAGCTGAGCGATGCGCAGCTCGACCAAGTGACCGCTGGCGGAATGCTTCTGTTTAACCCCGGGAAGCGCGTGGTCCCGCTGGATGTGAGCGCTCCCATGAGCGAATGGTCCTGCATGAACTGCGCCGAGCTGCAAGGCATGTATGAACAGTTTGGCCCCGGCGGCGTCAAGATCAGCGTCGACGCCAGCGGCCAGCCGGTCTTGAAATACATCGGCAAGTGGAGCAGTCTGAACCAATAGCTTCTGCCGCTACTGCATCATCTTCCCCCTGCGATCGGCAGCCGCCGGTTCCAGGGGGTTGTTTTTTGTGGTATCAGCTTTCCTATGAAGAAGAAGAATGGGGGCGGGTTAGGCCGCTTGGCCTTGGCGACCCTTGCAGGAATCCTTTGCGCTAGCCAAGCCGTTGGCCAGCCGGTGCGCTCGCTGCTGGAGATGCGCCATGAAGGCGTGGTCATCCAGGAGTGGGACATCAGCTGCGGCGCCGCGGCGCTCGCCACGGTCTTTACCTACGAGCTGAAGGTCCCGGTGACCGAGCGCCAGGTGGCGCAGGACATGCTGCGGCGGACTGATCCCCTGCGCGTGAAGGTGCGCGGGGGGTTCTCGCTGCTCGACATGAAGCGCTATGCGGATCTCTGGACGTACCCGGCCGAGGGCTATCGCGGCCTGAGCCTCGAGGAGCTGGTCACGATGCCTAGCCCGATCGTGCCGATCGAGGAGTACGGCAACCCGCACTTCGTGGTGGTGCGCGGGCTGCGCGACGGGAAAGTGGACATTGCCGACCCGGCCTTCGGCAACCGCATGTTGTCGGTCGACGACTTCAAGGAGTTGTGGCAGACCGGCCTGGCCTTCGTCGTCCGACGGCCATGATGCGCCGCTATCTCGCACTTGCCGCGATGCTGCTGGTTCCCGGGGCCGGGGTCTGGGCGCAGGGCGTCGAGGAGTTGCAGCGCGAGCTGCGCCTGCGCGACGCGGAAATCCGCTATCTGCTCCAGCGCATCGAAGCGCTCGAGGCCGAGCGCCGCGGGCCATCGACCGCCCCGCCCGGGCGCGCCGCCGCCCCGTCGGCCAAGCCCGCGGTCTCCGAGGAGGAAGAGGAGCTCGGCCGGGCGCTGGAGCGCACGCTGGTGCAGCAGGGCGCGCTGGTCCTGCCGCCGTGGTCCTTCGAGCTGCAGCCGGAAACGAGCTATGTGCACTGGGACCGCTCGCGCAGCGCCATCCGCCGGGAATTCGAAGGCAGCCTGTCCCTGCGCGCCGGCCTGGGCTGGCGCTCGCAGCTCGAGCTGCGCCTGCCCTACCGGCAGGTCGAGACGGCCACCGCGGATGCCGCCGGCCCGGGCAACGCCGAGCTCACGCTATCCCAGCAGTTCGTGCGCGAAGGCCGGTTCCCCGGGCTGATCGGCGCGCTCGGCTGGAGCGCCCGGGCGGACAACGACGGCTTCGACGGCGAGCTTCCGACGGGCTCGGGGTTCGACGTGCTGCAGGCCGGCCTTACGGCGGTGAGAACCCGCGATCCGCTGGTATTTTTCGCCGGCGCCTCCTACGCGGTGTCCCAGTCGCGGGACATCGGCGGCACCAAGGTCCAGCCGGGCGACATCCTGGGCGTGCGCTTTGGCAGCGCGCTCGCCGCAACGCCGCATACGTCGGCCAATGTGGGTCTGAACCTCGGCTTCGTCCGCGAAGCGCGCCTGAACGGCGAGCCGGTGCCAGACTCCGATACGGTGCTGGGTACCCTGCAGATCGGCTTTGCCACCGTCCTCACCCGCCGCATC
>CBDDSA010000245.1:0-8475 GCA_965233185.1 uncultured bacterium
TTCGCCGAATCGGGACTTCTTTGATATGTGGAGTTGAGCGGCCGTTGCTTGAGGGCACGGCCGTTTTTATTTGGCTGGTTTGGTCCACATAAGTATGGAGACCGTTGCTCCGGCAGGAGTGGACTCACGAGATAGGGGTGAACGGCATGGTTTTGCCCTCAGGCGGTTGTATGCTTCGCCGCACGGGCATCGCCCGATAGGCTTTCGATGATCGGGCAGCCGCGCCCTTTCCTACCCGTGCCGCAAGCGCGGATCAGCTTGTCGAGCGCTGCCTGGATACTTCTCAGGTCGGCGATCTTTCTCTCCACCAGTCGCTTCTTCTGCTTAGCGAATGCGCGAGTTTCGGCGCAATGCTCGCCGACGGACAGGTCGAGCAAGAGCTTCACCTCGTCGAGCGAAAAACCGAGCGCTTGCGCTCGCTTGACGAAGCGCAGCCGATCCGCTGCCTCGGCACCATAACGGCGCACTGAGCCGCGCGCGCGCGCCGGCTTCGGTACCAGACCCAGGTTCTGGTAGTAGCGGATGGTCTCGACGTGCACACCGGTTTGATCGGCGAGCGCACCGATCTTAATTTCCACTGCTTGCTGCTGAGCCATGGCCTTGATTCCGTAGTTGACTACAGGAATAAGCTTACCGCTGTCGAACGGGTATCGCCAAAGGAATCACCGGTGGACAAGTCTTTTCAGCAAGCCGCACCCTTTGCAATCGAAGAAGCCAAGGCCGCGAGAGGCGCGGCCGAATCCGTCGCGCTTACCGCGGGCGGAATTGCCGCTCTCCTGACGGGCGCATGCTGTGTCGCGCCTCTGGTTCTGGTGACTGCGGGCCTCGGCGGTGCTTGGCTCGCGAACTTTCAGTTGCTCGAGCCCTATCGGCCGTTGTTCGTCGGCATCGCCCTGGCGGCTCTCGGATTTGCCGGGTGGCGTATCTACCGCCCGGCTGCCGAATGCGGCCCCGGGGAAGTGTGCGCCGTGGCGAGAGTCCGGCGGGGCTTCCGCATCGGCTTCTGGATCGTGGCCGCGCTGCTTCTCACAATGCTCGGCTTTCCTTACTTCGCGCCTTTGCTCTTCTAAGAGGAACCAAGATGAAGCTCCTTCGCGCCACGATGTTGCTAGCCGCACTCGCCTCTCCGCCTGCCTTCGCGGAGACCAAAACAGTCACGCTATCGGTGCCGGGCATGAACTGCGATCTATGCCCGCTCACAATCAAGAAGGCGATCTCGAAAGTGCCGGGCGTCGCCAGCGTCGAGGCGAGCTATGAAAAGAAGCAGGCCGTGGTGAGATTCGACGATAGCAAGGCCTCGGTTGAGGCGCTGATGAAGGCGACGGCGGACGCCGGCTATCCCTCCACGCTGAAGCCATGACCGCGCCTGTTCTCGAATCGGTCCTCACCTGTCCCAAGTGCGGCTTCTCGAAGCCAGAGACCATGCCGACCGATGCCTGCCAGTTCTACTACGAGTGCGTGGGGTGCGGCGCGCTCCTGCGTCCCAACGCGGGAGACTGCTGCGTCTTTTGCTCCTTCGGCTCGGTGAAGTGCCCGCCGATACAGGCACAGCGCGGCTGCTGCGGCTAAATTGGCTCCAAAGTGAAAGAGCTCTTGAAGCAGCTCGGCAGTACGGCAGGCGCCGCTTTCGCCGCCGCCTGCTGCGCGGGCGCAAGCTGGGCGTTGGCCGCTCTCACCGCAGTGGGCGCCGGATTTCTTATCAACGATGTCGTGCTGATCCCGCTTTACGTCGCGCTGCTCGCCTTGAGTCTTTGGCTTCTCTTCCGCTCCGCGCGCGCTCACGGGAACCTGCGGCCGGTGTACCTCGCCGGAGCTGGAGCGCTCGCGGCTCTCATCGGCCTTTGGACTTCGACCGTGGTTCTCTTGCTCGGTCTTGGCTTGATCGTTGCATCGAGCTTCTGGGATTACCTCGGCGCACGCGCAAGCCGCTAGTCCGAAACACCAATCTGGAGAAGCGCGATGGCGAAAGCCTTCGATCTCGTCGTCATTGGAACCGGCACTGCTGCCGCCACGGCCGCCAATCGCTGCGCGAACGCTGGCTGGCGCGTAGCGGTCATCGATCATCTTCCCTACGGCGGGACCTGCGCGCTGCGCGGCTGCGACCCGAAGAAGGTGCTGGTCGGCATCGCAGAGGCGCTCGACGCTGCGCGCCGTATGCGGGGCAAGGGGCTTGCCGGCGGCGAGCCCTCGATCGACTGGCGCGCTTTGATGGATTTCAAGCGCAGCTTCACCGAGCGCATCCCCAGCATGATGGAGCAGAGCTTCCAGAAGAACGGCATGGAGACTTATCACGGGTGCGCACGCTTTGTCGGTCCGCACTCCGTCGAAGTGGCTGGCGAAATGCTCGACGGTCGCTTCGTTCTTATCGCCACCGGTGCGGAACCCGTCAAGCTCGGGATTCCAGGGGAAGAACACCTGATTACAAGCACCGAGTTCCTGGAGCTGAGCGAGCTGCCTGACCGTATCGTACTCGTGGGTGGTGGCTACATCGCCGCCGAGTTCTCGCACATCGCCGCGCGCGCCGGAGCGAAGGTTACGGTGCTCCAGCGGGGTGAGCGCATGCTGAAGCCCTTCGACGCCGATGTCGTTGCCTGGCTCACCGAGAAATCCCGCGACATCGGCATCGACGTGCGGCTGAAGACGCGCGTCGAGCGAATCGAGAAGACTTCGGGCGGATTTGCCGTTCACGCTACCGTCGAGGGCAAGGCCGAGCGGTTCTCCGGCGACTTGGTCGTGCATGCCGCCGGCCGTGTTCCGAACCTCGATTCTCTAGGATTGCATGCGGCGGGCGTCGAGACCGAGAATGGCCGGCTCAAGCTCAATGACTACTTGCAAAGCGTTTCCAATCTCGCGGCATACGGGGCCGGCGACGCGGCGGCCAAAGGACCGCCTTTGACCCCCGTGTCTGCCCATGATGGGCGCGTCGCCTCGGCGAACATGCTTAAAGGCAATCATCGAAAGCCGAACTATCTCGGTGTGCCCAGCGTTGCTTTTACGATTCCGCCCATCGCCGCCGTTGGCCTGACCGAAGAGCAAGCGCGCGCGCAGCGTTTCCGGTTCCGCACGGAATCCGGAAAGGCGTCGGATTGGTACACCGCGCGCCGCGTCGCCGAACCGACCTACGGATTCAAGGTGCTCATCGAAGAAGACACGGACCGGATTCTCGGCGCGCACCTCGTCGGGCCGCATGTCGACGAAGTCATCAACATCTTCGCGCTCGCCATCCGATGGGGCAGGACTGCCAAGGAACTGCAGGACGCGGTCTTCGCGTATCCGACCGGTGCCTCCGATATTGGTTACATGCTATGAAGCAGCGCCCTATGCTCGAGGGCCTAATTCCTAATCGCCGGCGAGTCTCTGGCCTCCCGCGCAAGGCGCGGGAGGCCTCCACAAATACTTCAGAGCCTGCGCAGCCAGCCAGCGAGGTCCGAGCCGTCCAGCAACAGTCGCCCGCCGGGCGGTGGCGCCACGGCCTCCGGAAACACCTGTGCGAGCGCTCGCCGCTTGAGATCGATATCGGCGCGGGCGTAGCGCATCGTGGTGTTCAGGCCGGCGTGGCCCAACCACTGGCTGATGGTCACGAAGTCGACGCCGGACTTGAGCAGCGCCACCGCCGTGCTGTGCCGGATCGAGTGCGGGTGAAGCTTCTTGCTCTTGAGGGAGGGTGCTACTCGTGACGCCTTCTGCACGTAGCGGCGCAGAAGGTAGCGCACGCCGTAGCGCGTCAGGGGCGCCCCGCGGGCGTTCGTGAAGACGAACGGAGAGACCGACTCGTCGCGAAGGCTGTTTCGTTCGGTGATCAGGTCGCGCAGGAGCCGTGCTGTCGCCGGCCATAGCGGACAAGTCCGTGCCTTGCGACCTTTGCCGAGCAGTCGTACCTGCGGCGGAGCCTCGAGGCGCACGTCGGCAACGCGTACATTAAGCGCTTCCTGCACTCGGGCGCCGGTGTTGAACATGAATGCGAAGAGCGCGTAGTCGCGCCTGCCGAGGTCCGTTGAGCGATCGATGCTCTTGAGTAGCGCGTCGAGCTCGGCACGATCAAGGTACTCGATGGAGGCCTCGACCGCTCCGCGTTTGAAGGGCATGCCGATGATCCGCTGTAGGGTGCCCAGATGCTCTGGGCGCTGCCCGGCGAGGTAGCGCGCAAAGACGTGGATCGCCCCGAGCCGCGCATTACGCGTGGCAATGCCATTGTGCCGCTCGGCTTCGAGCGCGGCAAGGAATCGTGTGATGCGCTCGACGGTGAGATCCGGCACGTCCAGGCGGTCTACCGTGCGGCGCACTTCCCGCGACGTGAAGCGCAGAAGGAGCAGCAACGCGTCGCGATAGCTGCGGATCGTGTGCGGACTCAAGCCCCGCTGCGCGGGAAGGAAGTCGTCGAAGAACGTGACCAGATCGCGGCCCAGGGCCGTGGGGGTCGCGCGGCTCATGCGGCACCTCCCTCAACCAGCCCTGCGCACGAGCTGGCGAAACGCTGGCTCGCAAGGGCGACTACCGCCGGCATGAAGCGTAGGTAATAGGTGGTCGAAGCGATCGATACATGCCCCATGTACATCGACAGCTTGGGCAGCTCGGACTGCACATCGCGACCCTCCTCGTACCAGCGGCGTAGTGCCTCCACGGCGAAGGCGTGGCGGAAGTCATGTACGCGTGGTACGCGCGAGGCATTCGCCCAGACGCCCGAGCGGCGCATCACACCGCGTACGGCGGTGCCGACTCCTTCAACGGTGTAGCCGTGCGCGGCGCAGCGGCAAAGGAGCATCGTGTTGCGCGCCGCCCGGGGAACGAACGCCGCCCGGACGTCCAGATACGCGCGCAGCTCTCGGGTGGCGCTCGGGGAGAGCGGGACCCACCGGGATTTGTGGAACTTCGAAGCACAGATGCGCAGGACGCCCGTCTCGCCGTCGACGTCCTCCATGCGCAGTCGGGCTGCTTCGCCGCGACGAAGACCCGCCGTGTACATCAACACGATGGCGAGGTGCTGGGCGGCATGTAGCAGAGCGCGACCGCCGGTTGACGGACGGCGATCGGCGAAGTCGAGCAGCCGCCGGACCTGGTCGGTTTCGATCGGCGTGGGTAGCGGATACGGCCGATGCCGCCCGAGCGTGCAGCGCTGAGGCAGGAAGCACCGGCTCTCGCGACGCCGGCGGTACCGGCAGAACCGATAGACCATCATCGCCCAGTCGACCTGGGTGTTGTGCGCGCAGTGACGCAGCCGGCGGCGCCAGCGCTCGAAGCTCTCGGCGTTGAGGTCGGAGTACTCGGTTCGTGCGAGATAAGCCCGCAAGCGGCGCAGCACGTACTCGTCGACCCGGATGGCGCGCCCGAGAGCGCGCCGACTCGAGATGTACGCGTCCACGGCGGCATCAAATCGGCGCAACGGCGGTGTCTTACCCATGGCGCGCTCCGATCGAAGCTGGAACCGGGAGCGCGACGCCGCGCAGCATGGCGACATCGAGTCGCAAGTAGGCGCTTGTGCCGTAGAAGCTGTGATGTCCGAGAACGTCTCCGATCGCCTTCATGCCCACCCCGCGGCTGAGCAAGCGCATCGCGAACGTGTGCCGCAGCCGGTATACGTGCTTGGCGCAGTCCGGTAATCCTGCATCGCGCATGCGCTTGCAGAAGAGGTCGCTAACGGCAGTCCGTTCGAGCGGGATGTATGGACAGCGCGCCCGCAGGAAGAGCTTCGGCGAGGCGTCGGCGCCGCCTACGCGGCCATGCTGCAAGTAGTCGCGCAGCAGCCGTAGTGTGCGCGAATCGAGCGGGAGCGTCAGCGGCGAGCGCGTCTTGGACTGATAGACGTGAAGTAGCTCTCCCTCCCAGTCGATCGAGTCAAGACGCAGCGCGACTACCTCGCTCGGGCGCAGCCCGTAGTAGGCGATCAGATGCAGGATGCAGAGGTCGCGCCAGCCGGCGCGGCTGGTGCGGTCGATCGATCGTAGCAGTCGCAGCACGGTCGGCCAAGGCAGCGCTCGCGGCGGTAGCTCGTCGCGATAAGTGCGCGGCGTGTCAAGTCCATCGAGGCGCTCGCGCACCAGACCTTCATCATGCGCATACCGCAAGAACGCCCGCAGATGCGCGACCTCATGTTGAAGGGAGTGACGGGAGATCTCCTTGCTGCGCTCGAGGATGAAACGCTCGAGATCGTCGCGTGAGAGCGTCCGCAGGGATCGCCGCGGGCTCAGGACGCGGGCCAACAGCATCCGTAAAGTGAGGCTGTGGTGAGTGCGGGCCGAGGCAGACAGACCGCGAACTTCGGTGAGGTACTGGTCATATCGGCGAATGAGTTCCTCGGAGGGTGGCCGCGGCTCGGATACCAGGCGTCCTTGTGCGCGCAAGTAACGCGTGTAGACGCGCCGAGTGCCGGCGTAACAGAACAATCGCGAGCGGGGATGGCGTTCGCGGCCGAAGATGGCTATGAGGTCAGCTTCCCGGAGAACCGGCGGCGAAGAGCCGGGCGACAGCCGCGGCATCACGAACAAGAGCCGTCGAATATGGCAGTCGATGGTGTAGTCCGTGTAGCGCTCGATGCGAAGCCACCCGATGAAGGCACGTGCTTCGCTGGCCGCCGGGGACTCTTCGATCATCCGGCGTGTGCTGGGACGTAGATCAATGTTCATGGTGCCCTCCGCAAACGTGGTTGGGGGGCGGAAACGTTACGCCGGACGCGAGAATCTAGGAGTCGTCGCAACAACCAGTCATGGCTTGGTCATGCGAGCCTGAACACGACCATGCGCTATGCGCGGCGCGCCACGAGTCTTGAGTTGATTCAGAATTCCACAGCTCGTCGCCGCTTGGGACTGTCGGCACTGTCGCCGCAGCTGCTTGAGTTCGAGTTCAAGCTCGGCCAACTCCTGTAGGCGAGCCTTGACCTGCCGGATGTGCTCGTCGAGTAGCTGATTAACCTCTTCGCAATTTCTCTGAGGTTCCTCGAGGAACGCCAGCAGGACCCTGACTTCATGCAGCGCCATGTCGAGCGAGCGGCACCGCCGAATGAACTGCAGGCGTTCCAAATGCCGAGGGCCATAGGCACGGTAATTCGATCTCGTGCGCGCCGGCGCGGGAAGGAGGCCGCACCTCTCGTAGTACCGCACCGTCTGCACGTCGCACTCCGCCTTCGCCGCCAGCTCGCCGATCTTCACGCGCCACCTCGCCTGTTGACCCTATACGCAGTATAGGGTTTGGAATGTAGGCAGCAATCCCTTTGGAGCCGAAGAATGACTGGCTGCTGTGCCAGCCCTTGTGAAACGACCGCGAAGCCTGACCGGGCCTTCCGCCGCGTTCTGTGGGTCGCGCTCGTCATCAACGTCTCCATGTTCCTCGTGGAGTCCGCCGCCGGCGTGCGCGCGGATTCGGCCTCATTGCTTGCGGACGCCGCCGACTTCCTGGGGGATGCTGTGAACTACGGGGTGAGCCTCTTCGTCCTCGGACTCGCGCCGGTATGGCGTTCGCGCGCCGCCGCCGTTAAGGGAGTTTTCATGGGCCTCTATGGGCTCGTGGTACTCGCCATGGCCGCGTACAACGTCAGTCGAGACGCACTGCCGGACCCTGTCGCGATGGGCGGCATCGGCCTTCTGGCACTTATGGCAAACCTGACCGTCGCGGCGCTTCTCTATCGATTCCGGCGCGGGGACGCGAATATGCGCTCCGTCTGGCTGTGCACGCGCAATGACGTCATCGGCAACGTCGCCGTGATGCTCGCGGCTGTTGGTGTGTTCGGCACCGGGACCGGGTGGCCGGACCTGGTCGTCGCATCGATCATGGCGGTCCTCGGACTTTGGGCGGCAACACAGGTCCTTCGCCAAGCGGGAACGGAAATGGAAGGTTGGTTCAGGACGAAGTTGTCGAGGGAGGCAGGGCGATGAGCGATTGCGGCTGCCACGCGGAGCCCACGGCGGACCCGAAGCAGCGACGCGTCTTGTGGATAGCGCTCGCGCTCAACTTGGCGATGGCAGTCATCGGGTCCGTTGGGGGCTGGATCGCCCAATCCACGGGCGTGATTGCCGATGCCCTGGACATGCTGTCAGACGCTTTGGCCTACGGGATCGCGCTCGCGGCCATCGGCAAGGGAATCACATTCAAGTCGCGAGCCGCCATGGTGAGCGGCGGCGTACTGATGGTCCTCGGGCTCGGCGTGCTCCTGGAGGTCGGCCGGCGCGCGCTGCATGGCAGTGAGCCGGTGGGTCTGGCCATGATCGTGCTGGCCATCCTTTCTCTCGCGGTCAATCTCACCGTGCTGCGTTTGCTGCGGCCATTCCGACAAGGAGAGGTGCACTTGCGCGCCACATGGATTTTCACGCGCGCCGATGTCATCGCAAATCTTGGCGTGATCACGGCGGCAGTTCTCGTCCTGATGACCGGATCTCACATCCCCGACCTCTTCATCGGCACGGCGATAGGCTGCTACGTCATCAAGGAAGCCGCGGAAATACTTTCCGAAGCGCGCGAGTCGCGCGAGGCTCGGTCATAACTCCG
>CBDDSA010000246.1:0-2806 GCA_965233185.1 uncultured bacterium
CCGCGCCATGCTCCCGGAGATCACCGGCCTGCGCAAAGGCATCCCCGAGATCGGCGTGCGCATGGGCCTCGCCACCGGCGACGTCACCATCGGCAACATCGGCTCGGAGCTCTCCAAGGGCTTCACCGTGATCGGCGACACCGTCAACCTCGCCTCGCGCCTGGAAGGCGCCAACAAGGAATACGGCACCTGGATCCTGATGAGCGAGGAGACGCGGCGCATGGCCGGCGACGCGATCGAGGCGCGCGAGATCGACGCCATCCGCGTCGTGGGCAAGAGCGAGCCGGTGCGCATCTTCGAGCTCGTCGGCCGTAAGGGGGACCCCAACCCGCTCAAGGAGCCTTACGAGCAGGCGCTGGCGCAATACCGGGCCGGCAGTCTCGACAAAGCTGAAGAACTGTTCAAATTGCTTGAAAGTGACAAACCCGCGAGCATCATGCTCGCCCGCATCGCCTACCTTCGCGAGCACCCCGAGGCGCGCCGCGCCGACGGGGTGTGGGACCTGACTAAGAAATAGGCGGTTCGTCCTCGCGGGCGCAGATGCAGCCCTCGGCGAAGGTCTTGTCGCAGCACACGATCTTGCCGGCGCGGCAGCCGCAGATGCCCTTGTTCGCCTTGCAGCAGTTCTGCTGCTGCTGCTGGTCCTGCGCCATGAGGCACGGCGCGTATTCGGTATCGCCCGCGGCCGGGAAGGCGAGGCACGCCAGTAACGCCACCACGAAGAAGGATTTCATGCGCTGACTATATCAGCCCTGCAGTGAAGCGTTTTTCCGCGCCATCGACCTTGCCGCGCGGCTCGAAGTAGAGCTGCCGCCGCTCCGCGTCCCAGCCCATGGGCTTGCCGCTGTAGGGATCGCCGTAGCGCGCCGCGCTCTCGGCGAGGAACGCCGGCACCTGGGCGGCTTTCAGCGCCCGCTCGCCGATCTGCGCCTGCAGCGCCACCAGGCGGAAGAGCGCGTCCACGTCGTGCACGCGGGCGGCGTAGCTGCCGAACTGCGGCGGCACGCCCATCAGCACCTTGCCGGTCGGATTGTAGAGCGCGCTCCAGAAAGGGAACGAGCCCAGCTCTTCGAGCCGGCCGCGCATCTCGTCCAGCCGCTGCGCCGGCGCCTCGTCCATCGCCGTCAGGAGCTTGTGCAAGGTGAAGTACTGCCGGTTGACCGTCGCGTTCGGCTGGAAGAAATAGCAGTTGACCGCGCCCCACGCGTCCGCGCCCGCCTCCTGCTCGGCGCAGATGTGGGTAATGGAGCCGAACATGGCGAGCTCGGCGCGATAGGCCTGCGCGAAGCTGCGCTCGGCCGGCGAGAGCGGCGCGAGTGCCTGCGCGAAGCGCGCGAGCGCCTTGCGGTCGGCCCGCGCCACGGTGTGCAGCGCCTGCGAGACGAACTGCGCCGCCCGGCGCGCGTGCGCCGCCGCGAGCATCTTGCCGATCAGCGTGGTCGAGCCGGCGAGCATGCGGCGGCTGAACGCCAGGCTGCGCTCCAGGTCGTAGGCCACCTGCAGCGCCTGGCCCTCCAGCAGGCGCAGCGCCGACTGCACGTGGAAGAGCTGCTGCGCGTTGATCAGGGGCTGGAAGGGCCCGATCGGCGCCTTGTAGTGCCGCGGCTGGTAGGTCTCCACGTAGTCGGGGTACTCGAGCAGCGCCCGGTAACGCTCGAGGAGAAGAGCGTGCTCGGCGAGGAGCTTGCGCGCCGCCGCCTTGTCGGCGCGAACATTGGCGAGACAGAAGGCCGCCTCGGCACCGCACTGGCGCGCGATGCCCTCGCCGCGCGGCAACGGCAGGTTCTTCATCTCCGGAAACTCGAGCCCGGACGCGGGCGACGCGGCAGCCCGCGTTTGCGCCTCGGCGAGCACCTGCGCATGCTGCCGGCCTGCGGCGTGCGGCTCCCCATGCAGCGCGGCGAGGCCGAGCATGTGGAAGTAGCCGTTGCGCTCGTCGGGCACGGCGGGCGGGCGCGCCTCGAGGTAGGCCTTCACCTCGGGATGCACGTCCTCGTCGAACGCGTTCATCGCCACGGCAAGCAGGACGAGCGCGGCGGCGCCGCCGAGCGTCCACTTCGCGAGCCTCTTCAGCATCAGGGGCATTATGCCCCTGGCCGCGGACGTCTCAGGCGCCGGGGCGCGCCCTGTCCTTGTGGATGGGCGTGACGTTTCCCGCGGCCGCCCGCTTCGCCTCCTCGAGCAGGCGCAGGCGCTGCCACTCGCGCTTGAAGGTCTGGCGGATGTCGGTCTCGCGGGCCGGCACGTACCGGAACGGCTTGTGGATCGTGGCCATGAGCTTTCCGTCCTTACAGCGCAATGCTGGCGCGAAGGAAACCCGGGCTCAAGTCCAGAAACCCACAATCTTCTGTCGCTGCGGGAACGACAGTTGCGGGGATAATGGGCCATGACGCCGCTGCCCGCCCGCCGCGTCGAGACCCTGCGCGATCTCGAGGCGATCGGCTTCGAAAACTCGTTCGTGCGCGAGCTCCCGGGGGACCCGGTGCCCGCGAACGTGCCGCGCCCGGTGGCGAACGCGTGTTACACGCGTGTGACACCCACGCCGGTGGCGGCGCCGCGGCTTCTCGCCTGGTCGTCCGACCTGGGCGAGTTTCTCGGCATCAAAAGACCCGGGAACGCCGATGTCCTGGCAGGCAACCGCGTGCGGCCGGGCATGGAGCCGTATGCGGCGCGCTACGGCGGCCATCAGTTCGGCCACTGGGCGGGGCAGCTCGGCGACGGCCGCGCCATCACGCTGGCCGAAATGATCGCCACCGACGGCTCGCGCCAGGAGCTGCAGCTGAAAGGCGCGGGCCTCACGCCCTAC
>CBDDSA010000247.1:0-11651 GCA_965233185.1 uncultured bacterium
GGCGACGGGCGCCGGCGCGGGCGCGGGCTTTTGCACCGGCGCGGGCGCGGGCGCCGGCTTGGCGACCGGCTGGGGCGGCGGCGACACGGGCGCGGGCGGGGCAGGCGGCGGCGCGGGTTTTTCCGGCTCGGTGGCGCAACCGGCTAGGAGCATGGCGGCGGCAGCAGCAGCGGCGACGATTGCGCGAGCTCTTGTCACGTGGACCTCCCCTTATTTGTATTACCGCAACCCGCCGGATTTAAGCACAGCCACGGCGCCGCATACAACCCTTTTTCGAGGGAAATCGCGACCTTGCGTGATAAAATTTCGAGTTCTCCCGATGGAAAATTTCGCCAAGGAAACCCTCCCGATCAGCCTCGAGGAGGAGATGCGGCGCTCGTACCTCGATTACGCCATGAGCGTGATCGTGGGCCGCGCCCTCCCGGACGTGCGCGACGGCTTGAAACCGGTGCACCGGCGCGTGCTCTTCGCGATGCACGAAGCCAACAACGTGTGGAACCGCCCCTATGTAAAGTGCGCGCGCATCGTGGGCGAGGTGCTGGGCAAGTACCACCCGCACGGCGACTCGGCGACCTACGAGGCGCTGGTGCGCATGGCGCAGGACTTCTCCATGCGCTACACGCTGATCGATGGCCAGGGCACCTTCGCCACGGTCGACGGCGACGCGGCGGCCGCCTACCGGTACACCGAGTGCCGGCTCGACGAGATCGCGAGCGAGCTGCTCGCCGACATCGACAAGGAAACGGTCGACTTCGGCCCGAACTACGACGGCAAGGAGCGCGAGCCCGGCGTGCTGCCCACGCGCGTGCCGAACCTGCTGGTGAACGGCTCCTCCGGCATCGCGGTCGGCATGGCCACCAACATTCCGCCGCACAGCCTGCCCGAGGTGGTCGACGCCTGCCTGCACGTGCTCGCCAACCCGCATTGCGCCATCGAGGAGATCATCAAGCTCATGCCGGCGCCCGACTTTCCGACCGCGGGCATCATCTACGGCCTCGCCGGTGTGCACGAGGGCTACCGCACCGGGCGCGGGCGCGTGGTGATGCGCGCGCGCACCCACTTCGAGGAGTTCGGCAAGGGCGACCGCACGGCGATCATCGTCGACGAGCTGCCCTACCAGGTGAACAAGAAGGCGCTGCTCGAGAAGCTCGCCGAGCTGGTGACCGACAAGCGCCTGGAGGGCATCTCCGACCTGCGCGACGAATCCGACAAGTCGGGCATGCGCATGGTGATCGAGCTCAAGCGCGGCGAGCTGCCGGAAGTGGTCCTGAACAACCTGTACAAGATGACGCAGCTGCAGGACAGCTTCCACATGAACATGGTGGCGCTGGTCGACGGCCAGCCGCGCCTGCTCCACCTGAAGGACCTGATCGAGGCCTTCATCTCGCACCGGCGCGAGGTGGTGACGCGGCGCACGGTGTTCGAGCTGCGCAAGGCGCGCGAGCGCGGCCACGTGCTGGAGGGCCTGGCGGTGGCGCTGTCCAACGTCGACGAGGTGATCGACCTCATCAAGAAGGCGCCCAATGCGGCGGAAGCCAAGCGCGGGCTGATGGACCGCTCGTGGTCTTCGGAATTCGTAACCAATCTCGTCGGAAAGAACGCGGCCGCGCAGTACCGTCCCCAGGGCCTGCCGGAGGCCTACGGGCTGAAGGAGGACGGCTACCACCTGTCCGACGACCAGGCGCAGGCCATCATCGAGCTGCAGCTGCGCCGCCTCACCGGCCTGGAGCAGGACAAGATCCGCGACGAGTACCGCGAGGTGATCGAGGCGATCACCGATCTCCTGGACATCCTCTCCAAGCCCAGCCGCATCGTCACCATCATCGGCGAGGAGCTGGCGCGCCTGAAGGAGGAGTTCGGCGACGCGCGCAAGAGCGAGATCGTCACCGTCGCCGAGGACATCTCGATCGAGGACCTGATCGCGCCGCAGGACATGGTGGTCACCTTCTCGCACGGCGGCTACGTGAAATCGCAGCCGCTGGCCGATTACCGCGCGCAGCGCCGCGGCGGGCGCGGCCGTGCCGCGACGGCCATGAAGGAAGACGACTTCATCGAGCGCCTGTTCGTGGCCCACTCGCACGACCACCTGCTGTGCTTCTCCAGCCGCGGGCGCCTGTACTGGCTCAAGGTCTACGAGGTGCCCGCGGGCAGCCGCGCGAGCCGCGGCAAGCCGATCGTCAACATGTTCCCGCTCGAGGAGGGCGAGAAGATCACCGCGGTGGTGCCGGTCAAGGAGTTCGACGAGAACCACTACGTGTTCATGGCCACGGCGCAGGGCACGGTGAAGAAGACCTCGCTCGCGGACTTCTCGCGCCCGCGCCCCAGCGGCATCATCGCCGTGGGCCTGGACGAAGGCGACTACCTGGTCGGCTGCGTGCTCACCGACGGCAAGTACGACGTGATGCTGTTCTCCTCCGAGGGCAAGGCGGTGCGCTTCGAGGAGGGCGAGGTGCGCCCGATGGGCCGCCAGGCGACCGGCGTGCGCGGCATGCGCCTGGGGCAGGGCCAGCGCGTGGTGTGCATGCTCGCCGCCAAGGACGATTCGCGCTCGGTGCTCACCGCGACCGCCAACGGCTTCGGCAAGCGCACGCCGATCGCCGAATACCCGCGCCACGGCCGCGGCGGCCAGGGCGTGATCGCCATCCAGACCTCCGAGAGGAACGGCGAGCTGGTCGGCGCGGTGCTGGTGGACGGGCCGGAGGAAGTCATGCTCATCTCCACCGGCGGCGTGCTCATCCGCACCGCGGTGGCGCAGATCCGCGAGCAGGGCCGCTCGACCCAGGGCGTGACGCTCATCGCGCTCGGCGAAGGCGAGAAGCTTGCCGGCCTGGAGCGCATCGAGGAGCGCGATGTCGACAACGGCAATGGCCATGGGGGAAACGGTTCCGATTCGAACGGCGACGTAGAACCTCCCGAAACCCCGGAACCGCCGTCGCCGACGGTGCATTGATGGCCGGGCGCATCTTCAACTTCAGCGCCGGCCCGGCGATGCTGCCGGCCGAGGTGCTGGCCCGCGCCGGCGACGAGATGCTCGACTGGCAAGGCAGCGGCATGTCGGTGATGGAGATGAGCCACCGCGGCAAGGAGTTCATGGGCATCGCCGCCGAGGCCGAGCGCGACCTGCGCGAGCTGCTCGCCATCCCCGCCGGCTACAAGGTGCTGTTCCTGCAGGGCGGCGCCACGCTGCAGTTCGCCCAGGTGCCGATGAACCTGCTGCGCGGCAAGGACAAGGCCGACTATGTCGTGACCGGCGAGTGGTCGAAGAAGGCGCTCAAGGAAGCGAAGAGCTACTGCGACGCCGCCGTGGCGGCCACCTCGGAGGATAGGAAGTTCACCTATGCGCCGAAGCAGTGGAACGTGCGGCCGGATGCCGCCTACGTCCACTACTGCTCCAACGAGACCATCGGCGGAGTTGAATTTCATGAAGTCGTGGAAGTGAAGGGCGTGCCGCTCGTTGCCGACATGTCATCGCATTTCCTGTCGCGTCCCCTGGACGTCTCGAAGTTCGCCCTGATCTACGCCGGCGCGCAGAAAAACGCCGGCCCGGCGGGCCTCACCTTCGTCATCGTGCGCGAGGACCTGATCGGCAAGCCGGCCAAGGGCACGCCCAGCGTCATGGACTACAAGCTGCAGGCCGACGCCGAGTCCATGCTCAACACGCCGGCCACCTACGCCCTGTACGTCGCCGGCCTGGTGTTCAAGTGGCTCAAGCAGCAGGGCGGCCTGCCCGCGGTGGAGCAGCAGAATATCGCCAAGGCGCGGCTGCTTTACGAGTTTCTCGATGCCTCGAAGCTCTACGCGAATCCAGTCTCGAAAGAGGACCGCTCGCGCATGAACGTTCCCTTTACCTTGAAGGATAGTTCGCTCGATGAACCCTTCCTCAAGGGCGCGACGCAGCGCGGCATGGTGCAGCTGAAGGGCCACCGATCCGTGGGCGGCATGCGCGCCTCGATCTACAACGCCATGCCGCTCGAGGGCGTGCAGTGCCTGGTGGACTACATGAGGGACTTCGAACATAAACATGGCTAGAACCCGCCTAAGAAGCAGCCATGCCTAAGGCGCGCCCGAAGAAATGCGAGATCCTGGTCCTCAACCAGATCGCCCAGGTGGGCCTGAAGCGCTTTCCGCCGGAGACCTATTCCATCGTGAAGGACGCGAAGGACCCGCAGGCCATCATGGTGCGCTCGGCGGACCTGCACAAGTACGAGTTCGGCCCGTCGCTGCGCGCGGTGGGGCGCGCCGGCGCGGGCGTCAATAACATCCCGGTCGCCGCGCTGTCCAAGCGCGGGGTGCCGGTATTCAATGCGCCGGGGGCCAACGCCAACGCGGTGAAGGAGCTGGTGATCGCCGGCATCCTGATCGCGGCGCGCAATCTCGCGCCGGCCCTCGAATTCACCAGGACCCTGGAGGTCTCCCCGGACCTCGACAAGCGCGTCGAGGACGGCAAGAAGCAGTTCGCCGGCTCGGAGCTGCCGGGGCACACGCTCGGCGTCATCGGCCTGGGCAAGATCGGCAGCCTGGTGGCCGATGCCGCGATCCGGCTGGGAATGAACGTGCAGGGCTTCGACCCGCACATCACGGTGGAGGCCGCCTGGAGCCTGCCTTCGCAGGTGAAGCGCGCCGCCTCGATCGACGAGCTCATCCGCACCAGCCACTTCGTGTCGCTGCACGTGCCGCTGAGCGAGAAGACCCGCCACCTCATCAATGGCAAGAACGTGGAGCTTTTCAGGAGCGGCGCGGTGCTGCTCAATTTCTCGCGCGAGGGCATCGTCGCCGAGGACGCGGTGCTGAAGGGGCTGAAGAGCCACCACCTGAAGTGGTACGTCACCGATTTTCCGACCGGCGACCTGCTCGGGCATCCCGGCGTCATCGCGCTGCCGCACCTGGGCGCCTCGACGCGCGAGGCCGAGGACAACTGCGCCATCATGGTGGCCGACCAGCTGCGCGAGTACCTGGAGCACGGCAACCTGCAGAACGCGGTCAACTTCCCGGAGGCCGCCATGCCGCGCGAGGCGCCTTACCGGGTGGCCATCGCCAACGCCAACGTGCCCGACATGCTCGGGCGCATCTCGCACGCGCTGGGCCGGCGCAAGATCAACATCCACAACATGCTGAACAAGTCGCGCGGCGAGATGGCGTACACGCTGGTGGATGCCGACAGCCCGGTGCCCGCGGAGGCGATCAAGGAGCTCGCCGAGCTGAACGGCGTGCTGGCCGTGCGCTACCTGCCCGCCGATGGCTGACCTCGAAAAGCTCAGGCGCGAGATCGATAGCATCGACGAGGAGCTCGCCGCGCTGCTGCAGCGGCGCGCCGGCCTCGCGCACGAGATCGGCAAGCTGAAGGGCAGCGCCCCCGCGTATCGCCCCGAGCGCGAAAGCGCGATCCTCAAGCGGGTCGCGGGAGAGAAGGGGCTTCTTTCTGCGGAGCGCGTCGCCGGCGTATTCCGCGAGATCATCTCCGCCTGCCGCAGCCTGGAGGAGGCGATCCGCGTGTCGTACCTCGGCCCGGAGGGCACGTTCAGCGAGCAGGCGCTGCGCAAGCATTTCGGCGCGGCGGTCGAGGCGCTGGCGGTGCCCTCGGTGGACGAGGCGTTCCGCCGCTGCGAGTCGGGCGACGCGCAATTCACCGTGGTGCCGGCGGAGAACTCCACCGAGGGCGTGGTTGGCCGCACGCTCGACCTCCTGGTCGCCACGCCGCTGCGCATCTGCGGCGAGGTCGAGCTGCGCGTGCAGCAGAACCTGCTTTCCAATGAAGCGAGCATTTCCGCGATCCGAAAGATCTACTCCCATTCCCAGTCGCTGGCCCAGTGCAACGGCTGGCTGGCGCAGCACCTGGCCGGCGCGCAGCGCGTGCCGGTCGCCTCGAATGCCGAGGCGGCCCAGCGCGCGGCGAAGGAGGCCGGCAGCGCGGCCGTCGCCGGGCTTGCCGCCGGCGAGCGCTACGGCCTGAAGGCGCTGGCGCGCTCCATCGAGGACGACGCGACCAACACCACGCGCTTCCTGGTGCTCGGCCGGCTGCAGCCCGGCCCGAGCGGCCGCGACCGCACCTCGCTCGTCGTGTCGGCGGAGAACAAGCCCGGCGCGGTGCACGCGCTGCTCAGCCCGCTCGCGCAGCACGGCGTCAGCATGACACGCATCGAGTCGCGCCCGGCGCGCTCGCGCGCGGCGCTGTGGGAGTACCTGTTTTTCATCGACGTCGAAGGACACGAGGAAGACGAGCGCGTCGCCGCGGCGCTTGCCGCGCTGCGCGGCCAGGCGCCGTTCCTGAAAATCCTGGGGTCCTACCCCGTTGCACTCTCTTGAAGAAACGGAAATGCTGATCGATCTTTGCGAGCTTTCCCCTTCCTACGTGCGCTCCATCGCGCCCTACCAGCCCGGCAAGCCGATCTCGGAGCTCGCGCGCGAGATGGGCCTGGAGGAGGCCGGCATCGTCAAGCTGGCCTCCAACGAGAACCCGCTGGGCATCGGCCCGCGCACGCGCGCCGCGATCGATGCGGCGCTCGGCGACATTGCCCGCTACCCGGACGGCAACGGCTACGTGCTGAAATCCGCGCTGTCCCAGCGCTACGGCGTTGACCTGTCGTCCATCGTGCTGGGCAACGGCTCGAACGACGTGCTGGAGCTGGTGGCGGCCGCCTTCCTCGGCCCGGGCCGCGCCGCGGTGATGTCGCAGCACTGCGTCGCCGTGTAGCCGCTTGCCCCGCAGGCGCGCGGCGCGCGCGCCATCGTCGTGCCGGCGAAGAACTACGCGCACGACCTGGAAGCCATGGCCAAGGCGGTGGACGACGAGACCTTCGTCGTCTGGACGGCGAACCCGAACAACCCGACCGGCACGCTGGCGGCCGCCGACGAGGTCGAGGCGTTCCTGCGCAAGGTCCCGGAGCGCGTGCTGGTGGTGATCGACGAGGCGTACAACGAGTACATCAAGGCCGACTTCAGGACCGATACGCTGAAGCTGCTCAAGCGCCACCCGAACCTGGTGGTGACGCGCACCTTCTCCAAGGCCTACGGCCTTGCGGGCCTGCGCGTGGGCTATGCGCTGGCGCATCCCTCGGTGGCCGACATCATGAACCGCGTGCGCCAGCCGTTCAACGTGAACAGCATCGGCCTCGCGGCGGCGGCCGCGGCGCTCGACGACATGGAGTTCGTGGCGCGCAGCTACGCGGAGAACCTGAACGGGCTGCGCCAGCTCGAGGAGGGCGCGACCCGGCTCGGCCTGGAGTTCATCCCATCCTTCGGGAATTTCTTGACTGTTCGTGTCGGCAAAGCGCCCGAGATCTTCAAGCGGCTCCTGCGCCGCGGGGTGATCGTGCGCCCGGTGGGCGGCGGCTACGGCCTGCCCGAGCACCTGCGCGTGACTACCGGCACGGCGGCGGAGAACGACAAGTTCCTCGGCGCGCTCGCGGCGAGCTTGAAGGACTGATGCGCTTCGAGCGCGTCGCCGTGTTCGGCGTCGGCCTGATCGGCGGCTCGTTCGCGCTGGCGCTGAAGGCGGCCCAGGCCTGCGGCCACGTGGCGGGCGCCGGGCGCAACCGCGCCAACCTGGAGCTCGCCCGCAGCCGCGGGATCATCGACTCCATCGCCGCCGACGCGGTCGCCGCGGCGCACGGCGCGGACCTCGTGCTGGTTGCCGCGCCGGTGGCGCAGTTTCCGAGGATTTTCCACGACATCGCCTCGGTGCTCGGTCCCAAGGCGCTGGTGACCGACGGCGGCAGCACCAAGCGCGACGTGGTCGCGGCGGCCAGGGCCGGGCTGGGAAAGAAGATCGCGCAGTTCGTGCCCGCGCATCCCATCGCCGGCGCCGAGAAAAGCGGCGCGGCTGCCGCAAGCGCCGAGCTGTTCCAGGGCAGGCGCGTGGTCCTCACGCCGCTGCCCGAGAATTCGGAAAGCGGCGTGAAGCGCATCGAGGCCGCGTGGACCGCCTGCGGCGCGCGCCTGTCGCGCATGGACCCGCAGGAGCACGACGCGGTGCTCGCCGCGGTGAGCCACCTGCCGCATCTGCTCGCCTTCGCGCTGGTGCACGAGGTCGCCGGGCGCGAGAACTCGGCGCAGCTTTTCTCCTATGCCGCGGGCGGCTTTCGCGACTTCACGCGCATCGCCTCCAGCCACCCCGAGATGTGGCGCGACATCTGCATCGCCAACCGCGATCGCCTGCTCCTGGAAGCCGGCAGGTTCTCCGAAAAGCTGGCGTCGCTGCGCGCGCTCCTGCAGGCGGGCGAGGGCGAGGCGCTCGAGAAGCTCTTCGCCGAGGCGCGCGCCGCGCGCGACGAATGGATTCACTCGAGCTGAAGCCGGCGCGCCGCGCCGCGGGCACGGTGCGCCTGCCGGGGTCCAAGAGCATCTCCAACCGGGTGCTGCTGCTCGCCGCGCTCGCCGAGGGCGAGACCGACATCGGCGGCCTGCTGGATGCCGACGACACCCGGGTGATGCGCGAAGCGCTCGCCAGCCTGGGAGCCAGGTTCAGGGACTCGCATGTGACAGGGGTGGGCGGGCCGTTTCCCGTCAAGCAGGCGAGCCTGTTCCTCGGCAACGCCGGCACCGCGTTCCGGCCGCTCACCGCGGCGCTCGCCTTTTCCGGCGGCGAATACCGGCTCTCGGGCGTGGCGCGCATGCACGAGCGGCCGATCGGCGACCTGGTCGACGCGCTGCGCGGCGTGGGCGCGCGCATCGACTATGCCGGCGCGCAGGGCTTTCCGCCCCTCGCCATCCATCCCGGCAATATCCGCATCCAGACGGCGAAGGTCCGGGGTGACGTGTCCTCGCAGTTCCTGACGGCGCTCCTCATGGCGCTGCCGCTGTGCGGTTCGCCCTCGAGGATCGAGGTGCAGGGCGAGCTCATTTCCAAGCCCTATGTCGAGATCACGCTGAATGTCATGCGCCGCTTCGGCCTCGAAGTAAAGCGCACCGGGTGGCGCTATTTCGACATCCCGGCCGCCGGCTACCGCTCGCCCGGGAAAATCTTCGTGGAAGGCGATGCCTCCTCGGCGTCCTACTTCCTCGCCGCCGGCGCGATCGGCGGCGGGCCGGTGCGCGTCGAAGGGGTCGGGCGCGACAGCATCCAGGGCGATGTGCGCTTCACCGAGGTGCTCGAGCGCATGGGCGCCCGGGTCTCGCTTTTCGATGACGCAATCGAAGTCGAAGGGCAATCCGCGCGGCTCAAGCCCATCGACATGGACCTGAACCACATTCCCGACGCCGCCATGACCGTCGCCGTCATGGCGCTGTTCGCCGAGGGCCGCAGCACGCTGCGCAACATCGCGAGCTGGCGCGTCAAGGAAACCGACCGGCTCTCGGCGATGGCCACCGAGCTGCGAAAGCTCGGTGCCGACGTGGAGAAGGGAAGCGATTTTCTGAAAATCTCCCCGCCCCGTAGCCTCGTTCCCGGCCAAACCATTCGCACCTACGACGACCACCGCATGGCGATGAGCTTTTCGCTCGCTTCGCTGGGCGGCGTGCCGGTCACCATCCACGACCCGGGCTGCGTCGCCAAGACCTTCCCCGAGTACTTCCAGGCCTTCCAAAGCATCACCGCGTGAAATCAGGGACAGACCACGTTTTTCCGAACCTGCCCGCGCCCTTGGGTACGGGCAGGCTGGAAAAGCGTGGTCTGTCCCTGATTTCGGGTTGCATTGGATGAGTGTCCCGGTCATCGCCATCGACGGCCCATCGGCTTCCGGCAAGGGGACGATTGCCAAGCGGGTGGCCGAAGCGCTCGGCTACCACTACCTCGAAAGCGGCGCCCTGTACCGGCTGGTGGCGCTGCTCGGCATGCGGCTCGACCTGAAAGACGAGGACCTGCCCGCGGCCGCCGAGAAAATGGACGTGCTGTTCTCGGGGGACGAAATACTTCTTGAGGACCAAGAGGTTAGCCAGCAGATACGGCACGAGGAGGTGGGTAACCGGGCCTCCGAGGTGGCGCGCATGCCGGCGGTGCGCCAGGCGCTGCTCAAGCGGCAGCGGGCGTTTCGCCAGCCGCCGGGGCTGGTGGCCGACGGGCGCGACATGGGCACCGTGGTGTTCCCGGACGCCGCGCTCAAAATTTTCTTGACAGCGAGCCCGCAGGTGAGGGCCGGGCGCCGCTATAAGCAGTTGATAGAAAAAGGAATCAATGCTAATCTGCGCGCCCTTTCCCGTGATCTGCAGGAGCGGGACCAGCGCGACGCCAATCGCGCGGTCGCTCCCCTGGTTCCGGCGCCGGATTCGCAAGTGCTCGATTCGTCGGCACTTTCGGTCGAAGCGGTGGTCGAGCAGATTCTTGAGCGCTACGGCGAGAGGAATTCGGGTGGGCGGGGCTGAAGGCCCGGCCCGTTTCTCAAACGTAACCCGCGAGCGCAAGTTCGCGACTTAAAAGGTTTTTCTTTTACATGGCCAGTATTTCCCCCGCGGCACCCTCGAAGTCCACCCCGGCCGCCAGCGAATCCTTCGCGGCGCTGTTCGAAGAAAGTCTGACCCGCAAGGAAATGCGCATCGGCGAGGTGATTACCGCCGAGGTGCTCAGCGTCGACGACAACTTCGTGGTGGTGAACGCGGGGCTGAAGTCGGAAAGCATCATCCCCATCGAGGAATTTCGCAGCGATTCAGGCCAGGTCGAGGTCAAGCCCGGCGACTTCGTGAGCGCCTCCATCGAGGCGCTGGAGGACGGCTACGGCGCGACGCGCCTGTCCCGCGACAAGGCCAAGCGCATGGCCGCCTGGCTGGAGCTGGAAAAGGCGCTGGAGACCGGCGAGAAGATCAAGGGCGTGATTACCGGCAAGGTGAAGGGCGGCCTGACCGTCATGGCGAAAAGCATTCGCGCCTTCCTGCCGGGGTCCCTGGTCGACCTGCGGCCGGTCAAGGACACCTCGCCGTACGAAGGCAAGGAGATGGAGTTCAAGGTCATCAAGCTCGACCGCAAGCGGAACAACGTGGTCGTGTCGCGGCGCGCGGTGCTGGAGGAGACCGCGGGCGCCGAGCGCGAGAACCTGCTCGCCACGCTGCAGGAAGGCGCAACCGTCAAGGGCATCGTCAAGAACATCACCGACTACGGCGCGTTCGTGGATCTGGGCGGCATCGACGGCCTGCTGCACATCACCGACCTCGCCTGGCGGCGCGTGAAGCACCCCTCCGAGGTGCTCAACGTCGGCGACGAGGTCACCGCCAAGGTGCTCAAGTTCGATTCGGAGAAGAACCGCGTGTCGCTCGGCCTGAAGCAGCTGGGCGAGGATCCGTGGGTCGGCATCGCCCGCAGGTATCCGCAAGGGACGAGGCTGTTCGGCAAAGTCACCAATCTGACCGACTACGGCGCCTTCGTGGAAGTGGAGTCCGGCATCGAGGGCCTGGTGCACGTCTCCGAGATGGACTGGACCAACAAGAACGTGCATCCGTCCAAGGTGGTGCAGGTCGGCGACGAGGTCGAGGTGATGATCCTCGAGATCGACGAGGAGCGCCGCCGCATCTCGCTCGGCATGAAGCAGTGCATGCCCAACCCCTGGGAAGACTTCGCCCGCGAGTACAAGAAGGGCGACAAGGTCAAGGGCCAGATCAAGTCGATCACCGACTTCGGCGTGTTCGTCGGCCTGCCCGGCGGCATCGACGGCCTGGTGCATCTCTCGGATCTCTCCTGGTCGGCGGCCGGCGAGGAGGCGGTGAAGAACTTCAAGAAGGGCGAGGAA
>CBDDSA010000248.1:0-2798 GCA_965233185.1 uncultured bacterium
CGCGCGCACCCAGTACAGCGGCGCGCAGCCCGCGGCGAGCAGGAGCAGAAGGACGGCAAAGAGGCGAACGGCCGGGCGCGGCATGTCAAGGCATTGGACAGCTAGAATCGCCGCCATGTTCACTGTTTATGGCATGTCCGAGTCCGGCAACTGCTACAAGGTCAAGCTGGTCCTTGAGCAGCTCGTCCTGCCCTATCGCTGGGCGGAGGTGGATACCGGACGGGGAGAGACGCGCAGCTCGCGCTTTCTCGCCATGAACGCCAACGGCAAGGTGCCGACCCTCGCGCTGGAGGACGGCACTTTCCTGGCCGAGTCGGGCGCCATCCTGTATTACCTGGCGGAGGGCTCGCGTTTGCTGCCCGAGGAGCGCCTGCGACGCGCCCGCGCGCTGCAGTGGATGTTCTTCGAGCAGTACAGCCACGAGCCTTACGTGGCCGTGGCGCGCTCCATTTTGCGCTACCAGCCGCCGGATTCGCCGCGGCGCGCCGAGCTGCCGCGGCTGCGCGAGCGCGGCAACCAGGCGCTTTCGGTCATGGAGCAGCACCTGCGCCGCGCGCCCTTTTTCGCCGGCGGCGACTACAGCATCGCCGACATCGCGCTTTACGCCTACACGCATTGCGCGGCGGACGGCGGCTTCGACCTGGGCGATTTTCCGGCCGTCGGCGCCTGGCTCGCGCGGGTGCGCTCGCAGCCGCGCTACGTGCCCATGGCATGACGTTGCTTTTCCGGTAGAGTTCGCCGCTACTGGAAGAATATCCATGCAATCGCTAGCGGCGCCTCTCGCCATCGTGGACCTGGAGACGACCGGCGGGCAGCCGGGCTGGGACCGGGTCACCGAGATCGGCGTCATCGAGATCGACGGCTTCGAGGTGAGCAGCGAATGGTCCACGCTGGTCAATCCGGGCGCGGCCATCCCTGCGCCGATCCAGGCGCTTACCGGCATCACCAACGAGATGGTGGCCGCCGCCCCCACGTTTGCCCAGCTCGCCGCCGATCTCTACGAGCGCCTGGCCGGGCGCGTATTCGTGGCCCATAACGCACGCTTCGACTACGGCTTCCTGCGCCGCGAGTTCGAGCGCGCCGGGCTGAAGTTCCTGGCGCGCACGCTGTGCACCGTGCGCCTGTCGCGGCGCTTGTACGCCGGCCATGCGAGCCACAACCTCGACAGCCTCATCGCGCGCCATGGCATCGACTGCAAGGCGCGCCACCGCGCGCTCGGCGACGCCGACGCGGTGTGGCAGTTCCTGCGCATCGCCGCGCGCGAGCACGGGGAGGAAGTGCTGTCGGTCGCCGCTCGCCAGGTGGCCAAGCAGCCCACCCTGCCGCCGCACGTCGAGCGCGCGCAGGTGGAGGCGATCCCGGAAGCGCCGGGCGTGTACGTGTTCCGCGGCGAGGGCGGCGCGCCGCTCTACGTCGGCATGAGCCGCAGCCTGCGCACGCGCGTACTGCAGCACTTCACGTCGCGCTTTCGCTGGGCGGCCGAGGTGCACGGCATCGACTGGCAACGCACCGTGGGCGAGCTCGGCGCGCTGCTGCTCGAGGCGCGCCTGGTAAAGGACCTGCAGCCCGCCTACAACCGCCAGCTGCGCCGGCCGCAGTCGCTGTGCGGCTTCGTCTTCGACATGAAGCGGCTGCGCCTCGCACAGCCCGAGGAGATCGACGCCGATACGCTGCCGTACGTCTACGGCCTGTTCCGCTCCCGGCGCGACGCGCTGAACGCGCTGCGCGCGCTCGCCGACGAGCATGGGCTTTGCCTGCAGGCCCTGGGTTTCGACCCGCCGCGCGCCGGCCCATGCTTTCGATATCAAATTCAAAAATGCGCAGGGGCATGCGCGGGACGGGAAAACATTCATGTGCACCACGGCCGGGTCGCGGCGGCGCTGGCGCGGCTGAAGGCGGCGGAATGGCCGCACGCCGGGCCCGTCGGCATCGTCGAGCACGACCGCGCGCGCGAGGCCACCGAGGTGCACGTGGTGGACCGCTGGTGCTATCTCGGCACGGCAAGCTCGGACGGCGAGCTCGCCGAGCTGCTGGAGAGCGCCCGGGCGCCGCGCTTCGATTACGACCACTACCGCATCCTGTCGCGCCACCTCGGCAAGAAGGGGGTGCGCACGAGGGCCCTGCCGGCATGCACTGCGAACTAGCGGTCCCGGGCCTGTTTGGCGGCACCACCGATGCGCGGGCGCCCGCGCTCGAGCTGCTGCTCGCGCGCGGGCGCTCCACCGTGGCGCAAGCGGGCAGCCTGGAGAGCTGGCTGCAGCAGGCATTCGGGCTCGAGGGGCGCCCGTTCGCCGCCGGGGCGCTCACCCTGCTCGCCGCGGACGGCGAGCCCGCCGACGATTGCTGGGTGCGCGCCGACCCGGTGCACCTGAGGCTCGCGCGCGACCGGCTGATCGTGGTCCCCGACGCCGCCTTCGCCATTTCGCGCGAGGAGGCGGATGCGCTGGTCGAGGCGCTGAACCGCCATTTCGGCGGGGCGCTTGCCTTGCGAGTGACCGACGCGCGGCACTGGTGCGCGCGCCTGGAGGAAGATCTGGCGCTGGATGCGCCCAGCGCGCTCGAATGTGCGGGGCGCGATGTGGACCTGACCGCCCGCATCGGCGGGGAGGCCGGCAAGCGCTGGAGCCGCGCGCTGAACGAGGCTCAGATGCTGCTGCATTCGCATCCGGTCAACCAGGCGCGCGAGGCGCGCGGCGACCCGCCGGTCAACAGCCTGTGGCTGTGGGGCGCGGGGCGCATGCCGCGCGACGCGAAGGGCGGCTGGCAGTCGGTGAGCGCGGCCGACATCAAGGCCTCGG
>CBDDSA010000249.1:0-2813 GCA_965233185.1 uncultured bacterium
CCTGGCGCGCATCATCCAGCGCTGCCAGGACCTGCCCGGCCACGAGCTGTTCCAGTACCTGGACGCCGACGGCAAGCGCCAGTCGGTGTCCTCCGACGACGTCAACGCCTACCTGCGCGAGCTCACCGGGCGCGACGTCACCGCCAAGGCGTTCCGCACCTGGGGCGGCACCATGCTCGCCGCGGTGGAGCTGCGCGCCATGGGCCCGGCGGGCAGCCGCCGCGAGGCCGACCGAAACATCCTGCGCGCCATCGACGCCGTGGCCGAGCGGCTGGGCAACACGCGGGCCGTGTGCCGCAAATACTACGTGCACCCTGCGCTGCTTGGCGCCTACCTCATGGGCGAGACCGTGCCGCTTGCGTCACCGCCTTCCAAGAAGGCTTCCCGCAGGAAGCGCGCCGGGGCGGCGCTGCGCCGGGACGAAATCGCCGTGCTGCAGTTCCTGCAGGAAAAAGTCTGAGGCTTGCTGCACGTCACCAACGGCGATGTCGCCCTGCAGGTGCTCGCTCGCGCCGTGCAGGGCGAGCTCCTCGCCTGGCACGACGCGCTGCACGAAGGGCCGGTGCACGCCGGCATTCCGCTGGAGGACTTCTCGTACCGCCGCGCCGCGTTCATCGGCGCCGCCGGCTGGGCGCCTTTGGCCGAGGTGCAGGCGCAGTTCCTCGATCGGGACCGCAAGCTGCGCGCGGCCGCGGATCATGAAGAGGTGGTGCTGTGGTTCGAGCACGACCTGTACGACCAGCTGCAGCTGGCGCAGCTGCTCGACTGGTTCCGCGCGCATCCGCACCCCCAGCTTTCGCTGGTGTGCGAAGCCGAGTACCTGGGCACCATGACAGCGGCGCGCGCCGCGGAGCTGTTCCGCCGGCGCAAGCCGGTGAGCGCCGAGCAGTTGAAGGCCGGCAGCGCGGCCTGGGGCGCCTTCGGCTCGCCCAGCCCATTCAGGATCAGCGCTTCGTTTCGCCACGAGCTGCCTTTCCTGGGGCCGGCGATGCAACGCCTGCTCGAGGAGTACCCCTGGACCGGCGACGGCCTGTCGCGCCTGGAGCGCCAGGCGCTGGAGGCGCTGCGCGGCGGCCCGCTGTCCTTCGAGGAGCTGTACGCGCGCGCGCACGCGCGGCGCGAAGATCCGGTGTTTCTCGGGGACACGGTGTTCGCCTGGCACCTCGAGCGGCTGCGCGCGGATGGGTTCGTCGAAGGCGCCTGGTCGCTCACGCAACGGGGCAGCAGCGTCCTCGAGGGCAGGGCGGATGCTTGGGCGCAGCCGCGCGCGCCGCGCTGGCTCGGCGGCTACGAGGTGAAGGACGGCGGCGTGCGCTGGGCGCCCAAGCTAGGGCGCCTGGTGCGCGCCTAGCCATTCGTTCCACAGCCGGCGCGCCTCGCCGGCGAGCTCGCCCGCGGTGATGCCCACCGGCCCGCTGCCCGAGGCGGCCAGGGCGTCGGCCGCGGCGCCGTGCAGGTGCACGCCGAGCACCAGCGCCGATTCGCCCGTACGGCCCTGCGCGAGGAGCGCGCCGAGGATGCCGGAAAGCACATCGCCCATGCCGGCGCTCGCCATGCCGGCATTGCCGGTGGCGTTGATGAAAAGATGTCCGTCGCGCGCCACCAAGACGCTGCCGTTGCCCTTCAGCGCCACGTGCGCGCGATAGCGTTGCGCAAGCGCGCGCGCCGCAGCCAGCCGGTCGGCCTGCACGCCGGCCGTGGTCATGGCGAGCAGGCGGCCGGCTTCCGCCGGATGCGGCGTCAGCAGCGTCTCGGCGCTGCGCCGGCCGCATGCCTCGCGCAGGTTCTCGTCCTCGGCCATCAGGTTGAGCGCGTCGGCGTCCAGCACGCACGGCATGTCGCTCGCGAGCACCGCGCCCACCAGGGTCGCCGCGTGCTCGGTGCCGCCCAGGCCGGGCCCGGCGACCACGGCGCCGAGATCCATGCCGAGTACGTCGTCCGCGTGGCGCAGCATGAGCTCGGGGGCGCCGAAATCCACATGCACGTCTTCCTTCAGGAAGCCTACGTAGACGCGCCCGGCGCCGAGCATCAGCGCTGCACGCCCGGCGAGCAGCGCCGCGCCGGTCATGCCGCGGGCGCCGCCCAGGATGCCGAGCGACCCGGCCATGCCTTTGTGGAAATTGCGCGGGCGCGGCTTGAGCGCGTCCTTGAAAAGCCCGGGGCCGGCGACCCAGGCATTGGCCCGGATCTTCGAAAAGTCAATGTCAAGCCGGGCCACGTGCAACTCGCCGCAGTGATCCGGGCCGTCGAGGGTGAGCAGGCCGGGCTTCAAGCCGATGAAGGTCAGGGTATGCGTGGCGCGCACCGCGCAGCCCAGCACCTGGCCGGTGTCGGACTGGATGCCGCTGGGCACGTCGAGCGCGAGCACCGGGCAGCGCTGCCGGTTGGCGTATTCGACGAGCCGCGCATGGTCCCCGGCCACCTCGCGCGCTAGGCCGATGCCGAAGAGGCCGTCGATCACCAGCCCCCAGGTCCGCTCGGCGGGCAGCTCGCGCGGATGCGAGACCACCGCCACGCGGAAGAACCTTTCCTGCAGGCGCGCCGCCGCAATGCGCGCGTCGCCGCCGTTGTTGCCCGGGCCGGCGAGCACCAGGATGTCCTTGGATTTCTCGGAAACCAGCTTGCCGGCGAGGTCCGCGGCCGCATTGCCCGCGCGCTCCATCAGGCTCGGCGCGACCTCGCCCGCCGCCTGCTCGATGCGGCGGATCTCGGCAGTGAGGAAAATAGGGTCCGTCCCCACTAGTGTCCGGTTAAATGCCGAGCAGTTTCAGTTGGTTGGAGCTGTCCGGGTTGGCAGTGAGAGGTACTTTCTC
>CBDDSA010000250.1:0-2935 GCA_965233185.1 uncultured bacterium
GGCGGTGCGGGTGGAGAAGCGCCAGGCGCTCCTCAACGTCTGCCTCGAAGCGAGCTACGTCAAGACCAGCTAGGGATTGACCTGCCCCTCGAGCGCGGCGGAGGGCTGCCCGGCGGCGGCCGCGGACTTGAACGCCGGCCCAAGGCGGCCGACGAAGGGAAGCTTGACGCCGGAGCCGCTGATGCCGAAGTTCAGCCCGAGCAGGTTCAGCTCGACGCCGTCCACCCCGCTCGCGGCGATGCCGAGCAGCCCGACCAGCGAAAGCTGGAACCCGCGGCCGCTCGGCGCCTTGGCCACCACCGAGGAGCCGAGGTAGTCCTTGCCGATCGCGGTGGCGGGAAGGTCTGCCTCGAGCTCGGGCACGGCGCGCGTGATCCAGGCGGTGAAGGTGTTGGAGTTCGGGCCGGGGAAGAGCGTGTATTCCTTGGCGTACGGGTACGCCTCCACCACTTTCTCGATGCGCTTGATCAGCTCATCCACACCCGCGCCGCGCTTCTCGGCGTAGAGCTCGGGGTGGGAGCCGAACCAGCGCCCGTCGGGCGCGCGGTTGCGCGCCACCACCGCGCTGTCGGACCAGCGCAGCCGCCAGCCGATGACCTCGTAGACCGTCCACTCGGGAGCGTCGGTCGGCTTGACCGCCACCCAGGTGTGCACCCCGAAGAAGCCTTTCACGCCGAGGGTGCGCGCGCCGTAGACCTGCACCACGGCTTCCCTGACCAGGGCGGGATCGGGGGCGAGGCCGACCGGCTCGCGGCTCGCGCTGCGCCAGTCCTGCGCGGTCACGCTCGCGCCGCCGGCGCCGATAAGGAACGCTGCGCCCAATGCATAGAAGAGATTCCTCAGGTATTTCACTTTCGCAATAGCTCGCTTAGTCGTCGCGATTCTAGCGCGCGCCTTGTCGCGATTCGTTCGATGCGCGAGGTCTTCCGAATGGAGCCGTTCGGTGTGCGGAAGTTCCTGACGAGTCGATAGGCCGCCCGGTGCGTGGGCGCGGGGACGCGGCGGCGCCGGGCGAGCCGCAGGAGCGCACCGGTGAGCTGCTCGATCTCGGTGCGCCGCCCCGCCAGAACGTCCTGCAGCATGCTCGAGCGGTTCCTCGCCGTGACCGCGGCGACCCGCATCACCCGCTCTACCGCCTCATCGGGGCCGATCTTCAGGCCCTCGGCGGCAAGCACGGCGGCAGCCTCGCGCGCGAGCCGCGTCACAAGCGCGTCGTACGGGGGACGGCGCACTGCGCCGTTGCGCACGCCGTACAGTGCCGTTACGGGATTGATGCACACGTTGGCGAGCAGCTTGCGGTAGCGCTCGGCGCTGATGTCGCGCGACACGCGGGCCGCAAAACCCGCCCGCCGCAGGCGCCGGGCAAGCGGCGCGAAGCCGCACGGCAGCAGCGTTTCTCCCAAGGCGACCGGGACGACTCGGCGTCCGTCGCGGTATGCCGCCGCGGTGGTCACCCCCTGCGGCACCCCTTCGATCAGTCCGTTCTGCAGCGAAAGCACCGCCCTTGGCCGCAGGCGCGCAGCGAGGCGCAGCGCCGGCGCGGTGTCGAAGGCCTTGACGAGGACGATGACCCAGTCGGCGCGCGGCAGCGCGCCCGGGCCGAAGGCCTCGGGGCGGAACAGGCTACGGCCGACGCGTACGCCGGCGCGCAGCGACTGCGCCCGCGCGTCGCTGCGGGCGATGACCGCCGTGGGAAAGTATCTTGCGAGGCGGCTCGCGAAAGTCAGGCCGAGCGCGCCGGGGCCGACGATCGCGAGCGGGTAGCGCCGCCTGCTAGCTGCCATAGAGGTGCTTGAGCACCTCGTCGCTCATGCGGAAGCTCTGCCCCTCGCCCGGAAACGCGCCGGAGCGTACTTCCTCGGCGTAGCGCGCCACCGCTTCCTTGATCGCCGTGCCTGCTTCGGTGTAGCGCTTGACGAAGGTCGGCGTGAAGCCGGTAAAGAGTCCCACGAGGTCGTGGAACACCAGGACCTGCCCGTCGCATTCCGGGCCGGCGCCGATACCGATGGTCGGGATGCGGATGCGTCCGGTGATGAGACGCGCAAGCGGCGCCGGCACCAGCTCGAGCACGACGCCCCAGCAGCCGGCGCGCTCGAGCGCGGCGGCACCGTCCGAGACGCGCCGCGCGGTGTCGATGTCCTTGCCCTGAAGCTTGTAGCCGCCGAGCGCCGAAGCGGTCTGCGGCGTGAGCCCGACGTGCCCCAGCACCGGCACGCCGGCGCGCACCAGCGCTTCGACGATCGGCACCACCTCTTCGCCACCTTCCAGCTTGACCGAGTCGGCGCCCGCATCCTTCATCAGGCGCGCCGCGTTCTCGAGTGCCTGCTGCGGTGCGCCGTAGGAAAGGAACGGCATGTCGGCGACCAGGAAGGCTTCAGGCGCGCCGCGGCGCGCGGCTTTCGTGTGATGGACCATGTCGTCCATAGTCACCGGCACCGTGCTGTCGTAGCCGAGCACCACCATGCCAAGGGAATCGCCGACGAGAATCAGGTCGACGCCCGCTTCGGACACCAGCCGTGCGCTCGGATAGTCGTACGCGGTCAGCATGGCGAGGCGCGCGCCCTTGGAGCGCTTGAGCTGCAGCACGGTCGGCTTCATTTCAGGCTCGCGAAATCGAACAGCTTGCGGTCGAGCAGGTGCGAGGGCCGCACCTCGGTGAGGGCGCGCAGGATCGACTCGATGCGGCCGGGATGGCGCTTCTCCCATTCCTCGATCATGCGCCCCACCACCTGGCGCTGCAGGTCGTCCTGCGAGCCGCACAGCGTGCACGGGATGATGGGGAAGGCCCGCTGAGCGGCATAGGCGGCGAGGTCCGCCTCGGCCACATAGGCCAGGGGCCGGATGACCACGTGGCGGCCGTCGTCGGACCGGAGCTTGGCCGGCATCGCTTTCAGCTGCCCGCCATGGAAGAGGTTGAGGAAGAAGGTGGCGAGGA
>CBDDSA010000251.1:0-4867 GCA_965233185.1 uncultured bacterium
GCCGGTGTCTTCCTCGATGATCCGGCGCGCGGCCTGCGCCGGAAAGGAAGCCGCCTTCTCGTGCAGCTTCCCGAGCTCGGCGACGAGCTCCTCGGGGAAGAGGTCGGTACGCCCGGCCATCATCTGGCCGAGCTTCACGAACGTCGGTCCGAGCTCCTCAAGCGCTTCGCGGAAACGCACCGCGTCGCTCCTGGGTGCGCCCGCCTCGCCGGAATCGGCATGCCGCCCGAAGCCGAGTCGCTCCGCGTACCGGCCCCAGCCCTTGGCGGCGGCGATCCTCGCGATGGCAGCGAAGCGCGCGAGCTCCGCCGGCAGCACGGGTGCCTCGAGCGGCGGTCGGGCGTTCATCGCCGGCCCTCCGGCGAAACGCGGTACTCGAACTCCGCCGAAGCGACGTCCGAGACGCCGGGTCTGCGCGCTTCGAATCGCAGCTTGTAGATGCCGGAGGCGCCCAGCGAGAAGAAGCCGCCGAAGCTCGGCTGATCGGCAACCATCATCGGCTCGAGCCGCTTGGTGACCGCCGCGCCGCCGAGCCGCGACACCGTGGCCGTCACCTCCGCCTGCGCAATGCGCTCGCCTTTCGCGGCGTCGAACAGCGCGACGACCACATGACTCGCTCCTCTTGGGGCGGCGCCGCCGTGCATCTGACGCTCGGGGTGCTTGTCCGGATGGGCAAGCACGACCTGCGCCGGCACCACGCCGTAGTGGAAGACGACCTCCCGCCCCGCCTCACGAAGGGCATGAACAGGCTCGGCGGCGACCCGGTTGGCCGCGAAGATCAGTAGAACCAGCAAGAACCAGAACCCAGACTTCATTGCGAATCCCTAAAGAAGAAAAGTGACGCCTGCAAACCGGCAAAGCGCGGCTGCAGGGACTTCTAGATCAGGATTCGCGCCGAGCGGGCGTGGTATGGCCACGTGAGCGGAGGACGATCAGGCGGGATCGCGTGAGCCGGCCAGGCTGTTGCGCGCCATTCCGGTGACCAAGCGACCGGCACAGGACCGAGGACGGGCGGCTCGAAGTTGGATGGCAATGCGGCTAGGGCGACGAGATTCCCATCATTGAGCGTCGCGCAGCAGCCCTGCTCATGAATGACGCCCGGCACCTCGTATGCATCGCAGATCGGGCTTGCCAGCGCCACCGTGACGGCAAGAACCGCCAGCACGGCGAAGAAGCCCTTCGCAAGCCGCTGGAGGGTCAGGAATCCGGTTAGCGTGCTCATCGCGACGTAGCTTCCGCTATTTCGGGTTGCAGGATTTGACCTAAGTCAACCGACCGAGCTTGCTGCGGCGCAAGGCGAGAACGGCCAGGGCCGGAATCACCAGCCATTGGAAAAGCGGCGCGAGGCCGATACCGAAGAGCTGAGGCATGGCAGGAGCGTACTCCCACGAGCCCCGCACCGAGACGTTCAACCATTCGCTGAAGACGGTGTAGGCCATGCCCACCGCGACGGCGGCGGCAAGACCTGTGCCGGGCCGCTCGAGCGGCCATCCCCCGCTCCTCGCGACGAGCCCTGCCGCCAGATAGGTGGCCGCCGAGATGAGAAGGTCTCCCGCCGTGCAATGCCCCACGGCGAACGCGATCGTCCCAAGATCGCCCTCGCGATAAATCGTATAGAGGGGAAGCTGCGCAATCTCCCAGGCGAGGTGCAGCAGGGCGGAGAACCCCAGCCACCGCACGAAGACCGAGAACACCCCGGGCCCTCACCGCTCAGCCAGCTCATCGAGAATCGGGCACTCCGGACGGTGATCGCCATGGCAATGGTGCATCAGGTGTTCCAGGGTATGGATCATCGTCTTCAGCTCGGCAAGCTTGTGCTTCAGCTCGCCGACATGCTTTCCTGCGATCCGCTTCACGGCGGCGCTCGAGCGCGACTTGTTCTGCCACAGTCCAAGCAACTCCCGGATATCTTCCATCGAAAACCCGAGGTCGCGCGAGCGCCGGATGAAGCGGAGCGTGTGCACGTCACTCGCGCTGTATATGCGGTAGTTGGAGAATGTTCGAGCCACATTGGGCAGGAGCCCGATGGCTTCGTAGTGCCGGATCATCTTTATCGACACGCCGCTCTCCTTCGAGGCCCGCCCGATGTCCATCCAGCCGCGCTCGATGGCGGCGGCGTGCTCCAGCGCTTCCATCTTTCCCATGTCAGTCCTCCATGGGCCTCCAGCGCTTGAGCAGCAGGTGTTCGCCACCACGCCACGACACGCTCTGCTCCACGCGCCTCACCGGAGGCGCACGTCATCCCTTCGATGGGCAGCTTGACGAGCTTTGAGGCCTGCATGGAAGGGAGTCTGAACCCTACCCCAGTGGGAGAGTCAACCCGGCTCTCGCGGCGGCGGCTTACAGCGGAACCGCGCCCGCTTTGCCGGGTCTGTTTACCTATAAGCCCGTTTCGCCCGATGGGTACCTCCGGCTGGTATTACGCGAAACTTGCAGCATTCAGCGGCTTCCCGATCATCCCGCTGCTTGCGCCGGTGGGATACCACTTTCAGCTCCCATGGCTCAGTCCCGTTTATGCATTCGTTGCCATTCCGCTCCTCGATGCACTCATCGGATTTGATCGTACCCAGCCCCTTAGCCGCCCTGCTCCCAAGGCGGCGGTGCGCTGGCATTACCTGATTCCCCACGTCTATGTCGGAACATGGCTCGCCGTGCTGCTCTGGGCAGCACACGCCCTCGCGGACACTGCCTCAACCGGCGAGCGCCTCGCCATTCTCGTCGGCGCAGCAATGGCCAGCGCGTTCGCGACATGCGCCGGACACGAGCTGCTGCACCGGCCCGGGAAGCTGGATCGCTTCATGTCGCGGCTCACCATGGCGACCGTCGCATATGGACAGTTTGTCACCGAGCACCTGCACCACCATGCCACCGTGGGCATCGTTCGCGCGGGCACGACGCCTCCACTCGGGCAGAGCGTCTGGATATTCGTGCTGCGCAATGCCGCCTTTTCCTTCCGCAATTCCTGGCGCATCGAGCGCCGGCGGCAGCTTGCAGCGGGGAGATCTTTGCTCGGCAACTTGTACGTGCAGCAGTGGGCGTCGACCGCGGCTCTCTTCGCCATCTTCCTGGCGCTCGGCGGAGCGTGGGGCGCGTTGCTCTTTGTCGTGCAGGCCGGCTTCGCCATCTTCTCGCTCGAGTACATCAACTACGCCGAGCACTACGGACTGGCGCGCCAGCCGGACGAGCCGCTGAGCGGGCGGCTCGCCTGGAGCAGCAACGGTTTCGTGACCAACGCGATGACGCTCAATATCACTCGGCACGCTCATCACCATGAGAGCCCGGGTGTCCCCTACCAGGACCTTGAGCACATGCCGGGCATGCCGCTCCTGCCTGCCGGCTACTTCGCCCTCTTCTTTCCTGCGCTGATACCGGCCGCCTGGCGCCGCATCATGGACGCGCGCGCAAGGGAGTTCGCCCGGAGCGCGGCTTAAGTAAATCTCGCCTGCCTCAAAAGCTGTGGTTGTACTGGATGCTCAGCACGTCGGCTCTCACCTTGTAGTTTCCGGCGATCGTTCCGGCGGTGGCCGTGGAGATGTTGAGCGGCGCGTCCTTCACGAACGCGTGCATGTAACCGAAGTCGAGCGAGCCAGACTCGGATAACCTGTAGTTGAACCCGAGTGCGACCAGCGTATGTGCGTTGTCCGGTAGCCGCGGCGTGCGGAACTCGTCTGGGATGGCCGAAGTCTCGTAGCCAATGCCGCCGCGAAGGGTCCAGCGGTCATCCACCCTGTAGCGCGCGCCAAGCGAGAGGCGAACGGTATCACGCCAGTTCTCCTGCGTCACGGCGTCCGGGGAGCCGTTGTCGAGGCGAACGCGCAGCTCCTTGAACTTGCTCCATCCGGTCCAGGTGAGGTCTCCGAGGACAGACCATTTCGGGCTGATCTCGCCATAGAGGCTCACCGAGAGCATGTCGGGCGTCTTGAGGGTGGCCCGCGCGCCCGTATCCTGAGCGGTCGCCGTGAGCGCAGCGAAGGCGCCGGGCAGCTCGGGATTCTGGAAGGTCGCCCTGCCCTTGATCTCGTGCTCGATGCTCGAGCGGTAGGCGATTCCCAGGCGGACTGCGGGCGAGATCTCGAACAGGGCGCCCACGTTCCATCCGAGCGCCCACGAGTCTCCACGCACCTTCGCGATGCCGTCTCTTGTTTGCGGAGCGATGCCGGCGGCTGCGCAGGCGGCAGGGCCGAAGGCCGCAAAGCAGGCTGTCCCGTAATCGATGGCGTTGCTTCGCGTCGTGTCGAAGTACTGCAGGTTGAGCCCGCCCGCCAGCGATACGCGCTCGCTGGCCTTCCAGGCGAGCGCGGGGTTGATGTTGAGCGATTTCACCTCGGAGTCGATGGCGTGATAGCGGCCCATCCAATCAGACGGATACTTGGTCTTCAAGCCGAAGGGCGAATTGATGCCGATGCCGGCTTTCAGGCGCGGCGCCACGTCGGTCGCGTAGTACAGGTTCGGCACCCAGTTCAGCCCGACGGGGTTGCCGCCCGCTCCGCCAGTGATCGGGAATGCGGGACCGGCGGGCGACGTGGTGCCCTGGTCAGTGAAACGCGCCGAGCCGTAGATGGCGTTCAGGCCGAGGACACCTTGGCGCCCTGGCAGCCGGGTCATGCCGGCGGGGTTCCAGTAGATCGTGCTTGCATCCTCGGCACTCGCCGCGCCGCCAGCGAACGCATATCCGAGGTTACTGACGCTCTGATGCTCGAGCGCAAAACCGACCGCTGCGGCGTTGGTCGAAGCACCGAGAACGGCTGTCAACGCGACAAGAGCCAGCAGAGGCTTCTGCATGTGAGTTTCCGGCCTGTTGAATGCGGGGCCGATGCTAGGCCGCATCGTTCGAGTCCATCTATCGTGGCTGTGTGAATTGCTGCTG
>CBDDSA010000252.1:0-7021 GCA_965233185.1 uncultured bacterium
GCTGGCGCAGGTGCTGGTGCAGGCGCACGGCGAGCAGCTCGACACGCTGGAGAAGGCCTGCGAGTTCGTCGAGCGCCGGCTCGGCTTCCCGCTCAGCCACACCTACGGCGGGCATACCTCCTGCGTGGAGTTCATGCCCGCGGCCGAAGCGCCCGACGAGTACTACGTCTGCGACATGGGCAGCGGCGCGCGCCCCTTCGGCGCGCACGTGCTCGCGCGCCGGTCGGGCCGCCGGGCCACGATCCACATCCTGATGTCCCACATGCACTGGGACCACATCATGGGCTTTCCCTTCTTCGGGCCGGCCTACGTCCCGGGCAATCGCATCCTCATCTACGGCTGCCACCGCGCGCTCGAGCCGGCGCTGCGCATGCAGCAGGACCCGCCCTGCTTTCCCGTGCCCTTCGACCAGCTCGCCGCGGACATCGAGTTCGTGCGCCTGATCCCGGGCAAGTCCCACGACATCGCGGGCATGCAGGTCACGCCCGCGCGGCAGTTCCACTCCGGCGATTCCTACGGCTTTCGCATCGAGTCCGGCGGCAAGAGCTTCGTCTACACCACCGACTCGGAGCACAAGCTGCAGGATCCGCGCGAGACCGAGCGCATCACCGCCTTCTTCCACGAGGCCGACCTGGTGGTGTTCGACGCCATGTACTCGCTCGCGGAGGCGGTTTCGGTGAAGGCCGACTGGGGCCATTCGAGCAACGTGGTCGGCGTGGAGCTGTGCCAGATGGCGCGCGCCCGCAAGCTCGCGCTGTTCCACCACGAGCCGGCGAACGACGACCGGGCGATCGAGCGCATCCTGCACGAGACGCGCCGGCTGGAGGAGCTCACGCGCAACGGCCGGCGCCTGGACGTGGTGGCGGCCTACGACGGCCTGGAGATCGATCTCTGACCCGCGCCCGCCTGGTTGCGGTCGCACTCCTCCTGCTCGTGCTTTTGCTGGTCGCCGCCACGCCGCCCAGCGTGCGCTCGCTGCGCGAGAACGGCTTCGATGCCTACCAGCGCATGTTCCCCCGGGAGCGCAAGAGCGCGCCGGCGACCATCGTGGAAATCGACGAGCACTCGCTCGCGCAGCTCGGCCAGTGGCCATGGCCGCGCACGCTGGTGGCGCAGCTGGTGGAGCGCATCGCCGAGCACGAGCCGGCGGCCATCGGCTTTGACCTGCTGTTTCCGGAATCGGACCGGTTTTCGCCCGCGGCGGTCGCCCTCCTCGTTCCCGACCTGCCGACCGACCTGGCGGCGCGCCTGCAGGCGGTTCCCGGGAACGACGCGCGCCTCGCGCGCGCCATGCGCAGCGCCCGGGTGGTCGTCGCGATGGCGGGCCTGGAAGCCCGCGACGCGCGCTTTTCCGCGCCCCCCGCCTCGGCCCCGGTGCTGATGCGAAGCTCCCCCGCCCCTTCGCTGCGCCAGTTCCCGGGGCACCTCGCGAACGTGCCGCTCATCGACCAGGCCGCCGCCGGACGCGGCCTGATCAGCGCCGACGCGGGCGACCGGATCGTGCGGCGTGTGCCGCTGCTCGCCGCGATCGACGGCACCCTGGTGCCGGCGCTTTCCCTGGAAATGTGGCGCGTGGCGAGCGGTGCGTCCGGCTTCGGCGTGAGCCGCAGCGCGGACGGCTTGCACCACGTGTCGTTCGCCGACGCCCAGGTGCCGATGCAGGACGACGGCACGGTGTGGCTGCGCTACAGCCGCCACGATCCGGCGCGCTTCGTGTCCGCCGCCGACGTAATCGCCGGGCGCGCCAACCCCGAGGCGCTCGCCGGTCGGCTGGTGCTGGTGGGGGTGACCGGCGTCGGGCTGCTCGACTACAAGGTTACGGCCCTGGGGCAGCAGGTGCCCGGCGTGGAGCTGCACGCGCAGCTCATCGAGCAGATTTTCGACGGCGCCTACATGGTGCGCCCGGCGTGGGCGCTCTGGCTGGAGCTCGCACTGCTGGCGCTCGGCGCGGGGCTGCTCGTGGTGCTCGTGCCGGCGGTGCGCGTGCGCGTCTCGGTGGGGGCGTTCTTCGGCCTCGTGCTGGTCCTGTTCGGCATCGGGGTAAGCGCGTTTCTCTCCCAGGGCCTGCTGCTCGACGCGGTCTGGCCCAACCTTGGGATCACGCTGGTCTTCGCCGCCTTGCTTGCCGGCGCGCTCTCGGAGGCCGACCGGCAGCGCCGCCAGCTGCGCGAGGCGGCGGCGCGCTCGGCGGGCGAGCTGCAGGCCGCCCGGCGCATCCAGATGGGCCTGCTGCCCGACCCGGCGGTGCTGTTCGAGCGCGAGCGCGATTTCACGCTGCGGGCGATGGTCGAGCCCGCCTTGAGCGTAGGCGGCGACTTCTACGATTGCTTCATGCTGGACGACAGGCGCCTGTTTTTCGTGGTGGCCGATGTCTCCGGGAAAGGCATGCCGGCCGCCCTTTTCATGGCGCTGTGCAAGGCCACCATCAAGGCGGCCGCGATCAGCGCCGGCGGCGCCCCCGCGCTCGCCCTGGAGCGCGCCGCGGCGGAAATCGAGCGCGACAATCCGGAGACCTTCTTCGTCACGGTGTTTGCGGCGCTGCTCGATGCGGCGAAAGGGCGCCTGGACTACTGCAACGCCGGCCACGAGCCGCCGTTCATGCGCCGCCCCGGCGGGCCGCTCGAGCGGCTGCCCCCGGCCAGCCGGCCGCCGATCGGGGTGCCCGAGAAATTCCCGTTCGCCACGCATACCCTCCAGCTTGCGCCTGCGGAATGGCTGTGCGCAGTGACCGACGGCGTGACCGAGGCGATGGACCCCGCCGGTGCCCTCTACGGCGTGCAGCGCCTGGAGGCCGTGTTGCGCTCCCTTCCCGTAGAGGTGAGCCCGCAGGACATCACCGCGGCGGTGCGCGACGACGTGAAACGCTTCGTGGGCGAGGCGAGCGCCTCGGACGACCTGACGCTGCTCGCGCTGCGCTGGTCCTAGCGGACGCTGATTTCCACCCGCCGGTTGCGCGGCTCGTCTACGCCATCGGCGGTCGGCACGAGCAGCTCGCGCTCGCCGCGCCCTGCTGCCTGGACGCGCGCGGCAGCGACGCCTTGCGAAACCAGCGCGGCTTTCACCCGCTGCGCGCGCTGCAGGGATAGCGCGTCGTTCTTCTCCTCCTGGCCGAGGCTGTCGGTGTGCCCGACCACCAAGACGTCGGGCGCCGGGCGTTGCCGCAGTTCGCTCAGCATGCGGCCGAGCTCCGCGCGGGATTGGTCCGTGAGCTCATCGGTGCCGCGCAGGAAGTACAGCTGGAAGGACATGGGACGCGCCGGGAGCGCGACCAGGGCGGGGGTGAATGCCGCGCGCACTTGCGGCTCGGGAAGGCGCGTCAACTGGGGACCGCTGGTGCCGGCGATGCGGCTGGAGGCGTAGGCCTCGTTCAGGACGACCCGCTCCCCGTCGCGCTCGACCACCACCATGCCGACATGGCCGTCGGCGGAAGGAAGTACGACTACCAGCTCGGGGCTCGCGTTCGCCCGCTTGGGCGGGGGCTGCGCGGGCGGGGGCCCGGGAGGGGGGCTAACGGGCCGGGGCGCCGTCCTTTCGGGCTCGGCAGCGGCGATCGGCGCGGGCGGGGGTGGCGGCGGTGGCTGGTGGAATGCCAGGATCAGCGCCATGATCGCGCCGATCAGCACTGTTTCCACGCTTATTTCGCCGGTTCGTCTACCTGCACCACGAACTCCGTGCCACGTACGCCCATGATGCTGGCCGGGGTGCGCACCCGCATGGCACCGGGCGTTTGCTTCACGATTTTGCCGGAGACCACGGCGAGCGTGCCCTGGCGCAGCGAAGCGTCGAACTGCCCGGCGTGCGTGGTGGTATTGAAGCTGTAGCGGTCGATGGCGAGGACGCTTTTCGGACCGGCCGACAGCAGGCTGTTGTCGACGAACGTCACGCCCACCGCGCCGTCGGCGCCGGTGACCAGGACGTCGGATTGCCGCACCCCCATGCCGGGCGCGGCGGCGAGCTGCTGCCCCTCACGCTCGACGTGCACGGTGCCACGCACGGACTTGATCTGCCCAACGTCTTCGGCGTACGAGGCGACCGCGAAAGCCGCCGCAGCTATTGCCAGGATCCAGCGCATTGCACCCTCCCTCGGTGGTGACGTGCAGATTCTATAATGCTCCCTTACCCGAGCCCGCGTGCACAATGCCCGCCCTTAACAAAGCCACCCTCTTCCCCGCGCGATTGGGCGAGCTGCGCGTGCTGCGGCGCTTCCTCGAGGCCTTCTTTTCCGGCGCCGGGCTCGCCCATGACGATTGTTTACGCGTGAACCTGGTGCTCGAGGAGCTGTTCACCAACACCGTGAAGCACGGCTACCAGGGCGAATGCGACGCTCCCATCTGGGTCGACCTGCGCGCGGCGCACGGCAGCCTGCACGTCACCTACGAGGACTCGGCGCCGCCGTTCAACCCCTACGTGGGCCTGCCCGAGTTCGAGCCGGAAGCGACCCTGCGCTCCCGCAGGATCGGCGGCCTCGGGGTGCTGCTCACCCGCAAGCTGGCCAATACGCGGGACTACGCCTACCTCTACGGCCGCAACCGCATCCGGCTGGAGTTCCTGCCGGGCTGAGGCGCCGGGAGTGCCCAGGGCCGGACTCGAACCGGCACGCCTTTCGGCTGGGGATTTTAAGTCCCCTGTGTCTACCAGTTTCACCACCCGGGCGTTGCCAGCGGCGGGCCGGAAGGTCTGGAGGCGGAGGTCGGAATCGAACCGGCGTACACGGCTTTGCAGGCCGCTGCATGACCACTCTGCCACCCCGCCTGAGCTGAATAAAAAGGGAAGGCCCTTCCGGGACCTTCCCTATCTTAATCTGGAGCGGGAAACGAGTCTCGAACTCGCGACCTCAACCTTGGCAAGGTTGCGCTCTACCAACTGAGCTATTCCCGCATGGGCTCGCGGGGTGAATTATAAGGCCTCGCCTGCGTGCCCCTCAACTTCGCAGGGCGGCATGCGGCAGCGCCCGGCGCAGGTAATAGAGCATCGACACCACGGTCAGGACCGCCGCCACGTTGATCAGGATGGTCCCGAGCCACTGGCAATCGAGCACGCCGAGCAGGGTCTCGTGGAAGAGCAGCAGGGGGATGGCGACCATCTGGGTGACGGTCTTCAGCTTGCCGATGAAGGCCACGGCCACGCTTTTCGCCTGCCCCACCTTGGCCATCCACTCGCGCAGGGCCGAAATCGCGATCTCGCGCCCGATGATGATGAGGGCGACCAGCATGTCGACGCGGTTGAGGAACAGCAGCACCACCAGCGCCCCGACCACGATCAGCTTGTCCGCCACCGGGTCGAGGAAGGCGCCGAACGCCGACATCTGGTTCAGGCGGCGCGCGAGGAAGCCGTCTAGCCAGTCGGTGAGGCCGGCGAAAATGAACACCAGCGTCGCCGCCAGGTTGCGCCCCTGGCCCGAGATCCAGCTTTCGGGCAGGTAGTACAGGCCCACCAGCAGCGGGATCAGGATGATCCGCGACAGCGTGACCAGGTTCGGCGTATTGAGGATCATGCGGTGTGCAGGTGCTGGTAGATGCGCTCGGCGAGCGGCCGGCTGATGCCCGCCACCTTGGCGATGTCGTCGATCGCGGCGGCCTGCACGCCGCGCAGGCCGCCGAAGTGCTCGATCAGCGCCTGCCGGCGCTTTGCGCCGATGCCCGGGATCTCGTTCAGCATCGAGGTGGTGCGCGTCTTGGCGCGCCGCGCGCGGTGGCCGACGATGGCGAAGCGGTGCGCCTCGTCGCGGATCTGCTGGATGAGATGCAGCCCGGGATGGGTCGGGGCGAGCTGCAGGCTGCGCTCCTCGGATTCAAGGATCAGCGCTTCCAGGCCGGGCTTGCGCTCCGCGCCCTTGGCGATGCCCACCACGCAGGCCTGGTGCAGCCCGAGGTCGGAGAGCGCGGCGCGCGCCGCGCTTACCTGCCCCCTGCCCCCGTCGATCAGGATCAGGTCCGGGATGCGGCCGCCTTCCGCGGCCACGCGCTCGTAGCGCCGCGCCAGCACCTGCCGCATGGCGGCATAGTCGTCGCCCGGGGCGACGTCGCGGATGTTGAAGCGGCGATACTCGGAGCGCTGCATCTGCTGGTGGTCGTAGACCACGCACGAGGCCACGGTCGCCTCGCCCATCGTGTGGCTGATGTCGAAGCATTCGATGCGCTGGCTGCCCTCGGCCAGGCCCAGCGCGTCGCGCAGCGCGACGAGGCGCCCTTCCTGGGTGACCCGGTCGCGTACGCGCTGCGCGATCGCGAGCAGCGCGTTCTTGCGCGCCATGTCCAGCCATACCCGGCGCTCGCCATGCGACGGGTTCACGACATTGATGGTTTCGAGCTCCACCGGCTCGCTGGTGACCACCAGCGCGGGCGCCGGCTGCTCCAGGTAATGCTGCTCCAGGAACGCCGAGACCACCTCGTCCTCCGCCGCGCCCTCCGCATTCGCCGGGAAGAAGCTGCGGTCGCCGACATGGCGCCCGCCGCGGATCATCACCAGGTTGACGCAGGCGATGCCGCCGTCGATGGCGCAGGCCACGACGTCGGCGTCCACGCCGCGGTTGGACTCGACATACTGCCGCGCCTGCACGCGCGACAGCGCCCGCACCTGGTCGCGGTAGGCCGCCGCTTCCTCGTAGCGCTGCGCCTGCGAGGCCGCGTGCATCTTGTCGTTCAGGTTGCCGATCACGTCGTCTTCGCGGCCCTCGAGGAACAGCATCGCGTTCGCCACGTCCTCCGCGTACGGCTCGGGCGCGATCTTGCCGGTGCACGGCGCGGTGCAGCGGCGGATCTGGTGCAGCAGGCAGGGCCGGGAGCGGTTCTCGAACACCGTGTCCTCGCAGGTGCGCAGGCGAAATACCCGCTGCAGAAGCTGGATGCTCTCACGCACGGCGTAGGCGTGGGGAAACGGGCCGAAATAGCGGTTGCGCCGGTCCTTGGCGCCGCGGTGGAACCCCAGCCGGGGATAGCGATGCCCCGTCACCATGAGATAGGGATACGACTTGTCGTCGCGGAACAGGATGTTGTAGCGCGGCGCGAGGCTCTTGATGAGG
>CBDDSA010000253.1:0-39430 GCA_965233185.1 uncultured bacterium
GTCAAGCCTGATCAGCCCCTTGTCGCCCGCCTCCTCCAGCAGGTCCGAGAACGCCCGGAAGCCGTAATAGGTCTCGTTGAAGCCCGGGTTCCTGCGCTTGAGCGCCTGCTTCACCATCGAGCCCCAGATGCGCTCGTCCGCCCCGCGCTCGGCGACCAGCGCTTCCAGCGTGCCGAGCATCAAGTCGAAGGCTTCCTGCTTCTTGTCCTGCCCGGCCGGGGCCGATTCCTTGCGCTTCTTGGCGGCGCGGCGCTTCTGCTCGTCCTGGCGTACCAGGTCATCGTAGTAGATGAATTCGTCGCAGTTGTTGATCAGCAGGTCGGAGCTCGAGTTCTTCACCCCGACGCCGATCACGGTTTTCGCGTTCTCGCGCAGCTTCGAGACCAGCGGCGAGAAGTCCGAGTCGCCGCTCACGATGACGAAGGTGTCGACGTGCGACTTGGTGTAGCAAAGGTCCAGGGCGTCGACCACCATGCGGATGTCGGCCGAGTTCTTGCCCGACTGGCGCACATGGGGGATCTCGATCAGCTCGAAGGAGGCCGAGTGCATGTCCGCCTTGAATTCCTTGTAGCGCTCCCAGTCGCAATAGGCTTTCTTCACCACGATGGAACCCTTGGCCAGCAGCCGTTCGAGCACCTTCTCCATGTCGAACTGGGCGTACTTTGCCTCGCGCACGCCGAGCGCGATGTTCTCGAAGTCGCAGAAGACGGCGAGACTTGCCTCGGAATTGGCCATGTCACCTTTCATCGTGGGGGGCTTGCGGCGAGTGCGCCGCGGCGGCGCCGGAATGGCGCAGAACGCGACGCCGCTCGCGCCAGTTCTCGAGCAGCGAGTAGGCCGCCGGCACGACCACCAGGGTGAGCAGGGTGGAGGTGATCATGCCGCCGATGACGGCGATCGCCAGCGGCGCGTTGGTTTCGGCGCCCGCGCCCAGGCCGATGGCCGCGGGCGCCAGCGCCAGGATCAGCGTGAGCGAGGTCATCAGCACCGGCCGCATGCGGATCGGGCAGGCGTCGGCGAGCGCCGCATCCACGCTCATGCCCTGCGCGCGGCGCTGGTTGGTGAGGTCCACGAGCAGAATGGAGTTTTTCGCCACCAGCCCCACCAGCAGGACCAGCCCGATCATCGAGAAGATGTTCAGGCTCTGCCCCGCGATCCACAGGGCGATCACCCCGCCCACCACGGCGAGCGGCACCGCCGTCATTACGAGCAGCGGCTGCACGAAGCTGTTGAACTGGCTGGCGAGGACCATGTACAGCAGCGCGATGGCGAGGATCACCGTGAAGGTGGCGGCGCTGACGGTTTTCTCCAGCTGCTCGGCCTCGCCGGTGAAGGTCACGCTATAGCCGATCGGCAGGGTCGCGTCGGCAACCTCGCGTACCCGCTGCACTGCGGCGCCCAGCGGCAGCGTCGGCGTCGCGAAAAAGCTGGCGGCATACTGCAGGTCGAAGCGCGAGATCACGGCGGGGCCGATGGCCTCGCGAAAGCGCGCGACGTTGTCCAGGCGCACCAGCTGCCCGTCGCGGTTGCGCAGGTAGATCTTGCTGAGGTCGGCCTGCTGCTGGAACTCGCCTTCCTTGGCCTTCACCCGCACGTCATAGCGCTCGCCGTCGCCCGGCTGGTCGTTGTACTTGGCGATGTCGATGCCGCCGGTGAGCATGTTCACCGCCAGCGCGACGTCCGAGGAGGTGAGCCCCAGCGCCGCGGTACGCACGCGGTCCGGCTCGAGCACGAGCTGGGGCAGGTCGAGCTGCAGGTCGGTGTCCATGCGGCCGATGGCCGGGTCGGCCTGCAGCTGCTCCTGCAGCTCGGCGGCCACGCGGCCCATCTCCTGCAGGTTGGGGCCGCGCACCACGAACTGCAGCGGCTCGCTGCGTTGCCGCGGCGCCAGTCCCGGGGCGCGCGGGAACGCGCGCACGCCGGCGATCTGCCCGAGATCCCGGCGCAGCAGCTCGAGCAGCTGCTGCTGCGAGCGCTCGCGCTGCGCGCGCGGCTTCATGCGCACGATGAGCGTCGCCTGGCTGACCTGAGCGGCGGAGCCCAGGCCGATCACGCCGTAGACGGTCTCGATCTCGGGATAGCGCGCTACCCGCTGCTCCGCCTCGGTGAGCTTGCGCTCCATGTAGTGTATGGAGGCTCCGGCCGGGGCGCGCATGCTGACGAAGAACTTGCCTTCGTCCTGCTGCGGGGCCAGCTCGATCGGCAGCGCGGCGAAAAAATACAGCGAGGAAACGAACGCCAGCAATGCCGACAGCGCGACGCTCCAGCGGTAGGCGAGGGCCCACGCGAGGCTGCGGCGATAGACGCTTTCCATGCCCTTGAAGAAGCGCTCCAGCACCCAGTACACGCGGCCGTGCTTCTCGCTCACCTCGAGATAGCGCGAGCACAGCATCGGGGTAAGCGTGAGCGACACGAACAGGGACACCAGCACGCCGAAGGTGACCACCACCGCGAACGAGCGCAGGAACTGCCCGAGGATGCCGGAGACGAAGATCACCGGCGCGAAGATCGCCGCCAGCGCGAAGCTCGCCGCGATCACCGCGAAGGTGACCTCCCGGCTGCCGCTGATGGCGGCCTTGATCCGGTCCGGCTCGAGGTGCTCGCGGTGCCGGAAAATATTCTCCAGCACCACGATGGCGTCGTCGACCACCACGCCGATGAGCAGCAGCAGCGCCAGCAGCGTCACCGAGTTGAACGTATAGCCGAAGAAATACATCACCGCGATGGAGCCGAACAGCGATACCGGAATCGCGGTGGCGATGATCAGCGTGGAGCGGAAGCTCTTCAGGAACAGCCACACGACGAGCGCGGCGAGCAGGGTACCCTCGACCAGGTGGCTCTTCAGCGAATCCACCATCTCGCCGATGAACAGCGCGTCGTTCTGGATCGGCACCAGCTCCAGACCCGGCGGCAGCTGCGGCCGGATCTCCTGCTCCAGGCGCTGCTCCACCGCCTCGATGATCGCCACGGTATTGGTGTTCGGAATCTTGGTGATCGCGATGCCGACCGTGGGCTTGCCGTTGGCGCGCGCCATCTGCCTGAAGTCGTTGAGGCCATCCTCGAGCTCGGCGATGTCGCGCAGGCGCACCGGGGCGCCGTCCTTGTAGCCGACGATCATCGCCGCGAGGTCGTCGATGCGGTGGAACTCCAGGTCCAGCTTGACCAGGTGCTCGGTCGAGCGCCCGGTGACGAAGCCGCCCGAGAACTGGATGTGCTCCTTGCGAAAGCCGTCGGTGATGTCCTGCGCGGCCACGCCGTAGGCGGCCATGCGCGCCGGCAGCAGGTTGACGCGGATGGTGCGGTCGCGCCGCCCGCCGATGCGCACCTCGCCGACGCCGTTGATGGTCTCCAGGCGCTTCTTGATGACATTGAGCGCGTACTGGTTGAGCTGCTGCTGCGTGCGGTCGCCCTGCAAAGCCACCACGAAAATGGAGGAGGTGTTGGATTCCACCTTGGAGACCACCGGCGGGTCGGCGTCCTCCGGCAGGCGCCGCAGCACCTGGTTGACCTTCGCCTGCACTTCCTGGAAGGCGACGTCGATCGGCTTGCCGAGGTCGAAGGTGATCGCCACGTTGGAGGTGCCCGGCGACGAGGTCGACTGGATATGCTCGATCCCGGGCACGCTGTTCACCGCGGTCTCGATCACGTTGGTGATGGAGGAGTCGATCACCTCGGGGTTGGCGCCGCGCTGCACCGTGGAGATGGAAATGACCGGAAACTCGATATAGGGAAGCTTGTCGACGCCGATGCGCTCGTAGGCGATCAGGCCGAACAGGATCAGCACCCCGTTCAGCATGAACGCGAACACGTGGCGCCGTATGGAGAGCTCGGGCAGGTTCATTTTGCCGGGGCCCGGCCGGCGTCGGCCAGCATCACCGCCGCACCGTCGGATAGAAAGCCTGCGCCGTCGGTGGCGATCACTTCGCCCGCCGCCAGGCCTTGGGTGATCTCCTGCCAGCCGTCCTGGCGCTGGCCCGTTTCCACCACGCGCTGCTCCACGCGCCGGTCCTTCACCACGTAGACCACCTTGCCCGCGGGCCGCAGCACCACGCTTTGCTCGGGCACCATGAGGGCGTTTTCCTTGACGCGGACGACCACCCGCGCATTGACGCTGCCGCCGCCGCGGAAGGCGCCGTCGCCGCCGTCGAAACGCACGATGGCATCGAGCGCGCGGTTGCCGGCGCTGACGGTGGGCTTGATCTCGTCGATGCGGGTCTCGATCGCCTTGCCGGGCGCGGCCGGGGACTCCAGCCGCACCTTCAACCCGGGGCGGATGCGGTTCGCCGCGCTTTCCGGGAACAGCAGGTGCGCCCGCAGCCGGCTCATGCCGACCAGCGTGAACAGCGGATCGCCCAGCTTGACGTAGTCGCCGGTGGCCACCAGCTGCGATTCGATCTCGCCATCGATGGGCGCCAGGACGCGGGTCTTGCCCAGGCTGCGGCCGGTCGATTCGGCGCGCGCGCGCGCGGCGCTGATCTGCTCGCGCAGCACGGTGCGCTGGGCGAGCGCCTCGTCCAGCGCATTCTGCGAAATGAAGCCCTGCGCCACCAGCTTCTGCTGGCGCGCCACCACGCGCTCCTGGTTCTCCAGCAGCGCCTGCAGGCGCTTGATCTCGGCCGTGTCGGCGCGCGACTGGATCTCGAAATCCTGCGCGTCGATCTCGGCGAGCAGCTCGCCGCGCTTCACCTTCATGCCGGTGAAGCCCAGCACGCGCGTCACGCGCCCGGCCACCTCGGCGCCGATCTTCGGGTCGACGGCGTTCTCGATCGAACCCACCACTTCCTCGTAGATTTCGAGGGTGCGCGCTTCCGCCGGCGCGGCGCCGATGAGCACCGCGCGCGCCTGGGCGGCGCGCTTGCCCGCCGGCGCCTTGCCTTCCTTGGAGGTGCGCCCGTCGGCGACGATGTAGGTGCCCAGCCCGACGGCGGCGAGCAGCGCCACCACGGTAGCGGCAAGGGTGAGGCGGCGGCGGCTGGAAGCGGTCATCGGCGGACGATTGTCAGCCCGGAATGCGCTCTAGGGCAAACAGCTGCTGCGGGGACTCCCGGCTGCGCACGAGGTGCGGCGTGTCGCCTTCGACCAGCACTTCGGCGGCGCGCGGCCTGGAGTTGTAATTGGAGCTCATGGCCATGCCATAGGCGCCGGCCGACATGACGGCCAGGAGGTCGCCTTCGCCGGCGCCGAGGCGGCGCTGCTTGGCGATGAAATCCCCGCTTTCGCACACCGGCCCGACGATGTCGCAGAGGGCCGCGGCAGGTGCCGATTCCTTCACCGTCCTTACTTCGTGCCAGGCGCCGTACAGCGCGGGACGGATCAAGTCGTTCATCGCCGCATCCACCACCAGAAAGCCGGGCTTGACGTACTCGACGCGGGTGACCAGGACGCCGGCGTTGCCGACGATCGAGCGGCCCGGATCGAACACTACCGTGTGTCGCCGCCCGCCGATCGCGGCCAGCGCTCCGGAGACGAATGCCGCGATGGGCTGGGGGGTCTCGTCCTGGTAGCGGATGCCGATGCCGCCGCCCACGTCGATGTGGCGAAGCGCGATGCCGCCCGCTTCCAGCCGGTCGACCAGCTCGACCGCGCGCTGCGCTGCAGCGACGAACGGCGCCGTGTCGGTGAGCAGCGAGCCGATGTGCCAGCCTATGCCGACGACCTGAACGCCGGGGAGCGAGGCGGCCAGCTCGTAGAGCCGCTCGGCGTCGGCGTAGGCCACGCCGAACTTGGTTTCCCGCAGGCCCGTGGCGATGTAAGGGTGCGTGCGCGCATCGATGTCGGGGTTGACGCGCAGCGCGATGGGCGCCCGGCGGCCCAGCCGTCGGGCGATTCGGTCCACGCGCGCGAGCTCCCCCTCGGATTCCACGTTGATGCAGCCGATGCCCTGCTCGAGGGCGTACTCGATTTCGGCGGCGCCCTTGCCCACGCCCGAGAAAAACGTCTTGCGCGGCTCGCCGCCTGCCGCGATCACGCGGGCCAGCTCGCCGCCTGACACGATGTCGAACCCCGCGCCGAGCCGGGCGAGCAGCGCGAGCACCGCGAGGTTCGAGTTCGCTTTCACGGAGTAGCACACCATCGCTTCCCGGCCGCGCAGCGCCTGCGTGTATTCGCCATACGCGGCGCGCACGGCCGCGGCGGAATAGACGTAGCAGGGCGTGCCGAAGCGCCGTGCGACGTCATCGAGCGGCACCTGCTCGGCGCACAAAACGCCGTTGCGGTAGGCGAAAGCCACGCGGCTCAGGGTTTCTCGGGGTAGGGCACCGGCTTCTGCGGTGCCGGCTTGGGCGGCTTGACGCCTGGCGGAGGATTGTCGCGAAGGTACAGCGGCCCCTTCTGCCCGCAGCCCGCGGCAGCCAGCGCGAATGCGGCGCAAACCAGGAGGAAACGCATAAAATCCGAATGTTAGCACCCCATGACGGAAACCGAGTTCGAAGCATTGGCCAGCGCGGCGCTGCAGCGCATCGAGCACGCCCTCGAGGCGAGCGGCGTCGATGCGGACTTCGAGCTCAAGGACGGCGGCGTGCTGGAGGTCGAGTTTGCCGACGGCTCCAAGCTCATCGTGAACCGCCATGGCGTAGCGCGCGAGATCTGGGTCGCCGCGCGCGCCGGCGGCTTTCACTTCCGATGGGACGGCGCGCGTTGGCTCGACAGTCGCGACGGCTCCGAACTATTCGCGGCACTATCGAAGCTCGTGTCCGCCCAGAGCGGCCAAGCGGTCGTGCTGACTGCCTAGGCTGGCGGGGATTCTGCTTCCGGATCCGACGGCGTAAAGATCGGCGGCAGGGGCTCCAGCACCTCGGGGGGCGGCACCGCCTCGCGATAGAAATACTCCGGGGAGACGCGCCCGTCGCCGTGCGGGCCCATCACCGGTACGCTGATCACCCCGGGCGGCGGCTCGCGCGTCATCTCCGGGATTTCCTTCAGCATTTTGTCCATGTAGCCCAGCCACATCGGCAGCGCGACCACACCGCCCGTCTGGTTCTTGCCCAGCGTCTTGGGCTGGTCGAATCCCATCCAGGCGATGCCGACCAGGGAAGGCTGATAGCCGGCGAACCAGGCGTCGACGAACTCGTTGGTCGTGCCAGTCTTGCCCGCCAGGTCCGTGCGCCCCAGGCGCGTCGCGCGCGCCGCGGTGCCTACGCGGGTCACGTCCTGGAGCATGTGGTCCATGATGAAGGCGTTGCGCGGATCGATGACGCGCAGCGACTCGTCGCCGGCCCGCTTCGGCTTGGCGAGTGCCAGTGGATTGCCCCGGTCGTCGACGATCTTCTCGATGAAATACGGCTGGATCAGGTAGCCGCCGTTGGCGAAGACGGCATAGGCGCGCGCCATCTGCCAGGCGGTGACCGAGCCTGCGCCCAGCGCCATGGTGAGGTACGGCGGGTGCTTGTCCGGCTCGAAGCCGAACCGCGTGACGTACTCCTGCGCGTACTTCGGGCCGATGGCCTCCAGGATGCGGATCGATACCATGTTCTTCGACTTGACCAGCGCGGTGCGCAGGCGCATCGGCCCTTCGAACTTGTTGTCGAAGTTGCGCGGCTCCCAGCGCTGGCTGCCGGTCTGCTCGGCCTCCAGCACCACCGGCTCGTCGGGCACCACGGTGGCCGGGGTAAAGCCCTTCTCCAGCGAGGCCGAATAGATGAAAGGCTTGAAGGACGAGCCCGGCTGGCGCCATGCCTGCGTGACGTGGTTGAACTTGTTGCGGCTGAAGTCGAACCCGCCGACCAGGGCACGCACCGCGCCGTCCTGCGGATCGAGCGAGATGAAGGCAGCCTCTACCTCGGGCAGCTGCACGATCTGCCAGGCCTTGCCTTCCTGCTGTACCCGGATGATGGCGCCGCGGCGGATGCGCTTCTGCGGGGGCGTCTTGGGATGCAGCGCGGGGGCGGCGAACTTCAGCCCCTCGCCCGAAAGCACGATCTTCTCGCCGGTACGCAGCGCGGCCTGGATCTGGCGCGTATCGGCGCTGAGCACGACCGCCGGCAGCAGGTTGTCGTTGTCCTCGTACTCGGCCAGGGCATCGTCGAGGTCGTCGGCCTGCGGATCGGCAGGCAGCTGAACGAAGCCCTCGGGGGCACGGTAGCCGTTGCGACGGTCATACTCCAGGACCGCCCGCCGCAGGGCGACGTAGGCGGCTTCCTGGTCGGCCTTGCGGATACTGGTGTAGACGCGGAAGCCGCGGGTGTACACGTCCTCGGGAAAGTGCTCGGCGATGGCCTGCCGGACCATCTCCGCCGCAAACTCCGCATGAAGTGAGTATTCATTCACTTCTCGTTTTGCCCGCACAGGCGCGTCGACTGCTTCGTCATGCTGCTCCGCCGAGATGTACCCGAGCTCCGCCATCCGGCGCAGCACGTATTCCTGGCGCTGCTTCGCGCGCGGCGCGTTGGCGACCGGGTTGTAAAGCGATGGAGCCTTCGGCAGGCCGGCCAGCATCGCGGTTTCGGCCAGGGTCAGCTGGTCCAGCGCCTTGCCGTAATAGATCTGCGACGCCGCGCCAAACCCGTACGCGCGCTGGCCAAGGTAGATCTGGTTGACGTACAGCTCGAGGATCTGGTCCTTGCTCAGGCTGTGCTCGATCTTGAAGGCGAGCAGCGCCTCGTACAGCTTCCTCGTCAGGGTCTTCTCGGAAGACAGGAAGAAGTTGCGCGCCACCTGCATCGTAATGGTGCTGGCGCCCTGGCGACGGTCGCCCGCCACGAGGTTGGCGTAGGCGGCACGCAGTACGCCGAGGTAATCGATGCCCGCGTGCTCGTAGAAGCGCTCGTCCTCGGCCGCGATGATGGCCCTCTTGAGCGCTTCGGGTACTTCCTGGATGGTCACGACCGCGCGCCGTTCTTCGCCAAATTCGCCGATCTGCACCCCCTCTGCGGTGTAGATGCGCAGCGGGATCTTGGGCTGGTATTCGGTGAGCGCCTGAAGGGACGGCAGGTTGGGATAGGCCAATGCGGCGACCAGGGCCACGCCCAGCGCGCACAGCACGGCCGAACCCGCCAGGATGGCGAGCGGCAGCGAAAGAAAACGGAACCACATCAAAGGACTTAGACCGTTGCCGGGACGTTATGACTGCGCCTGCATGCGTGGCTCATGATACCCCTTCACCCCTTGTGGAAGATTAACTAGACACGCGCAGGGGTTGTTGCTAGCATTTAACGCGAATTCTACGTATCTTCCCTAAGGGCCGGTACGGAAAAGAAAAAATAAAAAGAAACGGGGACTCTAATTCGTAACAACGGAATCTGACGGCATGGCATTCGACCTGTTCCAGCCCAAGGCGCCGCCGCTGTTCGGCCTCGATATCTCGTCGTCGTCGGTAAAGATGCTTGAAATCGTCGACGCCGGCAAGGCCGCTTACCGCGTCGAGCGCTATTCGATCGAGCCGCTGGCGCGCGACGCCGTGGTGGACGGCAACATCAACAACCTGGAGGCGGTGGCCGAAGCGGTAAAGCGCGCGCACAAGCGCCTGGGCACCCGCACCAAGCACGTCGCGATGGCGGTGCCCACCGGCGCCGTGATCTCGAAGAAGATCGTGGTGGCGGCCGGGCTGCCCGAATCGGAGCTCGAGCTGCAGGTGGAAACCGAGGCGAACCAGTACATCCCGTTCGCCCTGGAGGAGGTCAATCTCGACTTCCAGGCTCTCGGCCCCTCGGCGGCGAACCCCGAGGAGCAGGAGGTGCTGATTGCCGCCACCCGCAAGGAGAAGGTCGAGGACCGCGTGGCGGTGGCCGAGTCGGCCGGTCTCAAGGCGCTGGTGATGGACGTGGAGTCCTTCGCGCAGCAGGCGGCGCTGGGCCTCGTGGTGCAGAGCCTGCCGGGCGGCGGCAAGGACCAGAACGTCGCCGTCGTGGACGTCGGCGCGAACGTCATGAACGTCACCGTGCTGCGCAACGATCAGTCCGTGTACACGCGCGAGCAGGCGTTCGGCGGCAACCAGCTTACCCAGGACATCGTCAGCCGCTACGGCATGAGCCCGGAGGAGGCCGAGAATGCGAAGCGCACCGGCGGCCTGCCGGACGACTTCGACGCCGAGGTGCTGCGGCCGTTCATGGAGAACCTCTCCATGGAAGTGCAGCGCGCCCTGCAGTTCTTCTTCACCTCGACCCAGTACCACAGCATCGACCACATCCTGCTCGCCGGCGGCTCGGCGGTGATTTCCGGGCTCGACGCCATCGTGAATACGCGCACCCAGGTACCCACCAGCGTGGCCAACCCGTTCGCATCCATGCAGACCTCGCCGCGCGTGCAGCTGAAGCGGCTGATGATCGATGCGCCCTCGCTGATCGTCGCCTGCGGGCTCGCCATGCGCAGGTTCGACCCGGTATGACCAACGCCCGCATCAACCTGCTGCCGCACCGCGAAGAGCGCCGCAAGGCCGCGCGCCAGCACTTCTTCGTGATCGCCGGCGGCACCGCGCTGATCGGCGCGCTCGTGGTGGTGGCGATGCACGGCTTCTACGCCGCGAAGATCGAGACGCAGAACGAGCGCAACCGCTTCCTCAAGAGCGAGATAGCGAAGCTGGACAAGGAAATCGCCGAGATCAACAAGCTGAAAAGCGAGATCCAGGCGCTGCTCGCGCGCAAGCAGGTGATCGAGACGCTGCAGGCCGACCGCGCGCAGACCGTGCACCTGCTCGACGAGCTGGTGCGCCAGATGCCCGAGGGCGTGTACCTCAAGTCGGTGCGGCAGAGGGGACTCAACGTCAACGTCATCGGCTACGCCCAGTCCAATGCGCGCGTGTCGACGCTGATGCGCAACATCGAGGCCTCGCCCTGGCTCGCCAATCCGGGGCTGGTGGAGGTCAAAGCCTCCACGGTCGCCAAGCGCCGCATCTCCGAGTTCAACCTCAACTTCCAGGTCAAGCGGGCGGAAGTGAAAGACGCGTCCAAGGATGCCGGCAAGGCCAAGCCTCCGGCCAAGAAAGGCTAGCCATGGCCCTAAACTTCAATGCGCTGGTCGAGGAATTCAAGCGCACCAACTGGCAGGACCCCGGTACCTGGCACTTCGCGCCGAAAACGCTGGTGCTGCTCGCCATCCTGGTCGCCATTCCGGTGGCCGGGTTCCTCCTCGATACGCGCGGGCAGATCGAGGCGCTGGACCGGGGCATCGCCGACGAAGAGAAGAACAAGCAGCAGTACCTGGCGAAGAAGAAGCTGGCGGTCAACCTGGACCTGCACCGCCAGCAGCTGAAGGAGATCGACACGCAGTTCGGCGCGCTGCTGCGCCAGCTTCCGGACAAGTCGCAGATGGACGCGCTGCTCGTCGACATCAACCAGGCGGGCCTGGGCCGCGGCCTGCAGTTCGAGCTGTTCAAGCCGGCGCCGCGCGAAGCCGCGCGGGAGTTCTACGCCGAGCTGCCGATCCAGGTGAAGGTGCTCGGGACCTACCACGACATGGGCGCCTTCGCGAGCGACGTGGGGCAGCTCTCGCGCATCGTCACGCTCAACGACGTGAAGATCGATACGACGAAGGACGGCTCGCTCGCCATGGAGGCGACGGCGCGCACCTTCCGCTACCTCGACGACGGCGAGATCGCGGCGCAGCGCAAGTCCGCGGCCGCCGCGCGGAAAAAGGGAGCCAAGAGGTGATCCGGCGCGGCCTGATCGCTGCCGCCGTGCTGGCGCTGGCCGCCTGCGGCGGGGAGGAGCACGGCGACCTGAAGCAGGAGCTGAACCAGCTCACCAAGGACCTGCGCGGGCGCGTGGATCCGCTGCCGCAGGTCAAGCCCTACGAGCCGGTCCCGTACACCGCCGAGGGGCAGATCGACCCGTTCCGCCCGGAGCGCATCGACGTGGCGGCGCTGCGCGCGGCGCCCAGCGCCAGCGATTCGCGCCTCGAAAAGGAGCGCGACCGGCCCAAGGAGCCGCTCGAGGCGTTCCCGCTCGAGTCGATCCAGATGCTCGGCACCATCACGCGGAACAAGGAAACCTTCGCCCTGGTAAAGGCCGGGCCGAACCTGTATCGGGTCCGGCGCGGCAACTACATGGGGCAGAACTTCGGCGTCGTCACGGGCATCGACGAAAGCCAGATCAGCCTCAAGGAGCTGATCCAGGATAGCGGCGGCGAATGGGTGGAGCGCGACAGCGCCCTCCAACTGGTGGAGACAAAACGATGAAAAAAAGCATCGGCATCGCGTGGGGCTTCGCCCTGTGGCTTTCGGCCGCCGGGCTCGCGCTTGCCCAAACCAACAGCATCGAGAACTTCGAGGTGACGCAACAGGCCGGCAGGACCGTCGTGCGCATCACCACCAAGGAGCCGCTGCGCAACGTGCCGCCCAACTTCACCGTCGCCAGCCCGGCGCGCATCGCGTTCGACTTCTCCAACACGGTCAACGCGCTGGGACGCGCCAGCCAGGACATCGCCCAGGGCGAGCTGCGCAGCATGAACCTGGTGCAGGGCGCCGACCGCACCCGCCTGGTGCTCAACCTGCGCCGCCCGGTGGCGCACGAGACCACGCTCGACGGCAACACCGTAGTGGTCACGCTGGCCGCCCCCGTAGTCGCGCAGGCGCCCGGCGGCCAGCCGGCCCTGTTCGCCGAAGGCCGCACCGACGCCAAGCACCAGATCCGCGACATCGATTTTCGCCGCGGCACGGCCGGCGAAGGGCGCGTGGTGGTCGACCTTTCGGATACCACCACCGGCATCGACATCCGCCAGCAGGGGCAGAACATCATCGTCGAGTTCCTCAAGACGGCGCTGCCCGACAACTTGCGCCGCCGGCTGGACGTGGTGGACTTCGCCACGCCGGTGAACAGCGTGAGCGCCTTCCAGCAGGGCGACAACGTGCGCATGGTGATCGAGCCGCGCGGGCAGTGGGAGCACAACGCCTACCAGTCCGACACGCAATTCGTGGTCGAGGTGAAGCCGGTGATCCCGGATCCGTCGCGCGTCTCGCAGCGCGGGCGCTATACCGGCGAGAAGCTGTCGCTCAACTTCCAGAACGTGGAGGTGCGCGCGGTGCTGAACGTCATCGCCGACTTCACCGACCTCAACATCATCACCAGCGACAGCGTCACCGGCAACATTACCCTGCGCCTGAAGGACGTGCCCTGGGACCAGGCGCTCGAGATCATCCTGCAGACGCGCGGCCTGGACAGCCGGCGCGCCGGCAACGTCATCTGGATCGCGCCGCGCGACGAGCTCGCCACGCGCGAGAAGCTGGCGCTCGAGGCGGCGAACCAGATCAACGACCTGGAGCAGACGCGCACCGAGTCGTTCCAGATGAACTACCAGAAGGCGGCCGACGTGCAGAAGCTGCTGTCCGATCCGGCGCAGCGCATCCTGTCCAAGCGCGGCAGCGCGGTGGTGGACGCGCGCACCAACACGCTGTTCGTGCAGGACGTGCCGAGCCGCCTGGAGGAAGTGCGCCGCCTGATCGCGAAAATCGACATCGCGGTGCGCCAGGTGATGATCGAAGCGCGCATCGTCGAGGCAAACGACGCCTTCTCGAAGAGCCTGGGCGCGCGCCTGGGCATCGTCGAGGCGGGCGCTGCCAACCGCACGCCGCTCGGCTCGCGGGTCGGCGTGCGCGGCAACATCGGCGCCGAGATCCAGAACACCGGCCAGGCGATGGGCATCGTCGACGGCGATGCGACGATCATCGGCCCGGGCCTGAACTCGAACCTTCCGGCGACCGGCTTCAACAGCTTCAACGCCGGCCAGTTCGCCTTCATCCTGTTCAACAACGGCCTGTCGCGCTTCCTCAGCCTGGAGCTCTCTGCGCTCGAGGCCGACGGCCGCGGCAAGATCATCGCCAGCCCGAGGGTGCTCACCGCGGACCAGGTCGAGGCGGTCATCGAGCAGGGCACGGAGATTCCGTACCAGCAGGCCACCTCGTCCGGCGCCACCGCCGTGTCCTTCCGCAAGGCCAACCTCGCCCTGAAGGTGAAGCCGCAGATCACGCCGGACGGCAACATCATCATGACGCTGGACGTGAACAAGGACCAGCCGGGCGCCACCACGCCGGCCGGCGTGCAGATCAACACCAAGCACGTGAAGACGGAAGTGCTGGTCGAGAACGGCGGCACGGTGGTGATCGGCGGCATCTACGAGCAGAACGACCGCACCGATCTCACCAAGGTGCCCTTTTTCGGCGACATCCCGGTGCTGGGCTTTTTCTTCCGCAACAACACCACCACGACCAACAAGACGGAGCTCCTGATTTTCATCACCCCGCGCATCGTCAACGAACGCCTTACGATTCGCTGATCGCCAGGTCTTCACCTCTGGGCGGTTCAACGGCCGGGTCCCCCCGGCCGTTTTTGTTTCTACAATGGGGGCGATGAAGGGCAACGTCTACCTGGTGGGGCTGATGGGCGCGGGCAAGACCACCGTCGGGCGGCTGCTCGCGCGGCGCCTGAAGCTGCGCTTCTACGATTCCGACCAGGAGGTGGAGCGCCGCTGCGGCGTCAAGATTCCGGTGATCTTCGAGATCGAAGGCGAGGCCGGCTTCCGCGCCCGGGAGCAGCAGGCCATCGCCGAGCTGACCGCGCTCAAGGGCATCGTGCTTGCCACGGGGGGCGGCGCGGTCATGGCGGAGGACAACCGGCGCCGCCTGGCCGCGGGCGGCACGGTGGTCTACCTCAACGCACGGCCCGAGGACCTGTTCGAGCGGGTGAAGCAGGACCGCAATCGGCCGCTCCTGACGGGCGCCGATCCCCTGCGTCGGCTGCGCGAGCTGCACGCCCAGCGCGACCCGCTGTACCGCTCCCTCGCCGACGTGGTGATGGAAAGCGGCACGCAAAGCGTGCCGGCGCTGGCGCGCGCGCTGCTGGGACGGCTGGAGGAGCGATGGAAAGCCTCCGCGTAGCGCTCGGCGAGCGCTCCTATCCGATCCATATCGGCGCCGGCCTGCTGGAGCGCGCCGAGCTGTACCGGCCGCATCTGGCCGGCGGCAGCGCCGCCATCGTCACCAACGAGGTCGTGGCCCCGCTTTACCTTCCGCGGGTGAGGCAGGCGCTGCGCGAGGTGCGCGTCACCGACATCATCGTGCCGGACGGCGAGCAGGCGAAGTCCTGGCAGACGCTGGAGCGCGTGTTCGACGCCCTGCTGGAGGCGCGCTGCGGCCGCGACACGCTGCTCGTGGCGCTCGGCGGCGGCGTGGTGGGCGACCTCGCCGGCTTCGCCGCGGCCGTGTACCAGCGCGGCATGCCGTTTCTGCAGCTGCCCACCACCCTGCTCGCGCAGGTCGATTCATCCGTCGGCGGCAAGACGGCCATCAACCACGCGCGCGGCAAGAACATGATCGGCGCGTTCCACCAGCCGCTCGCCGTGATTTCGGACGTCGCGACCCTCGACACGCTGCCCGAGCGCGAGCTGCGCGCCGGGCTCGCGGAGGTCATCAAGCACGCGCTCGCCCTGGACGCCGGCTTCGTCGCGTGGCTCGAGGCGAACCTCGGCAGAATGCTCGCCCGGGAGGGCGCCGCGCTTGCCTACGCGGTCAAGCGCTGCTGCGAGCTCAAGGCGCACATCGTGGCGGCCGACGAGCGCGAAAGCGGCGTGCGCGCCCTGCTCAATTTCGGGCATACCTTCGGCCACGCGATCGAGGCGAGGATGGGCTATGGCGCCTGGCTGCATGGCGAGGCGATCGCTGCCGGCATGGTGATGGCCGCGGAGCTCTCGAGGACTCTGGGCTTGATCGACGAGAGCGACGTGGCGCGGGCGCGGCGGCTGATCGAGCGCGCCGGGCTCCCGGTCGCCGGCCCCGCCGTGGCGCCGCAGGAGCTGATGGCGCTGATGACGGTGGACAAGAAGGCCGCCCAGGGAAAGCTGCGCTTCGTGGTGCTGGAGGCCATCGGACGCGCCGCGCTGCGGGGTGGCGTCGGCGACGGCGCGGTACGCGGGGCCATTGTCGCTGCAGCGCAGTAATTGTATATTCGGCAGTTCCGCCATGAACTTGCCTCACCGTCCGAGTCGGCAGGGGCTATACCACCCCGAAAACGAGCACGATGCCTGCGGCGTCGGCTTTGTCGCGCACATCAAGGGCAAGAAGTCGCACACCATCGTCGAGCAGGGCCTGACGGTGCTGCGCAACCTCACGCACCGCGGCGCGGTCGGCTGGGATCCGAAGCTCTCCGACGGAGCGGGCCTGCTGATCCAGATTCCGGATCGCTTCCTGCGCGAGGAGATGGCGAAGCAGGGGGTCAAGCTGCCGCCCAAGGGCCAGTACGGCGTGGGCATGGTGTTCATGCCGCGCGACCCGGCCTCGCGCATCGCCTGCGAGTACGAGATCGAGCGCGCCATCAAGGACGAAGGCCAGGTGCTGCTGGGCTGGCGCGACGTGCCCGTGGACTCGAGCGACCTCGCCGAGTCCGCGAGGAAGCTCGAGCCGGTGATCCGGCAGGTATTCATAGGCCGCGGCCGCGGCGTGACGGTGACCGATGCGCTGGAGCGCAAGCTGTACATCATCCGCAAGAGCTCGGGCCATGCCATCCAGGCGCTGCAGCTGCAGCACGGCAGGGAGTTCTACGTGCCGTCGATGTCCGCGCGCACCATCGTCTACAAGGGCATGCTGCTCGCCTACCAGGTGGGCGAGTACTACCTCGATCTCAAGGACGCGCGCGTCGAGTCGGCGCTCGCGCTGGTGCACCAGCGCTTCTCCACCAACACCTTTCCGTCCTGGGACCTCGCGCATCCGTTCCGCATGATCTGCCACAACGGCGAGATCAACACGCTGCGCGGCAACGTGAACTGGATCCGCGCGCGCCAGGGCGCCATCTCCTCGCCCATCCTCGGCAAGGACCTGGAGAAAATCTGGCCGCTGATCTACCCCGGGCAGTCCGACTCGGCGTCCTTCGACAACGCGCTCGAGCTTCTGGTGATGGGCGGCTATTCGGTGGCCCACGCCATGATGATGATGATCCCGGAGGCGTGGGAGAACCACACGCTGATGGATCCGGCGCGGCGCGCGTTCTACGAGTACCACGCGGCCATGATGGAGCCCTGGGACGGCCCGGCGTCGATCGCCTTCACCGACGGACGCCAGATCGGCGCCACGCTCGATCGCAACGGGCTGCGGCCCTCGCGCTACATCGTCACCGACGACGACCTGGTCATCATGGGCTCCGAGTGCGGCTGCCTGCCGGTGCCCGAGGAGCGCATCGTCAAGAAGTGGCGCCTGCAGCCGGGCAAGATGTTCCTGGTGGACCTGGAGAAGGGCCGCATCGTCGACGACAAGGAGCTCAAGGACTCGCTCGCCAGCGCGCGTCCCTACGCCGAGTGGATCGAGCGCATCCGCGTCAAGCTCGACGAGGTCGAGAGCGAGAAAACGCCGCCGCTCAAGTCGTCGGTGCCGCTCATCGACCGCCAGCAGGCCTTCGCCTACACGCAGGAAGACCTGAAGTTCATCATGCAGCCGATGGCCGGCTCGGGCGAGGAGCCGACCGGCTCCATGGGCAACGACTCGCCGCTCGCGGTGATCTCGAACAAGAACAAGACCCTCTACCATTACTTCAAGCAGCTGTTCGCCCAGGTCACCAACCCGGCCATCGATCCGATCCGCGAGGACCTGGTGATGTCGCTGGTGTCGTTCATCGGCCCCAAGCCCAACCTGCTGGGCATCGACGAGCTGAACCCGCCGCTGCGCCTGGAAGTGTCGCAGCCGGTGCTCGACTTCTTCGAGATGGAGAAGATCCGGCACATCGAGCGCTATACCGGCGGCAAGTTCAAGTCCTGGGAGCTCGACATCACCTATCCGGTGGCCTGGGGCAAGGAGGCGGTGGAGGCGCGCCTCGCCTCGCTCGCCGCGCAGGCCGAGGACGCGGTGCGCTCGGGCTATTCCATCATCGTGATCTCGGATCGAAACGTGGACCGCGAGCGGGTGGCGATCCCCGCGCTGCTCGCGCTGTCGGCGATCCACCAGCATCTGGTCGGCAAGGGCCTGCGCACCTCGACCGGACTGGTCGTGGAAACGGGCAGTGCGCGCGAAGTGCATCATTTCGCCCTGCTCGGCGGCTACGGCGCCGAGGCGGTCCACCCGTACCTCGCGCTCGAGACCATCCTCGGGCTGCACGCGCGCGACAAGGGCTCCAAGGCCGTCAGGAACTACGTCAAGGCGATCGGCAAGGGCCTGAAGAAGGTGATGTCCAAGATGGGCGTGTCCACCTACATGTCCTATACCGGCTCGCAGCTGTTCGAGGCGGTGGGGCTGGCGAAGTCGCTGGTCGACAAGTACTTCACCGGCACCGCGTCGAACATCGAGGGCATCGGCCTTTTCCAGGTGGCCGAGGAGGCGCTGCGCATCCACGACGACGCCTTCGACCCGGCCGACCCGGTCCTCAAGAGCATGCTCGACGCGGGCGGCGAGTACGCCTGGCGGGTGCGCGGCGAGGACCACACCTGGACGCCGGACGCCATCGCCAAGCTGCAGCATTCGGCGCGAGCCAATTCCTATGCCACCTACAAGGAATACGCGGCGCTCATCAACGACCAGTCCAGGCGCCACAACACGTTCCGCGGCCTGTTCGACTTCCGCCTGGGCGACTGCAAGCCGGTGCCGCTCGAGGAGGTGGAGCCGGCCGCCGAGATCGTGAAGCGGTTTTCCACCGGCGCGATGTCGCTCGGCTCCATCTCCACCGAGGCGCACACCACCCTTGCCATTGCGATGAACCGCATCGGCGGCAAATCGAACACCGGCGAGGGCGGCGAAGACCGCCGCCGCTACGCGCCGATCAGGCAAGGGGAAAGCCTGCAGTCGCGCCTGGGCAAATCCAGGATAGAAGTCGACATCCCTTTGCGCGAAGGCGATTCGCTCAAATCCAAGATCAAGCAGGTCGCCTCCGGACGTTTCGGCGTGACCGCGGAATACCTGGCGAGCGCCGAGATGCTGCAGATCAAGATCGCGCAGGGCGCCAAGCCGGGCGAAGGCGGGCAGCTTCCCGGCGGCAAGGTTTCCGAGTACATCGCCGAGCTGCGCTACTCGACGCCGGGCGTGGAGCTCATCTCGCCGCCGCCGCACCACGACATCTATTCGATCGAGGACCTGGCGCAGCTCATCCACGACCTCAAGAACTCCAATCCCGAGGCGGCGATCTCGGTGAAGCTGGTTTCGGAAGTGGGCGTGGGCACCATTGCGGCGGGCGTGGCCAAAGGCAAGTCCGACCATGTCACGATTGCCGGACACGACGGCGGCACGGGCGCCTCGCCCTGGTCGTCCATCAAGCACGCCGGTACCCCATGGGAGCTGGGCCTCGCGGAAACGCAGCAGACCCTGGTGCTCAACCGCCTGAGGGGCAGGATCGCCGTCCAGGTCGACGGCCAGATGAAGACCGGCCGCGACGTGGTGATCGGCGCGATCCTCGGCGCCGACGAGTTCGGTTTCGCCACCGCGCCGCTGGTGGTGGAAGGCTGCATCATGATGCGCAAGTGCCATCTCAACACCTGCCCGGTCGGCGTCGCCACCCAGGACCCGGTGCTGCGGCGCAAGTTCGAGGGCAAGCCCGAGCACGTGGTGAACTACTTCTTCTTCGTGGCCGAGGAAGTGCGCGAGCTCATGGCGCAGCTGGGCGTGCGCAGCCTGAGCGAGCTGATCGGCCGCACCGAATTGCTGGACATGAAGAAGGGCATCGAGCACTGGAAGGCGCGCGGGCTGGACTTCTCCAAGGTGTTTTACACGCCGAAGATGCCGGCCGAGGTTTCCCGTTATCACAATGAAGTGCAAAGCCATGGCCTGGAGCGCGCGCTCGACAACCGGCTGATCGAGCTTGCCGCGCCCGCGCTCGAGCGCGGCGAGAAGGTGACGATCGACATACCCATCCGCAACATCAACCGCACCGTCGGCACGATGCTTTCATGGCGCATCGCGCAGCGCTATGGCCACGAGGGGCTGCCCGAGGACACCATCCATGTGCGCCTGGCGGGCTCCGCCGGGCAGAGCTTCGGCGCGTTCCTGGCGAAAGGCGTGACGCTCGACCTGGTCGGCGACACCAACGACTACTGCGGCAAGGGGCTCTCGGGCGGGCGCATCTCGGTGCAGCCGTCGCCGAAGTTCCGCGGCGAGCCGGCCGAGAACATCATCACCGGCAACGTGGTGCTGTACGGGGCGATCGCCGGCGAGGCGTATTTCCGCGGCGTGGCGGGCGAGCGCTTCGCCGTGCGCAACTCCGGCGCGCACGCGGTGGTCGAAGGCGTCGGCGACCACGGCTGCGAGTACATGACCGGCGGCGTGGTGGTGGTGCTCGGCCTCACCGGGCGCAACTTCGCGGCCGGCATGTCGGGCGGCTACGCCTACGTGCTGGATATCGACGGCGAGTTCGCCCGGCACTGCAACCCGGCGATGGTCGACCTGGAAGCGCTCGCCGACGCCGACGACGACGCGCGCCTCAAGCGGCTGATCGACAACCACGCGCGCTACACCGGCTCCAGGCGCGCCGCCGAGATTCTGGAAAAGTGGAGCGAGTACCGCGCCAGGTTCGTGAAGGTGTTCCCCAAGGAATACCGGCGCGCGCTCGCCGAGATGGCCCACAAGAAGGTCGCCGCCTAGATGGATCAATAAGTGGGCAAGATCACCGGATTCCTGGAATACGAGCGCCTGGAGGAGCCGCACGAGCCCGCCGAGGCGCGCAAGAAGCACTACCGCGAGTTCTACGCGCGCCTGGCGGACGACGCCGCCGGCGTGCAGGGCGCGCGCTGCATGGACTGCGGCATTCCCTTCTGCATGCAGGGCTGCCCGGTCAACAACATCATCCCGGACTGGAACGACCTGGTGTACCGCCAGGACTGGAAAGCGGCGATCGAAGTCCTGCATTCGACCAACAACTTTCCCGAGTTCACCGGGCGCGTGTGCCCGGCGCCGTGCGAGGAAGCGTGCGTGCTGCGGATCAACGAGGACCCCGTCGGCATCAAGTCCATCGAGCACGCGATCATCGACAAGGCATGGGAAGAAGGCTGGGTGCGCGCGCAGCCGGCCGCCCGCCCGAGCGGCAAGAAGGTCGCCGTGGTGGGCTCGGGCCCCGCGGGGCTCGCCTGCGCGCAGCAGCTCGCACGCGCCGGCCACGACGTCAGCGTGTTCGAGAAAAGCGATCGCATCGGCGGGCTGCTGCGCTACGGCATCCCCGATTTCAAGCTCGAGAAGGGCGTCATCGACCGGCGCCTGGAGCAGATGCGCGCCGAAGGCGTCAAGTTCCGCCCGGGCGTGATGATCGGCAAGCATGCGCCCGGCCGGGGCGTCGGCAGCGACGCGAGGAGCTCGGTGGCAGCGGATAAGCTGCTGGCGCAGTTCGACGCGGTGGTGCTCGCCGGCGGCGCAGAGCAGCCGCGCGACCTGCCGATTCCCGGGCGCGACCTCGCGGGCGTGCATTTCGCCATGGAGTTCCTGCCGCTGCAGAACAAGCGCGTAGCCGGCGACCAGGATGTCGGGGACCTGTGGGCCACCGGCAAGCACGTGGTGATCATCGGCGGGGGCGACACCGGCTCGGATTGCGTGGGCACGTCGAACCGCCACGGCGCGAGATCGGTGACGCAGTTCGAGCTGCTGCCAATGCCGCCGGACGCGGAGCGCAACCCGGTGTGGCCTTACTGGCCCACGCGCCTGCGCACCTCCTCATCGCACGAGGAGGGCGTCAACCGCGACTGGTCCGTCGCCACCAAGGAATTCATCGGCGGGGACGGAGAAAAGCGCGGCCAGGTGAAGGCGCTCAAGACCGTGCGCCTGGAGTGGAAAGACGGCAAGCCGCACGAGGTGGCCGGCTCCGAAGCGGTGCTTCCGGCCGACCTGGTGCTGCTCGCGATGGGCTTCGTCTCCCCGCTGCAGTCGATGCTGGAGGAATTCGGCGTGGAGAAGGACGCGCGCGGCAATGCCAAGGCGCCCACCGACGGCGAAGGCGCCTACGCTACGTCGGTACCGAAGGTTTTCGCCGCCGGCGACACGCGCCGCGGCCAATCGCTCGTCGTGTGGGCCATCCGTGAAGGCCGCCAGTGCGCCCGGGCGGTCGACGAGTTTCTCATGGGCTTTTCGGAGCTTCCGCGCTAAGCGCAAGCGCCGCGAACGTGGCGAGCCAGTGCTCGCCCGCGTAGTCGCCGCCGATGACCTGCGGCAATCCCGCCTCCAGGTGCACCCGGGCGAGCGCCTCGAAGCCCAGCAGCCTGAAGCACCAGGCGCGCGACAGGCATAAGCCGTCGAGGTGGCTTTGCTTCGGGTCGGCATGGTCGACCACGCGCGGCGGCCGCGCCAACGGGCCGGGATCCGGCAAGAATGTCTTCAGCCACCCGGCAAATTCCCGGGCGCCCAGGATGCGCTGCATCAGCACCGCTTCGACGAGCGCCGGTGACAGGAAGTCGTCTCCCGACGGCTCGTAGGCCACGGGACAGTCCCGGTCGGCCAGATACCAGCGCCGCGCCGCGGCCTCCACCTCCTCCCGCATGCCGTAGTCCAGCGCAAGAAGGCAGGCGAAGGCGCTGTTGCCGTGCGTACCCGCGCGCACGGGGTAAGGCAGGTCGCGCAGGTAGCGCCGCAGGCGGCGCGCCAGCTCCTCCGCCAGCGGCTCGAGCGTCTCGTGCCAGCGGCCCAGGCGCCGCAGCTCGGCCTGCAGCGCAAGCAGCCAGGCCCAGCCATAGGGGCGCTCGAACGTCGCGCCGCCCGGACTGCCGAAGAAGGCGAGCTCGCGTGCCATGCTTTGCGCCGACAGGTGCTGGTCCATCACCGGGGCAATTCTCGCTTCGAGCGACGGGTGCAAGCGTAGCAAGCGCGCGAGCAGCCAGTGCATGTGCACCGCCGAATGCCAGTCGTAGCTGCCGAAGAATGCCGGGTGCAGCGCGCGCGGGCGCCACTCGGCATCCGGCGAGGTGAGGACCTGATCCAGGCGCCGCGGATACTCGCGCTGCACGTTGGCGAGCGCGACGCGGGCGAACGCCGCGGCGAGATCCGCCTCCAGCACTATTCGCTGGTCGGGGCGATGCGGTAATCCATCACCCGGCTGTCCGCGCTCAGCGTGTGCGAAAGCCGGGCGAGGTTGGCCGGCTGCATGGTGCGGATCACGGTGCGGAACTCCAGCACGTCGACCTGGCCGTGCAGGCGGTAGCTCATGTGGTACAGCGTGAACCCGTGCTCGGCCACCAGCTTGCGCAAATCGGGCTCGGAGATCGCCGACTCGCGCTTGAAGCGCACTACGAAGCTCGCGTAGGACTCGGTCGGCAGCCGCGCCTCCACCCAGCGGAACAGCGACAGCGTGCCGAGCACCAGCACCGTGCCCAGGGCCGCAGCGAAGTAAAAGCCGATGCCGGTCAGCACGCCGATGGCCGCGGTGACCCAGATCGATGCCGCGGTGGTCAGGCCGCGCACCGACAGGCCCTCCTTGATGATCGCGCCGGCGCCGAGGAAGCCTATGCCGGTCATGATGCCTTGCGCCATGCGGGTGGGATCGACGATCACCCGCGCGCTCGCGGTCTGCGGGAACCAGTGCGTCTCGTACACCGTGACCAGCATGAGCAGGCTGGAAGCGAGGCAGACCAGGGCGTGGGTGCGGAATCCGGCCGGGCGGCCGCGATGGCTGCGCTCCAGCCCGATGAGGCCGCCGGCGAGCAGCGCCGCCACCAGCCGGAAGCTGATCTCGAAATACTCCTGCGCCATGCGACGAGTCTAGGTGAAAACGCTAGAATCGGCACGGATTCAAACGCATGGCATTGGAAATCATCGTTCTCGCGGCGGGCCAGGGCAAGCGCATGCGCTCGACGCGTCCGAAGATCCTGCATCCGCTCGCCGGCCGGCCGCTGCTCGGGCACGTGCTGGCGGCGGCGCGCGCCCTGTCGCCCGAGCGCATCGTGGTGGTCGTCGGTCACGGCGCGCAGGAGGTGCGTGCGGCATTCGACGGCGCGCAGGTCGAGTGGGTGGTGCAGGCCGAGCAGCTCGGCACCGGGCATGCCGTGCAGCAGGCGATGCCGCGTATCGGTACGGGCGCCGACGTGCTGATCCTCTACGGCGACGTGCCGCTGGTGCGCACCGAGACGCTGCGCCGCCTGGCGAGCGCCGCACGCGAAGGGCTCGCCGTCCTGACCGCCGACCTCGATGCGCCGGCGGGATACGGCCGCATCGTGCGCGACGCCGCCGGCCGCCTGGCGCGCATCGTCGAGCACAAGGACGCGAGCGCGCAGGAGCTCGCGCTGCACGAGATCAACGCGGGCTTCATGGCGGCGAGCGCGAAGCGCTTTTCGGCATGGCTGGCGAAGCTCACCAACCGCAATGCGCAGAACGAGTACTACCTCACCGACGTGGTGACCCTCGCGGTCGCCGAAGGCGTTCCGGTAAGCGCGGTGAAGGCCGAGCACGCCTGGGAGGTGGCCGGCGTCAATTCCAAGCGCGAGCTCGCGCAGCTGGAAAGGCGCCACCAGGCCATGCAGGCCGAGCGCCTTCTCGAAGCCGGGGTGACGCTCGCCGATCCGGCGCGCATCGACGTGCGCGGCGAGCTCGCCTGCGGCAAGGACGTGGCGATCGACGTCAACTGCGTGTTCGAGGGCGGCGTGTCGCTCGGCGATGGCGTGCGCATCGGGCCCAACTGCGTGCTGCGCAACGTCTCGGTCGCCGCCGGCTCGGAGATCCTCGCCTTCTCGCATCTGGAAGACTCGGAAGTCGGCGCGCGCTGCCGCCTGGGCCCATACGCGCGCCTGCGGCCCGGCACCAGCCTCGCCGAGGACGTGCACGTGGGCAACTTCGTCGAGGTCAAGGCGAGCCGCCTCGGCGCCGGGTCGAAGGCGAACCACCTGAGCTACATCGGCGACGCCGAGGTCGGCAGCAACGTGAACGTCGGCGCCGGCACCATTACCTGCAACTACGACGGCGCGACGAAGCACCGCACCGTGATCGAGGACGATTGCTTCATCGGCTCGGATGCCACGCTGGTGGCGCCTGTGCCCACCGCGCGCGGCTCCTACATCGGCGCCGGCTGGACCATCAGCAAGGACACGCCCGCCGGCCAGCTCACCGTGGCGCGCGCCAAACAGGTTTCCATCGCGTCGTGGAAGCCGCCGCTGAAGAAGAAGAGCTAGCCATGTGCGGCATCGTCGGCGCGGCGTCGCGCCGTGACATCGTACCGGTGCTGGTCGAGGGCCTGCGGCGCCTCGAGTACCGCGGCTACGACTCCTGCGGGGTGGCGGTGCTGCGCGACGGGGCGCTCGGCCTGGTGCGCACGGTGTCCCGCGTGCAGGACCTTGCCGTGCAGGTGAAAGGCGTCGCGGCAACCACCGGCATCGCCCATACGCGCTGGGCCACGCACGGCGCGCCGGCCACCGAGAACGCGCACCCCATCGTCTCGCGCGGGGAGATCGCGGTGGTGCATAACGGCATCATCGAGAACCACGAGGCGCTGCGCGCCGAGCTGCAGGCGCAAGGCTACCGCTTCGAGAGCCAGACCGATACCGAGGTGATCGCGCACCTCGTGCACAGCCTGTTCGACGGCGACCTGCTCGCGGCGGTGGGCCGCGCGGTGCGCCGGCTCGAAGGCGCTTATGCGATCGCGGTGGTTTCCAAAGCCGCCCCCGGCACGGTGGTCGGCGCGCGCGCCGGCAGCCCGCTGGTCGTGGGTGAGGGAAAGGAAGAATACTTCCTCGCCTCCGACGCGCTCGCCATTGCCGGCGCCACCGAGCGCATCGCGTATCTCGAGGAAGGCGACGTGGTGGCCATCTCGCAGGGCGCATGGAAGGCGCTCGACCGCGACGGCCGCGCGGTGACCCGCGAGGTGCAGACGGTCAAGTCGAGCGGCATCGAGGCCGAGCTCGGCCCTTACCGCCATTTCATGCAGAAGGAGATCTTCGAGCAGCCGCGCGCCGTGTCCGACACGCTGGAATCGATAGCCGGCATTACGCCCGAAATGTTCGGCCCCTCGGCCGCGGCGCTACTCCCCAAGGTCAAATCGATCCTGGTCCTCGCCTGCGGCACGAGCTGGCATGCGGGGCTGGTGGCGCGGCACTGGCTGGAGTCCATCGCCGGCATGCGCTGCACGGTCGAGATTGCGAGCGAGTACCGCTACCGCACGAGCGTGCCGGATCCCGAGGCGCTGGTGGTGGTGGTTTCCCAGTCCGGGGAGACCGCCGACACGCTCTCGGCGCTGAAGCACGCACGCTCGCTCGGCCATTCGGCCACGCTCGCGGTGTGCAACGTCGCGAGCAGCGCGATGATGCGCATGACCGAGCTGCGCTTCCTGACCCATGCCGGGGCCGAGATCGGGGTAGCGTCGACCAAGGCGTTCACCACCCAGCTTACCGGCCTGTTCCTGCTCGCGCTGACGCTGGCGAAGCTGCGCGGGCGTCTGGGTTCCGAGGAGGAACAAAGCCATCTGAAGGCGCTGCGCCATCTGCCGACGGCCCTGGGCGCGGTGCTCGCGCTCGAGCCGAGCATCATCGCCTGGGCGGCGCGCTTTGCCAAAAGGGAGCATGCGCTGTTCCTGGGCCGCGGCCTGCACTACCCGATCGCCCTCGAAGGCGCGCTGAAGCTGAAGGAAATCTCCTATATCCATGCCGAGGCCTACCCCGCCGGCGAGCTCAAGCACGGGCCGCTTGCCCTGGTCACGGCGGAGATGCCGGTGGTCACCGTGGCGCCGAACGACACGCTGCTGGAAAAGCTCAAGTCCAACATGCAGGAAGTGCGGGCGCGCGGCGGGGAGCTCTACGTATTCGCCGACGCCGACACCCGCATCGCCGCCTCCGCCGGGGTCAATGTCATCCGGCTGCCCGAGCACTACGGCCCGCTGTCCCCGATTCTCCATGTCGTGCCGCTGCAGCTGCTCGCCTACCATGCGGCCCTGGCGCGCGGCACGGACGTGGACAAGCCGCGAAACCTGGCGAAGTCGGTCACCGTGGAATAACCTTGCCTACCTAGAGGAGGAGTCATGAGCTTCAAGAAGCTGGCGCTGGTGGTAGCGGCAGGCGCGCTGTTCGCGCCCACCGCGCAGGCGCAAACCGAAATCCAGTGGTGGCATTCCATGGGTGGCGCGCTGGGCGAGCGGCTCAACGACCTCGCCGGCAAGTTCAACGCGAGCCAGAAGGACTACCGGGTGGTGGCGGTCTACAAGGGCCAGTATCCGGTGTCGATGACCGCCGCGATCGCCGCCTTCCGCGCCGGCAATGCGCCGCACATCCTGCAGGTCTTCGAGGTCGGCACGGCGACCATGATGGCGGCCAAGGGCGCCGTGGTGCCGGTGACCAAGGTGATGGCCGACGCCAAGGAGCCGTTCGACCCGAAGGCCTACCTGCCCACCGTCGCCGGTTACTACACCGACCTGAAGGGCAACATGCTGTCGTTCCCCTTCAACAGCTCGACGGTGCTGTTCTACATCAACAAGGACCGTTTCAAGAAGGCCGGGCTCGACCCGGACAAGGCGCCGGTGACCTGGGCGCAGGTCGTGGCGGCCGCGGAGAAGCTGAAAGGGTCGGGACAGGACTGCGCCTACACCACGAGCTGGCCCTCCTGGATGCATATCGAGAACTTCAGCGCCTGGCACAACGTGCCCATCGGCACCAAGCAGAACGGCATGGGCGGAGTCGATACGCAGTTCACGTTCAATTCCCCCTTGCACGTGCGGCACGTGGCGATGCTGGGCGACATGGCCAAGCGCGGCCTGTTCACCTACGCCGGCCGCACCAACCAGGGCGACGCCAAGTTCTCGAGCGGCGAATGCGCGATGTTCAGCGGCAGCGCCAGTGCCACCGCCGGAATCCGCAAGGCGGCGCGCTTCGAGTGGTCCAGCCATTTCATCCCCTACCACGACGACGTCAAGGGGGCGCCGCAGAACTCGATCATCGGCGGCGCTTCCCTGTGGGTGATGGGCGGCAAGAAGCCGCCGGAGTACCGCGGGGTGGCCAAGTTCCTCGCCTTCCTGTCGCGGCCGGAGATCCAGATGGAGTGGCACACCGGCACCGGCTACGTGCCCATCACGCTGGCCGCGTACGAGCTGACGCGCAAGTCCGGCTATTACGACAAGAACCCCGGCGCCGACCTGACCATCCGCCAGCTCACGCACAAGCCGCCCACCGCCAATTCCAAGGGGCTGCGCTTCGGCAGTTTCGTGCAGGGCCGCGAGGTGATCGAGGAGGAGCTCGAGGCCGTGTTCTCCGGCAGCAAGGAGCCGAAAGCCGCGCTCGACGATGCGGTAAGGCGCGGCAACGACATCCTGCGGCGGTTCGAAGCCGCGAACAGGTAGTCACGGAAGACAAGCCCGCCGGGCTTCTCTTCGTTCCTCCATGGAGAAGCGGGTCGTCTTCCGCTCGGCGTGGCTGCCGTACGCGCTGCTCGCGCCGCAGATCGCGGTCACGCTGGTTTTCTTCTTCTGGCCGGCGGCGCAGGCGGTGTGGTTCTCTTTCCAGGAGCAGGACGCGTTCGGCCTGCGCACCGAGTTCGTCGGGCTGGCGAATTTCGAGCGCCTGTTCGGCGACGAGAACTATCTCGCGTCGTTCGGCACCACGGCGCTGTTCAGCGCGCTGGTGGCCTTCTCCGGGCTCGCCATCTCGCTCGTACTCGCCGCCGTGGCCGACCGCGTGCTGCGCGGCGCGCTCGCCTACCGCACGCTGCTCATCTGGCCCTACGCGGTGGCGCCCGCGGTGGCCGGCGTGTTGTGGGCATTCCTGTTCGCCCCGTCCATCGGCATCGTCACCTACGTGCTCAAGCGCGCCGGCATCGACTGGAACTGGATCATCCACGCCGACCAGGCCATGCTGCTGGTGGTGGTCGCCTCGGTGTGGAAGCAGATCTCCTACAACTTCCTGTTCTTCCTCGCCGGCCTGCAGTCCATTCCGCGCTCGCTGATCGAGGCGGCGGCGATCGACGGCGCCGGGCCGGCGCGGCGCTTCTGGACCATCGTCTTCCCGCTGCTCTCGCCCACCACCTTCTTCCTGCTGGTGGTCAACATCGTCTACGCATTCTTCGATACGTTCGGCGTGATCGACGCCACCACCCAGGGCGGGCCGGCGCAGGCCACGCATATCCTCGTGTACAAGGTGTACTACGACGGGGTGAAGGCCGCCGACCTGGGCGGCTCCTCGGCGCAGTCGGTGATCCTGATGTTCATCGTCATCGCCCTGACCGCGGTGCAGTTCCGCTTCGTCGAGCGCCGGGTGAATTACTGATGATCGAGAAGCGCCCCCTGCTCACCGCCATGTCGCACGCCGTGCTCATCCTGGGCGTGCTGGCGGTCGCCTTTCCCCTCTACGTCACTTTCGTCGCCTCGACCCACCGGCTCGAGGACATCATGCAGGTGCCCATGCCGCTGCTGCCGGGCGACCAGCTGTTCGCCAACTATGCCCAGGCGCTCAGCGCCGGATCGACCACCGGCTCGGCCGCGCCGGTCGCCACCATGCTGTTCAACAGCACGGTCATGGCGCTCGCCATCGCGCTGGGCAAGATCGCCATCTCCATCATCGCCTCCTTCGCCATCGTCTATTTCCGCTTTCCGCTGCGCGGCTTTTTCTTCTGGATGATCTTCATCACCCTCATGCTGCCCGTGGAGGTGCGCATCATCCCCACCTTCCAGGTGGTCTCGGACCTGGGCATGCTCAACTCCTATGTCGGGCTGACCCTGCCGCTCATCGCTTCGGCCACCGCCACGTTCCTGTTCCGGCAATTCTTCCTCACCGTGCCCGACGAGCTTGCCGAGGCGGCGCGCATCGACGGCGCCGGCCCCATGCGCTTCTTCTGGGACGTGGTGCTGCCACTGTCGAAGACCACCATCGCGGCTCTCTTCGTGATCCAGTTCATCTACGGCTGGAACCAGTACCTGTGGCCGCTGCTCATCACCAGCGAGGAAAGCATGTATACGGTCGTGATCGGCATCAACCGCATGCTGGTCGGCGGCGATGCGGCCAACGAATGGAACCTGGTGATGGCGACCGCCATGCTGGCTTTGATCCCGCCCGCGCTGGTCGTGCTCCTGATGCAGCGCTGGTTCGTGCGGGGCCTGGTGGAGACCGAGAAATAATGGCCGCAGTCTCTTTCCATGACGTACGCAAGAAGTACGGCGAGCTGGAGGTGATCCACGGGGTCAGCACCGAGGTGGCGGACGGCGAGTTCGTGGTGATCGTGGGGCCGTCGGGCTGCGGCAAGTCGACGCTGCTGCGCATGGTCGCCGGGCTGGAGCCCATCACCGCCGGCGAGATCCGCATCGGCGGCCGCGTGGTGAACGAGCTGGAGCCCAAGGACCGCGACATCGCCATGGTGTTCCAGAACTACGCGCTCTATCCGCACATGAGCGTGTACGAGAACATGTCCTACGGCCTGCGCATCAAGGGGTTCTCGCGGGACGAGATCGAAAGCCGCGTACAGAGGGCGGCCGCCATCCTCGAGCTGGGCGAGTTCCTGAAGAGGAAGCCGCGCCAGCTCTCCGGCGGCCAGCGCCAGCGCGTGGCGATGGGTCGGGCGATCGTGCGCGAGCCCGCGGTGTTCCTGTTCGACGAGCCGCTGTCGAACCTGGATGCCAAGCTGCGCGTGCAGATGCGCGCCGAGCTGCAGGCGCTGCACCGGCGCCTGGGCACCACCAGCCTGTACGTCACGCACGACCAGGTCGAGGCCATGACGCTCGCGCACCGCATGATCGTCATGAACGCCGGCCGCGCGGAGCAGATCGGCGCGCCGATCGAGGTCTATACCCGGCCGGCCACTACCTTCGTCGCCGCGTTCATCGGCTCGCCGCCGATGAATCTGATCCCGGGGGAGCGCGACGGGCGCCGGGTGCTGTTCGGCGTGCGGCCCGAGCACCTGCAGCCGTGCAGCGCGGCCGAAGCCCTGCTCACGGCCGACATCGATCTCATCGAGCCGCTGGGGGCCGACACCCTGGTCCACGGGCACCTGCCGCAGGGCACCCGCGTGGCGGCGCGCTTGCATGCCGCCTTCGACGCGCGGGCCGGAAAATTGCCTCTGCGCTACGAGCCCGCCCATGCGCATTACTTCGATGCGGAGACCGGTGTCCGGCTGTAGATGCTCAAGACCACCCCGTTCCACGAGCGCACCTCGGCGCTCTGCGTAAGCCATGCCTGGCGGCGCTGGGCGGGCTACGTCGTGGCGAGCTCCTACGAGCTTTCGCACGAGCGCGAGTACCACTCGATCCGCGCCGCCGCCGCCCTGTTCGACGTCTCGCCGCTCTACAAGTACCGCGTTGGAGGCAGGCACGCCGCGCGGCTGCTCGACCGGGTGGTGACCCGCAACGTGCTGGGCTCGCAGGTCGGACAGGTCCTGTACACGCCGTGGTGCGACGCCGCCGGCAAGGTTATCGACGACGGCACCGTGGCGCGGCTCGGGGAGGACGAGTTCCGCATGACGGCCGCGGAGCCTAACCTGCGCTGGCTGGAAGCCAATGCGTTGGGCCTGGAGGTCACGATCGAGGACGTTTCCGATTCCCTCGCCGCGGTGTCCTTGCAGGGGCCTTGTTCCCTCGCCATCCTGAAAGAGCTGGGCGAGATACCGCTCCTGAAGTACTTCCGCCTCGCGCGAACCACGCTGCGCGGCATACCGGTCACGTTGACCCGCACCGGCTACACCGGAGATCTCGGCTTTGAGATCTGGGTGGACAGGGAAAAGGCCCTTTCCCTATGGGACGCGCTGATCGGGGCGGGCACGCCCTACGGCCTCCAGCCCGCCGGCATGCTGGCACTGGATGTCGCACGCATCGAGGCGGGGCTCATGCTGATCGACGTGGATTATGTGCCCGCCAACAAGGCGCTCATCGAGGGCCAGAAGTCCTCGCCCTACGAGCTGGATCTCGCCTGGGCGGTGAACCTGGACAAGCCGCAGTTCGTCGGCCGGCAGGCGCTGGCGGCGCAGAAGGTGCGCGGGCCGCAATGGCAGTTCTGCGGCGTCGAGATCGGCTGGGAAGGGCTCGAGCGCCTCTACGCCGATGTCGGCCTCGCCACCCGGCTCCCGGCCACCGCCTGGCGCGCGAGCGTGCCGATCTACTCGGGCGTCGAGCAGGTGGGCTACGCCACCAGCGGCGGCTGGTCGCCGCTGCTCAAGAAGTACGTGACGCTCGCGCATCTGCGCACGCCGTGGGCCCGGCCCGGCACGCAGCTCGACATGGAAGTCACGGTCGAGCATCGGCGCAAGCGAGCCGCCGCGCGCGTAGTGAAGAAGCCGTTTTTTGATCCGGAACGAAAGCGCGCGTGAAGCCTTACGATGCCGTCATAGTCGGGGGCGGGCACAACGGCCTGGTTTGCGCAGCCTACCTCGCGCGCGCGGGCAAGCGCGTCGTGGTGCTCGAGCGGCGCGAGCGCGTGGGCGGCGCGGCAATTAGCGAAGAGGTTTTTCCGGGCTTCCGCTTCTCGGTGTTCTCCTATGTCGTCAGCCTGCTGCGGCCGGAGATCATCCGCGACCTGGAGCTGGCACGCCACGGCCTGCACATCCTGCCGCTGGAGAGCACGCTGACTCCCCTGCAGGGAGGAGGTAAAGCGGGCGACTACCTCGCGCAGTGGAACGACCACGACCAGAACCGGCGCGAGCTCGCGCGCCACTCGCTGCGCGACGCGGAGGCCTACGACGACTTCGGGCTGGTGCTGCACCAGATGGCGCGCCTCGTCAAGCCGATGCTGCGCATGGCGCCGCCCGACCCGGCCTCGCTGCACCCGCGCGAGCTGCTCGACACGCTCAACCTGGGACGCTACTTCCGAAACCTGGCCAAGAAGGATTTCAACGCCCTCTGGAAGCTGCTCACCATGAGCTCGGCCGACTACCTCGACGAGTGGTTCGAGACCGAGGCGCTCAAGGCCACCAAGGCGGCGAGCGGCATCATCGGCACGCTGCTCGGGCCGCGCTCGCCCGGCACGGCGTACGTGCTGCTGCACCACTACATGGGCGAGCTCGATGGGGTGTTTCGCGCGTGGGGGTTCGCCAAGGGGGGCAACGGCTCGGTCAGCGCCGCCATCGCCGCGTCGGCGCAGGCCGCGGGCGCCGAGATCCGCACCTCCGCGCCCGTAGCGCAGATCCTGATCGAGAGAGAGCGTGCGGTGGGCGCGGTGCTCGAAGGCGGCGAGGAAGTACGCGGCAGCATCGTGGTTTCGTCCGCCGATCCGCGGCGCACTTTCATGGACCTGGTGGGAGAGAACCACCTCCCCGCAGATTTCGCCGCCGCCATCCGGCGCTTTCGCTTCCGCGGCGCCTCGGCCAAGGTGAATCTCGCCCTGGGCGAGCTGCCCAGCTTCACCTGCCTGCCGGGCCGGGGTCCGCACCTGCGCGGCGCGGTGTCGATCAGCCCGAGCATCGCCTACCTGGAGCGCGCCTACGACGAGGGGAAATATGGGCAGTTCTCGCGCCGCCCGTACATGGACATCGTCATCCCGTCGATGCTCGATCCCGGAATGGCGCCGCCCGGCAAGCATGTCATGTCGATCTTCGTGCAGTACGCGCCTTACCACCTCGCGGGCGGCTGGACCGACGGGCGGCGCGAGGCGCTCGGCGATGCGGTGGTCGACACCCTGACCGAGTACGCGCCCAACCTGAAATCGGCGATCCTCCACCGGCAGGTCGTCACGCCCGCGGACATCGAGCGCATCGTCGGCCTGTCGGAGGGCAATATCTTCCAGGGCGAGCTGTCGCTGCACCAGATGTTCTTCCTGCGGCCGGTGCCGGCCTGGTCGCGCTATCGTGCGCCGATCGAGGGGCTATGGCAATGCGGCTCGGGCACGCACCCGGGCGGCGGCGTCATGGGCGCCTCGGGTCGCAACGCCGCCTTTCAGATCCTCGGCAGGCGCGCGTGAGCGTGATCGTGCTCGGCAGCGGCACCGACGCCCTGGTCGCGGGTCACCTGCTCGCCCGCGCCGGCCACCGGGTGACCTTGCTGAACGAGGGGCTGACCGGGGGCAAGGCAGACGACGGCTGGGTTGCGCCGGCCATCCCGCAAGCGCTCGGCGTAAGCATTCAAAGCGGGTGGGCGGATCCCTGGGCCTCTCTGCTGCTCGATGACGGCGGCACGCTGGATCTCTGGCAGGACATGACGCGCACGGTCGAATCGCTGCGCCGCGTGAGCCCGAGGGATGCCGGCAAGTGGCCGGACTTTTGCGAGCGCATGGCGGCCCTCGCGTCGGTGTTCGAGGAAATGTACGCCAAGCCGCCGGTCAACCCGATGGATATCGGGCTCGCCGTGCGCGTGCGCCGCCTCGGGCGCCAGGGCATGGAGGACCTGATGCGGGTCCTGCCCATGCCGGTCGCCGAGCTGCTGGACGACTGGTTCGAATGCGACGCATTGAAAGGCGCGCTCGGCGCGCTGGGCATCCTCCACCTGCAGCAGGGTCCCCGCTCGGCGGGCACCGCTTTCCGGCTCTTGCACCACCATGTGGGCAGCCCGCCCGGCGTGTTTCGGCCTCCGCGCTCCAATCTGGGCGCGCTGCTGCGCGCCTCCGCCGCAGTCGAGACACGCGCCGCTGCGGTGGCGCGCATCAACGTGCGCGAAGGCCGCGTGGCCGGGGTGGTGCTCGCGAGCGGCGAGGAGATGGAGGCGACGCTTGTGGTTTCGGGGCTCGACCCGCGCCGCACGCTGCTCGAGCTTGCCGATCCGGGTTGGCTCGATCCGCAGCTCGCACGCGCGGTGTCGCATCTGCGGCGCCGCGGCGTCGTAGCCAAGCTCCTCTTCAAAGGGCAGCCGCGAAACCTGGTCGTGGCGCCGTCGCTCGACTATCTCGAGCGCGCGTACGACGACGTCAAGCATGGCCGCGTGTCGCGCGCCCCCTACCTCGAAGCGCGCGCCGTCGACAACGGTACCGAGGTGCATTTCCAGTACACCCCGTATGCGGGTGGCCGCGAGATCGCCGACGCGACGCGCCGCCTGCTTCCGGGGCTTCCCGATGCCGAGCCCTCGGTGCTCGGGCCGCGCGAGCTCGAGGCGCGCGAGGGCTGGCCCGAGGGGCAGGCGTATCACGTCGAGCTGGCGCTGGATCAAGCCCTCTGGATGCGCCCGTTGCCCCAGCTCGCGCATTACCGCACCCCGATCGAAGGCCTCTGGCTGTGCGGGCCCGGCATGCACCCCGGCGGCGGCGTCACCGGTGCTGCCGGCTACAACTGTGCGCGCGCCGTGCTTGCTCAGCGCTCCAAGCGCGGCGTGTAGCCCGCCTCGCTGATTTCGCGCAGCGCCTCGTCCGGCGACAGGCTGGTTCTGCACCCGCCCGCGCAATGGCCGCAGGCCGGACTCTCCCATCGTAGCAAGGTCAAGCGCTTGACCCTCCACCGAAACCGCCACGGTGTCGCTTGCCGAAGGGGCGCCGCCGCAGGCGTTGGTCGCGGCCGTCGAGAACGCCGGTTATTCCGCGCGGCTCGCCCCGGACCCCCGGACGGTCAAAGACCGTTCCTGGTGGCCCGTGGCGTTCGCCGCAGGGCTGACGCGCGTGCGGTACCCGGGCGCGGCATCGAAGGCCGGGTTGCCGACCGCCATGTCGCGATCGGCTCGAGCCGCTGGATGCGCGAGGTGGGCGTGGACCGCGATCCCTTGAAGGACAAGGCCGAGGAGCTGGCGCGCCAGGGTAACAGCGTCTCCTGGGTGGCGGATCTCACCGGCCGGCCGGCGCTGCTCGGCGCCATGGCGTTCGGCGACACGCCGCGGCCGGAAGCGGCCGAAGCGATCGCGAACCTGCGGGCGCGGGGCATCCGCACCGTCATGCTCACCGGGGACAACCGCAGGTGCGCGCCGAGGTGCTGCCGGCGGACAAGGCGGATGCCGTTTCTCTGCTCGGCAGGCAATTCCGGATCGCGATGGTCGGCGACGGCGTAAACGACGCGCCCGCGCTAGCCGCCGCCGATCTCGGCGTAGCTATGGGCACTGCCACGGCGACCACCGCCCGGAGTGCCCGATCCTCGAAGACCTGTGATCGGTACCGCGCTTGGCTGGGGCAACGCCGAAACCATCGCCCTGGCCGTGGTGCTCGCGTTCGCCTTCGGCTATGCGCTAACCCTGCTGCCGCTGCTCAAGGCCATGGCCGTTGGAAGGGCGGTCAAGCTGGCACTGGCGGCGGACACTGCCTCCATCACCGTCATGGAGATCGTCGATAACGCCCTCATGCTGGTGATTCCCGGTGCGATGGATGCCGGTCTGGACAGCCTCCTGTTCTGGGGCAGCCTTGCCGTGGCGCTGGCGGTCGCCGCAGCCGCGGCGTTTCCGGTCAACCGCTGGCTCATCGCGCGCGGGCGCGGGCATGCGGTGGTGCATGCCCACCACCACTGAGCGCTATCTCGAGCCGGAAAGCGAAGCCTGCGTGAAGGGTGCGGCTTGCGCCTCAGTGTGCTCCCGGGCGGGCAGCCTGGCCTGCTTGGGGGCGTCGCGGCTGGGAGGAGGCCATACGGCGGCATTCCTCGGCGCAACGCCGGCAGGCCTGGGCGCACGCGCGGCAGTGCTCCATGGCGGAGTGCTTCTCGCATTCCTGGGCGCAGGCCTCGCACACCTCGGCGCAGGTTTCGCAGATCAGTCCCGCAAGCTCGCTGCCGCGGGCCATGTAGCCGGCGGCGAGCCGGCAGATCGCGGCGCAGTCCATGTCGATCTGGATGCAGCGGGCCATCGCCTTGACGTCCTTCTCGCCCAGGCAGGAGGCGGCGCAATGGTCGCAGGCGACTGCGCAGTTATTGCAGGTATCGATGCAGGATTGGAACTGTTGATGTGGCATAGAGCCTCCGAAAACCCGGCCCGCCGCAAGAACCGAGCCCACCTGCGGAACCCCGGCTGGGCTCGCGAGTCGAAGGGCTACGGTAGAATCCACAATTGATGCCCATCAAGTTCCTCCGGCTGCTCGTCGCGCTCGCACTGGTTTTCGCCATACCCATGCAGGGGATGGCATCGGTCACGGCCGGGGTATGCATGGCCATCGGGCACCACGATACCGGCGCGCCGGCTTCGCACGATCACGGCCACGATGCGGACCATTCGGCGCCGCACGAGGACGATTCCGCCTCCCACTGCGCGCCGTGCGTGGCCTGTTGTGCCGCGGCCTCGATCGCGCCCGCCCTGCAGGTCTTCGTGCCGCAGGAGTCTCCGCCCGCCGCGTTCGCGACCTTGCCATTCCTGCCTGCCGGCTTCCTGCCGGAAAAGCTCGACCGTCCACCGCTGGCTGTCTGACGTCTGAAGCGGTTGCAGCGCGCCCTTAGGGCGAGCTGCGTGTTGCGCACGCCTGCGTGCGTACCCATGACGTCGAGAGAGCAATGAAGAGAGCACTTGTGCTGCTGCTGTCGGCCTGCGCCGGCGGCACTGCTTTCGCGCAGAGCGAGGGCAGGAAGGACCCGGCAAAGCCGGAAGCGCGCGTACCGGCGGTCACGTATCGCTCGGCGTTTGAGGACTATCGGCCCTACCGCGAACAGGAAATGGCTCCCTGGAGGGAGGTCAACGACGAGGTGGCGCGCGTAGGCGGACATGCCGGAGTGCTGAAGAAACCCATGCCGCACGGAGAGCGCCGATGAAGCGGCTCGCCGGCACCCTCCTTGGCTCGCTCCTCGCAGGCTGCGTGAGCCTCAGCGACGATGCGGGCTTCGGGCCGGTCGAGCAGGCGGTGCAGGAGCGCACCGGAGCGCAGACGAAGTGGGCACGCTCGGATTGGGAAGGCGATTCGTTGCGCGGGCGCGTGAAGGAGCTGCTCGCACAGCCGCTGTCTGCGGAAAGCGCGGTGCAGATCGCGCTGCTCAACAACCCGGGACTGCAGGCTGGCTACGCCGAAGTGGGAATTGCGGAGGCCGACCTCGTCCAGGCAAGCCGCTGGCGCGGGCCGGTGTTCTCGTTCGCTCGGTTGCGCCGGGGCGACGAGACCGAGTACGAGCGCAGCGTGTTCTTCGACGTGCTCGGCCTCATCACCATTCCGCTCTCGGTACGCGTGGAGGAGAAGCGGCTCGCCTCGGCGCAGAACCGCGCAGCCTCCGAGGGCCTGCGCGTCGCGCTGGAAACGCGCAGGGCCTGGTTCTCCGCCGTCGCCGCGCAGGAGAGCGCCCGCTACGCCGCCCAGGTGAAGGAGGCGGCCGAGGCCAGCGCGGAGCTCGCGCGCCGCATGGCGGCGGCCGGCAATTTCTCGAAGCTCGACCAGGCGCGCGAGCAGGCCTTCTACGCCGAGGCGACGGCGCAACTTGCCCGGGCGCAGCAGGGCGAGCGCGCGGCGCGCGAGCGGCTCGCTCGCTTGATGGGCTTGTGGGGTGAGGACCTGGCGTTCAAGTTTCCCGACCGGCTGCCGGAGCTGCCAAAGGAGCCGCGAGAGGCGGGTGAGGATCTAGAAACCCAGGCGCTCGCGCAGCGGCTCGATGTGCAAGGCGCCCGGCGCGAGACCGAGGCGCTGGCCGAGTCGCTCGGACTCACCAAGGTCAACCGCTTCGTCAGCCTGCTCGAGTTCGGGCTGATCAGCAACAGCGAGACCGGACAGCCGCGCCAGCGCGGCTGGGAGATCGAGCTGGGCATCCCGATCTTCGATTTCGGCCAGGCGCGCACCGCCAAGGCCGAGCGCCTTTACATGCAATCTGTAAACCGCGCACTGGAAGCTGCCGTCCAGGCACGCTCCGAGGTGCGCGAGAGCTATGGCGCTTACCGCACGGCGTTCGATGTCGCCCGCCACTACCGCGACGAGGTGGTGCCGCTCAGGAAGCGCATCTCGGAAGAGATGCTGCTGCGCTACAACGGCATGCTGGCGAGCGTGTTCGAGCTGCTCGCCGACTCGCGCGAGCAGGTGGCCGCGGTCAACGCGTACATCGAAAGCCTGCGCGATTTCTGGCTCGCCGAGTCCGATTTCCAGATGGCGCTCACCGGGCGTTCCCCGGGAGGCCCTTCACTCATGAGAACCGCAGGGCCGGCGGCCGCAGCGCCGAGAGGAGGACATTGATGGCTTCCAGAAGACAGTTCCTGGGCGGCTCGGCGGCGGCGCTGTTCGGCGCGGCGATGGTGTCGCGCGCCGGCGCGGCGTCGCTGCCCGAGGCGCCGATCCGGGAAAACGCCGAAATGGCGCCGCCGCTCCACCCGAGCACCGGCCGGCCCTACAACCCGGTGGTGACGCTGAACGGGTGGTCGCTGCCGTGGCGCATGAACAACGGCTGGAAGGAATTCCACCTCGTGGCCGAGCCGGTGCGCCGGCAGCTTGCGCCCGGCATGACCGCCAACCTGTGGGGCTACAACGGGCAGTCGCCCGGCCCGACCCTCGAGTGCGTCGAGGGCGACAAGGTGCGCATCTTCGTGACCAACAGGCTGCCGGAGCACACCACCATTCACTGGCACGGCATCCTGCTGCCGAACGGGATGGACGGCGTCGGCGGACTCACGCAGCCGCACATCCCGGTGGGCAAGACCTTCGTTTACGAGCTCGAGATGAAGCACTCGGGCACCTTCATGTACCACCCGCATGCCGACGAGATGGTGCAGATGGCGATGGGCATGATGGGCTCGCTCATCGTGCATCCGCGCGACCCGAAATTCGCGCCGGTCGACCGCGACTTCGCTTTCGTGATGGCGGCGTACGAAATCGCGCCCGGCGCCTATACGCCGAAAGTGGCCGAGATGCTGGAGTTCAACCTGTGGACCTGGAACAGCCGCGT
>CBDDSA010000254.1:0-15221 GCA_965233185.1 uncultured bacterium
GCCGAAACAGCGCGCGAAGGCCACCTGCTCGTCCTCGGAGAACGGCTGGCCGCGCCATACCAGCACCGCGTACTGGTCCATCGCCGCCACGATGGCGCGCAGCGTTGCCGCATCGAGCGGCCGGCGCAGGTCCACGCCGCCCGCCTCGGCGGCGAACAGCGGCTGCAGGGGGCGCAATTGCAGCGTCGTCATGGGGAGTCGAATCGTACCCGAGCCGGCCTGCGCGGCACGCCGTTTGCAATGAAACAGGGCACTGGCTAAGCCAGAAGCGGTTCCTTTTTCATCTCTAGGAGACTGTATGAAACTCAAGACATTGACAGGCCTTGCCGTCGCCGCAGCCTTCGTCCTGCCCCTGGCGGCGCAGGCGTCGGCGCAAGGCGACAGAATGATTCTCGCCTCCGGCGGCCCCTCGGGCGCATCCAGCACCGGCACGGGCATGACCGGCGGCACGCCCAGCACGCAGTCGAGCGGCGAGCCGCGCGCCCCTACCCAGGGCGCCGTTTCCTCCTCCGCCTCGACCGGCGCAACGGGCGCCGCTGCCGCGGGCGCGGCCGGGGATTTCTCGAGCCTCGACCGCAACAGCGACGGGCAGATCTCGCGCGCGGAATGGGATGCGCACTATCGCAGCTCGAGCAGCACCGGCAGCGCCGGCGCGACCAGCAGCCCGGCGCCCTCGGGTCCGGGGACCAACTCCCAGGCCGGCACGGGCAGCGACACGGCCACCACGCCCGGCACTACCGGCAAGGGCAAGGCGCAGTAGCAGTACGCAGCGCGGCGCCCGGGAAACCGGGCGCCGCTTTTTCAGGAGATCAACATGAACAAGCTGGTGGCAGCACTTATTGCGGGGGGGATGGTGATCGCGCCGGCGCAGGCCGCGCCGCGCGCCGAAAGCGCCATGGAATGCGGCATCGCCGCGGACATGGCGGTGGTGGCCCATTCGCTCGCGCAGGAGCACATCGAGCGCGCGCAGGCGGACGCCATCATGGTGCGCATTTACGACGTTTCCGAATCCGACCGCGGCCGGCAGCTGATGCGCGACATCATGGACGCCGCGTACCGCGCCAACGAGGGCGGCATCACCGCGCCGCAGGCGAGCAATTCCGCCTCGAGCGGCGGCCGCACCGCGCAGGCTTCCGGGCAGAAATTCGCCGAAGATCTCTTTAGCACGTGCATGCGCACCGGCGGCGACATGGACAACCTGCTGGGGCGTCGCTCCTAGGTCGAAAAGTCGCTAGCGCGCGATGCGCGTATTGGCGAGCGCCAGGCGCTCGACGGTATTGCGCACCAGCGCGCGCGTGAGGTGCAGCTGCGCGGCGAGGCTCATGCGCTCGAGCGTCTCGGCCTCGAACTCCGCCACCACCGCCTCGGTCATCGCCTCCACCGTGGCATGCCGCGGCTCCTCGCCGCCGCGGATGAATGCCATCTCGCCGAAACATTCGCCCTCGTTGATCATGTTGAGCAGCCGGCCCTGCTTGGTCACCTTGGCCTGCCCCTTGGCGAGGAAGAAGAAGCTCGCCCCCGGGGCGTCTTCCCTGACGATGGCCTTGCCCTTGGGCACGCGGCTCCACAGTCCGGCGCCGGCGAGCTCCCAGAACTCGGCATCCGACAGGAGCTGCAGCATCTCCACCTTGCTCAGCGCGAGGTACTTCTCGCTGTCGGGAATGGCGCTCGCGGGCATCACCAGGGTCATGGCGCGGGAAAGCTCGACGCCGAATTGCGCCCAGGTGCCGTAGCGCTGGGCCGGGTCGCGCTTCATGGCGCGCAGCACCACCGCGTCGATCTCGCGCGGCAGGCCCGGGCGCAGCGCGCTCGGCGCCGGCGGAGAGGTATGCAGGATATGCTGGACCAGGTTCTCGAGCTTGTCGGCCGCGAACGGGCGCCGGCCGGTGAGCAGCTCGTACAGCACCACGCCGAGCGAGTACATGTCGCTGTGGAAGGTGGCGTCGCGGCCCTCGAGCTGCTCGGGCGCCATGTAGAACGGCGAGCCCATCGCGGCGCTCTGCGCCACCTGGCTTTTCTTCAGGAACGCCGCGCCGAAATCCGCGATGCGGATCTCGGTGCCGTGCGAAAGCATGATGTTCGCGGGCTTGATGTCGCGGTGCACGATGCCGCGCTCGCGGTAGGCGTAGTCCATCGCGCCGCACACCTTGAAGCCGATCTGCAGCACGTCGGCCGGCGGCAGCAGGCGCTCGGGCTTGACGTATTGCGAGAGGTCGCCGCCGGTCACCAGCTCCATGGCGATGTGCCCGAAGTCCTCGCCCACCACCGCGTCGAGTATCGCGATGATGTGCGGATGGCGCAGCTTGCCGGCGAGCGAGGCTTCGTTCTGGAACTGCGCGCGGTACACCGCGCCGAACTCGGGATCGCGGAACACCTCGGGCTCGATGGTCTTCAGCGCCACCTCCTTGCCGGTGAACTGGTCCTTCGCCAGGTACACCGTTCCGGTGGAGCCCTTGCCGAGCATTTTCTGGATGTCGTATTTCCCGACCTGCAGGCTGAGGTCAAGGTCGATGGTCGGTGTACCCTGCGGCATTCCTGCCATGATGCCATGAGGCTCCGATGAAGGCAGTCCTGCTCCTTTGCTTTCTGTCCCTGCCAGCGCTCTCCCAGGTGAGCGTGCAGGAATACCGCATTCCCGGCGGCCACCGCGTGCACGACGTGTGGGCCGATGCGGCGCCCGGCGGCCCGGTGTGGTTCTCGGCGCAGGGCAGCGGCCACCTCGGCATCCTCGACCCGAAAACCGGCAAGGTGGAATTCGTGGCCCTCGGGCAGGGCTCTTCGCCGCACGGCGTGATCGCCGGCCCCGATGGCGCGCCGTGGCTCACCGACGGCGGCCAGAACGCCATCGTGCGCGTCGACCCGAAGACCCGCGCGGTGAAGGCGTGGCGGCTGCCGGTCACGACCGGCTACGCCAATCTCAATACCGCGACCTTCGACGCGCGGGGACTGCACTGGTTTACCGGACAGCGCGGCATCTATGGCGTGCTGGATCCGCGCAGCGGCGAGCTGCAGGTGTTCAAGGCGCCGGGCGGGCGCGGACCCTACGGCATCCATGCGACGCCGCAGGGCGTGGTGTACTACGCGTCCCTCGCGGGCTCGCATATCGCGCGCATCGATGCGGCGAGCGGCCAGGCGACGGTGATCGAGCCGCCCACGCCGCAACAGGGCGCGCGCCGCGTGTGGTCGGACTCGAAAGGCGATATCTGGGTGGCCGAATGGCATTCGGGCAACCTCAGCCGCTACGCGCCCGCGACCGGCAAGTGGTCCACCTGGAAAGCGCCCGGCGAAGGGGCGCAAATCTATGCGGTGTATGTCGATGAGACCGACAAGGTATGGGCCTCGGAGTGGGCCGCGCAGGTAATGCTGCGCTTCGACCCGGCCAGCGAAAAGTTCGAAAGCTTCAAGTCCTCCAGCGCGTATGCCAACGTGCGCCAGATCCATGGCCGCCGGGGCGAGGTGTGGACGCCCGAGTCCGCCGCTGACAAGATCGTGGTGTACCGCTACAACTAGCCCGGCCGGGAGGCCTCCCTATCCCCTGGACCCCTCCCGGCCGAACCCCTCAATGCAGCGTGCGCGCGAAAGTGCGCCCGCGCAGGTAATCGTAGGCGTGGGGCTGCTTGTAGACCAGGTCCGAGATGGCGAGCGTGATCTCGTCGTAGATCTCGCCGTACTGCTCCTGGTCCAGCTTGGGAAAAATGCCGATTTCGGTGACGAACAGATCCGCATCCGGGATGCGGTCCTTGTCGAGGTCCTTCGGCAGGCCTGCGCGGTCCTGCACGGCGAACCCGCACAAGGCGGGGCAGCGGGCAAACAGGGCGTTGATCTTGGCAGCCACGTCCGCTTCCAGCCTGCCCAGCAGCGTCTCCGGCAAACCGGGCTTGAATTCGAGCGTCTTCATAGGTGCAAACACTACTGGCGTGTAGTGCAAACACCAATAAGGAAATACCTGAGACGACTACGCCGAAAACCCCTAGGCGGGAAAAATCGGTGCCCGCGTGACTTATTGCAGGGTGCGGGCGAAGGTGCGCCCGCGCAGCAGCTCGCTCGCGTCCGGCTGCTCGGCGAGGAAGTCCGCCAGCGTGGCGGTGATCTCCTCGAAGATCTCGCCATACTGCTCTACCCCCATGCCGGGGGAGACGCCGATGTCGGAGACGAACAGCTCGCTTTCGTCGCCGCTGCGCGCGCAGTTGTCCGGCACGTCGGCGAGGCCGCGCACCGAGAATCCCCAGAGTGCGGGGTGGCGCGCAAACAGCAGCTCGATCGGGGCGGGCAGCGGCTTTCTCATGGCTTCAGCGTACGGCGGTGTTTTTTCACGCACCGGACGGCCCCCGGGTTCCGTACGGCGTAGGTTCGATTCTGTCGCCGAAGGGCGACGCTTGTTCGGGCTGGCCATGGCGATACGGTAGTGCGCGCGCGAAAGCGCGGCTTGGCACTACTGCGTCCGCTTCACCAACTCTTGCTTTTCAGTGCAGGTTGCGAACGAAGGTCCGGCCGTGGAGCACGGTGCGTGCGTCCGGACGCGCGCAGATGAAGTCGAGCAGCGCTACCGCGATCTCGTCATAGACGCGCTCGGTGAGCGCAGGCTCGAGCTCGGGGTAGATGCCGATGTCGGTGACCACCAGGCCCTCGAGCGCCGCCGCCTTGAGGTGCTTGGGCAGGCCTTCGGCATCCTGGATGGAAAAGCCCTGCAGCGCGGGACAGCGATCGAAGATCGCGTATACCCGGACGGCGAGATCCTGCTCGAGCGCGGCGGTGGCCATGCCCGGCACAACGCAAGTTACGGACCCGCGTAGCGCTCAGTGAAGCGCGCGAACGAACGTCTTGCCGCGCAGCAGGCTGAGCGCTTCGGGGCGCTCGTCCACCACGCTGGTGATGGCGCGCGCAATGTCCGCGTACACCTCGTCGTACTGCCGGCTGCCCCGGCGCGGGTAAAGCGTGATCTGGGTGATGAACAGCTCGCCTTGCAGGGCTTCCCGGTCGATGTGGTCGGGAAGCCCGGCGCGATCCTGGATGACGAAGCGCTGCAGGTCCGGCCTGCGCCGGAATACCGCCCGCAGCTGCGTTTCGACGTCGCTGTCCATGACGTCACCATATCACCTACAGACTATAGTCGCGCAATGGACAATGCCACATTCGGCTTTATCGGGCTGGGCGTGATGGGTGCGCCGATGTGCCGCAATCTCGCGCGGAAATCCGGCCGCCCGGTGATCGCGTCCGACGCACGCCGGGCGCCGCCGGTCGAAGCCATGGCGGCCGGCTCGGCGGCCGAAGTCGGCGCGCGTGCGGACCTCATTTTCCTGTCGCTCCCCGGGGAAGCGGAAGTCCGGCAGGTCGCAGCATCGATTCCGCGCTCGAAAACGCTGGTGGACTGCAGCACCGCCCCGGTCGAGCTGGCGCGCGAGCTCGCCGGGCGCTTCGCCCAGTTCGCCGACGCCCCCGTGGCGCGCACGCGCCAGGCCGCGGTCGAAGGCACGCTGAGCATCATGGTGGGTGCAAGCGCGCAGCTCTATGCGCGCCTGGAGCCGGCGCTGCGCTGCATGGCGACCGACGTCACGCATTGCGGCCCGCCGGGCGCCGGCCAGGCGGTCAAGCTGCTGAACAACATGGTGCTGTCGGTCACCGTGCTGGCCCTCGCCGAGGCGCTCGCCGTGGCCGGCAAAAGCGGCATAGTCGAGCCCAGGGTGCTGTTCGAGACGCTGGCCAAGGGCTCGGCCGACAGCTTCGCCCTGCGCAGCCACGGGATGAAGGCGCTGCTGCCCGAGATCCATCCCGAGGGCGCCTTTCCGGTGAGCTACATGCTGAAAGACCTCGAATACGCGCTGCGGCTCGCGCGCTCCGCCGGGCTGGACCTGCAGGCCGCCGGCACGGCGCGGCGCATGCTCGAACGCACCGTGGCGCTCGGGCTCGGCGATGCCTACCATACCGCGGTACTCGAAGCAGTCAAAAACCAGGAATAACGATAGCCAAGCTCTTCTACGGCTGGAAGATGGTCGGGGCCGGCTGCGGCCTGCAGTTCCTGCAGGCCGGCCTGCTGCACCACGCGTTCGGCGGCTACGTGGCGGTGCTGCAGGACGACCGCGGCTGGAGCAAGACCGCACTCTCGGGCGCGGCGGCGATGCAGCAGATGGAGGCCGCGATCCTCGGGCCGATCCTCGGCTGGGTCATGGACCGCTTCGGCCCGCAGGGCGTGATCCGCGTCGGCGTATTCCTTTTCGGCGGCGGCTTCATGCTCCTCAGCCGGGTGGAGACGCTGCTCGAGTTCTACGGCGCGTTCATCCTGGTCGCGCTCGGCTCGAGCCTGTGCGGCTTCTTCCCGGTCAACGTGGCGCTCATCAACTGGTTCGAGCGCAAGCGGGCGCGCGCGCTCTCGGCCATGTCCATCGGCCTGGCGCTCGGCGGCATCTTCGTGCCGGTGGTCGGCTGGTCGCTCATGACCTACGGCTGGCGCGCCACCGCCTTCGGCTCCGGCGTGCTCGCCATCGTGCTCGGCTTTCCGCTCGCCATGGTGATGCGCCGCCGCCCCGAGGACCACGGCGAGACGGTCGATGGGATTGCCGCGGACACCGGCTCGAAAAGCGATCATCGCGAAAACGCGGTTTCCGGGACCCGGGATTTCACCGCGCGCGAGGCGCTGCGCACGCCCGCGTTCTGGCTCCTGTCGCTCGGCCACGGCTTCGCGCTGTTCGTGGTCGGCGCGGTGAGCGTGCACGCCATCGCGCACATGAAAGAGGCGCTCGGCTACACCGTGGGCGCGGCCGCCGCGGTCATCACGCTGCTCACCATCTGCCAGATCATCGGCGTGGTGGTGGGCTGGGTGATCGGCGATCGCTACGAGAAGCGCTACATCGCCGCGGGATGCATGCTGATGCACGCCCTGGGGCTGCTCAGCCTAACCTACGCCACGGGCCTCGCCTGGCTGGTCGCGTTTACCGCGCTGCACGGCGTGGCCTGGGGGCTGCGCGGGCCTTTCATGCAGGCGATCCGCGCCGACTACTTCGGCCGCAGCGCGATCGGCATGATCCTGGGCCTGTCTTTCATGATCATCGTCATCGGGCAGGTGGGCGGGCCGATGATCGCCGGGATGCTCGCCGATGCCACCGGCAACTACCGGCTGGGCTTCACCGTGCTCGCGCTGCTCGCCGGCCTGGGCTCGGTATTCTTCGTGCTTGCCAGGCGGCCGGTCCGGCCGCTACGCTCGGCGCCATGACCAAAGAGACGAAGCCCGATCCGAAGCATTCCAGCCAAAATCCGCATTCCAGCCAGGATCCCAACCTCGAGCTGGCGCGCGAGATCTACATCGGCATGGCGCAGCGCATCTACTCCGCGCCCTCCGAGAAGAAGCCCGAGCCCAAGGCGCTCGCCACGCTGTGCTTTCGCCTGGCCGAGGCGTTCGAGGCCGCGTCGCACGAAACGCCCAAGGTGAAGGCTGCCCTGGAGGCCGCGTCGCGGGCCGCGGTGAAGCTCGACGAGGTGGACATGAGCGCCGTTTTCAAAACCTCCAACAAAGGTTAAAATGGCGGGCTTCGAAGCTTAGGCGCGCGAACCCTGTCCTCTGCTTCGCTCCTTTACCCTCCGCAGAGGACCGACCTACATGGCTCTTCCCGCAGTCGAGCGCCGGAATTTCAAGATCGGCAAGTACGATATCGTCGCCCAGCCCGCCGTGGGCTCGGCGCACATGCTGCGCTACACGATCATGCTGAACGGCAAGCGCCTGGGCGCGCTGCTCAGCGTGCCGACCGAATCCGACTGCCGCTTCCTGGAGAGCCCGCCCGCCGTGCCGCCGGTGAAGATCTTCCAGGTCACGCACCGCCCCGGCCGGCCGAAGAAGAACGCCACGCCGCCGGCGGTTCAGTCGCTGTCCGAGCCCGGCCCGCGCGGCCTGCGTCACGACGACCTGCCCCCGGGCACGCTGCCGCTCGACATCAAACGCTCCGAGTAGCCCTACAATCCGGCGCGTGATCACGCGCCGCGACTTCGTCCGCCTGGCCGCCCTGCTTTCCAGCGCGGCGGCCTGGCCCTTCCCCGGCCTCGCCCAGGACAAAAAGCCCAAGCCCGAGCCGGGCACCATCCTCGTCAACGACGTCCACTCGCAGCTCAACTCGGCGCGAGTGTGGCGCATCGCCACGCCGCAGACGCTCGACGAGGTGCGCGCGCAGCTGCGCGCCGCGCGCAAGGAAGAGCGCAACGTGTGCATCGCCGGCTCGCGCCACGCCATGGGCGGCCAGCAGTTCTGCGCCGACGCGGTGATGCTCGACATCCGCAAGCTGAACCGGGTGCTGTCGTTCGACCGCGAGCGCGGCCTGCTGGAAGTGGAGTCCGGCGTGCAGTGGCCGCAGATCCTCGAGTACCTGCACGAGTCGCAGCGCGGCGAGCCGCGTGCCTGGGCGTTCGCGCAGAAGCAGAGCGGCGCCGACCGGCTCACCATCGGCGGCTGCCTTTCGGCCAACATCCACGGCCGCGGCCTGGCCATGGCGCCTTTCGTGCAGGACGTGGAGTCGTTCAAGCTGATCGACGCCAAGGGCAATCTGCGCAGCTGCAGCCGCAGCGAGAATCCGGAGCTGTTCAGCCTGGTGATCGGCGGCTACGGCCTGTTCGGCTTCATCTATTCGGCCACCCTGCGCCTGGTGCCGCGACGCAAGCTCGAGCGCGTGGTCGAGCTGCGCAGCGTCGAAGGCCTGGCCGAAGCCTTCGCCGAGCGCATCAACGAGGGCTTCCTGTACGGCGACTTCCAGTACGCCATCGACGAGACCTCGAAGGACTTCATGCGCCAGGGCGTATTCTCGTGCTACCGCCCGGTCCCCGACGACACGCCCATGGTCGGGCTGCAGCGCGAGCTGGGCAACCGCGACTGGGTGGACCTGCTGCTGCTCGCGCACACCAAGAAGGCCGAGGCGTTCAAGCGCTATTCGAGCTACTACCTTTCCACCAACGGGCAGCTCTACTGGTCCGACGAGCACCAGATGAGCGCCTACCCCGACGATTACCACCGCGTGCTCGAGCGGCGCATGCAGTCGGAGAACCGGGCCTCGGAGGCGATCACCGAGATCTACTGCGAGCGCGAGGCGCTCGACCGGTTCATGGCCGAGGCGCGCGAGTACCTGCGCCGCAGCAGCGTCGGCGTGATCTACGGCACCGTGCGCCTGATCGAGCACGACAACGAAAGCTTCCTCGCCTGGGCGAAAAAGCCCTACGCCTGCGTGATCTTCAACCTGCACATCGAGCACACCATCGGCGGGGTGATCCGCGGGGGCGACGCGCTGCGCCGCCTGATCGACATCGGCCTGCGCCACGGCGGCAGCTACTACCCGACCTACAACCGCTACGCGCTGCGCCGCCAGGTGGACGCCTGCTTCCCGCAGATGCCGGAGTTCCTCAAGCTGAAGCTGAAGTACGACCCCGAGGAGCTGTTCCAGAGCGAGTGGTACCGTCACTACAAGCGGATGTATTTTCCGGAGAAGTGAGCCCCTCGAAGTGACGCCCGCCCTGTGGACGCTGCTCGCGCTGTTTGCGCTGCGCGTCCTGGGGCAGGCGCTGGTGGCTTTCCTCGGCGTGGACTGGCTGCCCGCGATGCCGCGCTGGTACTCGGGGCTCATGCCTTACGCCTACCTGCTGCCCTCGCAGCTCGCGATCCTCGCGCTGATGGCGAAGGTCTGCCTCGACTTCACGCGCGGCCGCGGCTTCTTCGTGCAGCCGCGCCGCTTTTTCGCCGGGCCGTGGCTGTGGTTCGGCTGGCTTTATCTCGCGCTGATGCTGGTTCGCCTGCCGCTGCAGCTCGCGCTCAGGCCCGACGGCCCGCTGATCCCGATCTTCTTCCACTGGGTGCTCGCGGCATTCGTGATCCTGGCCGGCCTGTGGCACCGCGCGCGGCTCGCACGATGAGCGAGCCCGTCACGATGCTCACCGACTATGCCTTGGGCGTGGTGTCGGCGTACCTGGGCATACGGCTCTTCAAGTTCTCGAAATACTGGGCGACTGCGTTCCTTGCGCTCGCGCTCGCCGCGTTTCTCGGCGGCACCTGGCACGGTTTCGTGCAGAGCGATCTGCTGTGGAAAGCCACGATCCTCTCGGTGGGCGTGGCGAGCTTCGGCATGGTGGCGGGTTCTGCGACTGTCACGACCCGGGGCCCCTTGCGAACCCCCCTCTTCTGGCTCGCCGTGCTCAAGCTGCTCCTCTACTTCGGCTGGATGCTGTTCCACGACGACTTCATCTGGGTGATCGTGGATACCGCCGCGGCGCTCGCCATCGTCGGCGCGCTGCACCTGTGGCGCTTCAACGGCTGGATGCTCGCCGGCGTGCTCGTCTCGGTGCTCGCGGCGCTGGCGCAGGCAGGCGGCCTCGCGCTGCACCGGCACTTCAACCACAACGACCTCTACCACGTGGTGCAGATTGCGGCGATGCTGCTCTTCTACCGCGGATTGTCGAGAGGTTAGAATCCCCGCGAAGGAGGCCTCGATGTCAAGAATTCTGCTGGCGATTGCATTGCTCACGGCCCTGCTGGGCTGCGACACCACGGTGCGCCGTTCCGAGATGCAGGCGGTCGACTATGGCCCGAAGCCGGAGCGCTGGCGCGAGGAGATTCGCAGCTACCTCGGCATCCGGCTGAACGACCCGAAGGACGCCGTGGTCGAGTTCCGCACGGAGCCGAAGGTGATGTACCAGAAGGAAAGCCCGCTGCGCGCGCGCCAGTTCGGCTGGGCCGTGTGCGTGTGGGTGAACGACAAGAACCGCAGCGGCGCCTACGACGGCTTCTATCCGATGACGGTGTTCCTGCGCGACGAGAAGATCGTGGCGGTGAACAACGGCCCGGACGACTTCGGCGTGATCGGCGCCCAGTACGCGCGCCAGCAGTGCGACGAGCTGGGCGCCCCGTTCAAACGCTAGAAAAGGGGACAGACCCCCAGTAGAAAAGGGGACAGACCCCCAGGGGTCTGTCCCCCATGTGGCGCTACCTTCCGCGCGACACCATGGCGACGAGCGCGCCGAACACCATGCCCAGGCCGAAGCCCAGGCCCACCGCGGTCCAGGGGTTCTGCTGCACGGTGCGATCGGCGTAGGTCGCGGCCTCGCGCGCCATGTCGGTGGCGCTCGCCACGTACTCGTCCATCGCCTCACGCATGTTGCGATACGTATCTTCGGGACGCGTCGGTATTTCCTGCACGTTGCTCGGCGCCTTCGTTTGCGTGTATTCCATGGGACCCTCCGGGAAGTGACGCTCCCGTAGCAGCAAGCCGCGTGCCTGTAGCCGACCACAGCGCGCATCGATGTGCAGCAGCGATAATGCAAGACATGGAAGACACCATCCTTCATGTTCCGTCCGGCCAGCGCGGCGCTTTCGTGCTCGAGCGCGCCGGCCGCCGGCTCGCCGAGCTCACCTACACCGTCGCCGGATCGCGCGTGATCCTCGACCACACCCAAGTCGACGATGCGCTGCGCGGCAGCGGCGCCGGCGCCAAGCTGGTCGCCGCCGCCGTGCAATGGGCGCGCGCAGAGCATCGCAAGCTGATGCCGCTGTGTCCATTCGCCCGCTCGGTCTTCGACAAAACACCCGGCTACGCGGACGTGCGCGCCTGAACTGTGGTCCAATGGAGGGCCCGGCACCCCAGGCAGGCCCTCGATGAAGCCCTCCCGAGTCCCCCGCATCATTCCCCGCAATGCCGCCGACTGGACGCGCGAGCGCGTCTCGCAGCTCGGCCGCCAGGAAGTCGAGCAGCTGCGCGCCAACGCCGAGGCGCTGGGCGAGGCCGGCGTCGCCGAGCTGTGCGCCGACGTGCTGAAAACCATGCCAAAGCGCCCGCTTGCCGGCAGCGCGGCGGCCGGCGTCAAGAACGGCCGCCACCTCGTGTCGCGCACGCGGGCCTTCGAGGCGCGCGGTGTGTTCCTGCAGGACACGCGCGGCAGCTGGAGCGGCGTGCGCAAATCCGACGGCACGGTGGTGATGACCATCTGGGCCAAGGGCGTGGCCTCCGGCGGCGGTGCGTGCAGCTATCTCCTGTGGGCGCCCAATGTCGCCGGCTCGCGCCCCTGGTCGGACAAGGCGGCCGGGCGCGAGCGCCTGGAGCATTGCCGCCTCGCGCTCAAGCAAGGCGGCGCCGAAGGCCTGCTGGTCTACGGCGAGGGCCTCGAAGGCCACCTGCCCGAAGACAAGGCGCGCACCGTGCAGGGCGTGGACCCGGAAACGGTGCTGCGCTTCAAGATCGAGGCGCGCGGCGAAGAGTTCTGGGCCGTATGGGGCGCGAAGACTGAGCGGGCGTCGGCATGACGCCGGTAGAGCGCAGGCGCTTCAAGATCGGCAAGTACGACATCCTCGCGCAACCCGCGCCCGGGTCCATGCACATGCTGCGCTACACGGTGATGCTCGACGGCAAGAAGCTCGGCTCGCAGCTGAGCGTGCCTTCCGAGTCCGACTGCCGGTTCATGGAGGCGCCCCCGGTGGTGCCGCCGCTCAAGATCTTCAGCGTCACCTTCCGGCCCGGCCGGCCGAAAAAGGGCACCGTGCGCCCCGGCCCGAACCCCGAGGAGACCGAAGGCGGCGTGGCGCTGCCCTGGTCGATCAAGGGTCAGAAGCGCTACTAGTGCACCGTCCGGGCGAAAGTGCGCCCGGCGAGAAGGTCGGCGGCCTCCGGGCTTTCCTCCAGCAGATCGGCGAGCGCCGCCGAGATCTGCGCCACGAGTGTCTCGGACTGCGCCGAGCCGAGCGCCGGAAATACGTCGATGCCGGCGATGTAGAGCTCCAGCTCGCGCACCCCGGCTTCTTCGATGCCCGAGCCCTCCACCACCCGCTCCTGCACCTGGAACCCCCAGAGCTCGGGGCAGCGGCCGAACAGAGCCTCCACCCGCGCGCCGAGGTCGGCTTCCACATCCTGAGCTGCTGCTCCCATGGCAACCCCCCGTAGCTCCCCCTGCAACTCCGACACTACGGAAAGCGCACCGCCCTGCCTATCTGAGAATGCGCGCCGGCGTGCAAAACTTCATAAAAAACGCGCCGCGTCTTACCCTTGAGCCATGGCGATCAAGCTGAACCACACCATCGTGCATTCGCTGGACGCGCGCACCGCGGCCGAGTCCTTCGCCGCGCTTTTCGGCAGGCCCGCGCCGGTGCCCTTCGGACCGTTCCTGGGCGTGCAGGTCGACAACGAAGTGACGCTGGATTTCCTCGACGCCGACGGCATGGAGATCCAGATGCAGCACTACGCCTTCCTCGTGGGCGAAGCCGAGTTCGACGCCATTTTCGCCCGCGTGCAGCAGCGCGGCCTTGCCTACTGGGCCGATCCGGGGCGCACCCGGCAGGGCGAGATCAACCACCACTTCGGCGGGCGCGGCGTGTACTTCCAGGACCCGAGCGGGCACCTGCTGGAAATCATCACCCGCCCCTACGGCAGCAGCTGAAGGCTACTTCGCAAGCACCGCGGGCCAGTTCGCATCGGCTTTGCGGATGTAGCCGGGCACGTCTTTCTTCCAGCTCGCCTGCACGCTGCGGTCATAGTTCAGGTAGAGCTTGCCGTCGACCACGCTCCACGCCTCGGGCTCGATCTTGACGGCATAGCCGCCCGCGACGCCGTAGGCGCAATAGCCGCCGTACTGCGGGGCGTACTTTTCGGGCGCCGCGGCGAAGCGCTCGCGGTTCTGCGCGCTGGCGAAGCGCCACTGGGCGCCGTTCCAGCGGTGGCTGAATTCCCTGGAGCCCTTCACCGGCCGTCCTTCCGTGAAGTACGCGACCGGGTCGTAGCCGCGGATCGCGCCTGCGCCGTCGGAATACACCGGCGCCTTTTGCGCAAGCGCCGCGCCGCTGAAGAACGCAACGATCAACAGGAATGCAAGGCGAGCAGGCATGGGGGCGACCTCCGGTGAATGATCGCCGTTGGTCGGCCGGGCGGGCCGGACCTTACTACTGCCAGGTCGCGATGGCCTGCACGCGATTCTGGATGGAGCGGCGCGGCAGGCGGGCGTGCGGCAGGCTGGTAAAGATCTTGATGCGCCGCTGCAGCATCCAGAACATATCGGAGAGGTCCGGGTCGACGCTCCAATGCGCAAGCACCGGCTTGCCCTGCCAGTTGGGGGCGGGCTGCTGTGCCGCTCGCTCGCTCACCGTGATGACAAAATCGAGCCGCATCCCGAACGGCGCGATGAACTGCGTAAAGGGTTTCGCCTGCAAGCCGGCCACTGGCAAATGGCGCGCCTCGAGGAACTCGAGCACCTCGGGCGCGAGCTGCGGTACCGGGGCGAATCCCGCGCTGAAGGCGCGGAAGCGGCGCCCGCCGATCGCGCGCAGGATCGCTTCCGCCATGATGCTCGCCGCGGCGTTATCGTCGCAGACGAACAGGACGCTGGTGACTCGTTCGGACATGCGCGGAAAGATTTTCCTGACCCCTGCGCCATCTTAGCGAGCGCAGCGCGCCGTCCGCAACCCCGTTCCGCGGTAATCAATCCGTAACGTTCGTCATGAATGTCATCCGGCGGAAACCTCCACGCGCTGCACACGTTCGCGGGTGAGCTCGCCCGACTGGTAGTCCCGGATCGCCTGCTCGATTTCCTGGCGCGAGTTCATGACGAACGGGCCGTACTGCACGATCGGCTCGCCGATCGGCTTGCCCGCGAGCAGCAGCACGCGCGCTCCCTGCTCGCCCGCCTCCAGGCGCACGCCCGCGCCGTCGGACAGCAGGCCGGCGGCGCGGTGCGGCAAGTTTTTCTTTCCCGAGCCGACGCGCGCCTCGCCCTCGTAGGCGTAAAGAAAGGCGTTATGCCCGGCCGGCACCGGCGCCTCGAGCACCGCGCCGGGCGCCAGGTGCACGTCGAAAATCAGCGGGTCGGTCGACAGGCCGTGGATCGGGCCGGTCGCGCCGTTGAATTGCCCGGCGATGACTTTCACCTGGCTGCCTTGCTCCAGGGAAACCGCGGGAATGTCCTGCGCCTTGATGTCGCGGTAGGCGGCCGGCTTCATCTTTTCGCTCGCCGGCAGGTTGAGCCAGATCTGGAAGCCGCGCATGCGGCCCTCGCTCTGCTGCGGCATCTCGGAATGGATGATGCCGCGCGCCGCGGTCATCCATTGCACGTCGCCCGGGCCCAGGTCGCCGCGGTTGCCGCTCGAATCCTCGTGGCGCGTGTGCCCGTCGAGCATGTAGGTGATGGTCTCGAAGCCGCGGTGCGGATGGTTCGGGAAACCCGCCAGGTAGTCCTTCGGGTCGTCGGAGTAGAACTCGTCGAGCATCAGCCACGGGTCGTGG
>CBDDSA010000255.1:0-2707 GCA_965233185.1 uncultured bacterium
GAGCTCCTGCGCGAGGGCGGGCTGTACGCCAGGCTTGCCGCCTTGCAGTTCCTCGGCGCGGAAGGCGGTGCGAGGTGGGACCAGGCCGCCTGAGCGCCGCGTTGTTGCTCTCCATGGCGGCGTGCGCTGCGCAGGCCGCCGCGACGCTGACCGTGGGCTCCAAGCGCTTTACCGAGTCCTACATTCTCGGGGAGGTCCTGGCACGGCTCGCCGGCGGGGAGCACCGGCCCGGCATGGGAAACACCGCCATCCTGTACGAGGCGCTGCGCAGCGGCGCGGTCGACGTCTATCCCGAATACACCGGCACCATCGCGCGCGAGATTCTCAAGGTGGAGCAGAGCCTCGAGCTGGCGGAGCTCAACCGGCGCCTGCGGCCGCTCGGCCTGGCCGCATCGCACCCGCTCGGGTTCGACAACCGTTACGCGCTGGGCACGCGCCTCGCCATGCAATCGATTTCGGAGCTTGCGAAGCGGCCCGAGCTGCGTATCGGACTGTCGCACGAGTTCCTCGGGCGCCGGGATGGCTGGCCCGGCTTGCGCGATGCCTACGGGCTGCCGCAGCGGCCGCGCGCGCTGGACCACGGCCTCGCCTACGAGGCGCTCGCGGCGGGCGAGCTGGACGTGATCGACGTCTACTCGACCGACGCGAAGATCGAGCGCTACCGCATCCGCGTGCTCGAGGACGACCGCGGTTTCTTTCCCTCGTACGAAGCGGTCCTGTTGCACCGCATCGAGGCGCCGGCGCGCTTTCCCGCGGCATTCCAGGCGTTCGCAAAGCTAAAGATAGACAACGCGACCATGGTGCGCCTCAACGCGCGCGCGGAGCTCGACGGCGTGCCGTTCGCGCAGGTGGCCGGCGAGTTTCTGGGCGAGACCGCAAAGTCGAGGGGTACGCTGTGGTCGACGATTTTCGCTGCGGACCTCGGGCGGTTGCTCGCGCAGCACCTTTGGCTGGTGTTCGGCTCGCTTGCGGCGGCCACGCTGGTCGGGGTTCCGCTGGGCATCGTCGCGGCGCGCTCGCGCGTGGTGGCCCAGCCGGTGCTGCTCGCCTGCGGCTTGATCCAGACCGTGCCTTCGCTTGCGCTGCTCGCGATCCTGATTCCGCTCACCGGCAGCATCGGCGCCTGGCCGGCGCTGATCGCGCTGTTCCTCTACGCGCTGCTGCCGATCACGCGCAATACGCACGCCGGCCTGATACAGGTGCCGGGCGGCCTCGTCGAGGCGGCCATCGCGCTGGGGCTGCGCCGCTTTGCCGTGCTCTGGAGTATCGAGCTGCCGCTTGCGGGGCCTACGGTGATGGCGGGCATAAAGGTCTCCGCGGTCATCAGCGTCGGCACGGCCACCATCGCCGCATTCATCGGCGCAGGCGGCCTGGGCGAGCGCATCGTGCAGGGCCTGGCGGTGAACGACCACGAAGTGCTGCTCGCCGGGGCGCTGCCCGCCGCAGCGCTCGCGCTTGCGGTGCACGCCCTGTTCGAGCTGGCCGAGCGTTCGCTGCAGCGCGCCCCGCGGTAGAATTTCGCCCGATCCCAGGAGAACCATCGATGAGAATCGGCGTGCCTGCCGAGACCCGCGCAGGCGAAACTCGTGTTGCCGCGACCCCTGAGACCGTCAAGAAGCTCGCGGCGAAGAACGAGGTGCGCGTGCAGGCGGGCGCCGGCGCGCGCGCGAGCATTCCCGACGCGCACTACGAGGCGGCGGGCGCAAGCGTGGTTTCCTCCGCGCAGGAGGCCTGCGATGCGCACATCGTGCTCGCGGTACGCAGCCCGCCCCCGGAGCTCCTGAAGAGCGGCACGGTGCTCATCGGCCTGCTCGATCCTTACAGCAAGGAGTCGCTCGAGGCGCTCGCCCGGCGCGGCGTCACGGGCTTTGCCCTGGAGCTCCTGCCGCGCACCATCTCCCGCGGCCAGGCGATGGACGTGCTCTCCTCGCAGGCCAACATCGCCGGCTACAAGGCAGTGATCCTGGCGGCGGCCGAGATCGGCAAGTACTTTCCGATGCTGATGACCGCAGCCGGCACGGTGAAGGCGGCACGCGTGCTGGTGCTGGGCGCCGGGGTCGCCGGGCTGCAAGCGATCGCCACCGCCAAGCGCCTGGGCGCGGTGATCGAGGCCTCCGACGTGCGGCCGGCGGTCAAGGAGCAGATCGAATCCCTGGGCGCGAAATTCGTCGACGTGCCCTACCTGACCGAAGAGGAACGCGAGATTGCCCAGGGCAAGGGCGGCTATGCGCGTCCCATGCCCAGCGACTGGATGCGCCGCCAGGGCGAGGCGGTGCATCAGCGCGCTACCCAGGCCGACGTGGTCATCACCACCGCGCTGATACCTGGCCGTCCGGCCCCGGTACTGATAAGAGAAGCCACGGTCAAGGCGATGAAGCCGGGGGCGGTGATCGTCGACCTGGCAGTAGAGCAGGGAGGCAACGTCGAGGGCATCGAGCGCGGACGCATCGTCGTCAAGCACGGCGTCAAGCTGATCGGGCTGGAGAACCTCCCGGCGAGCGTGGCCGGGGACGCCTCGGCGCTGTATGCGCGCAACGTCTACAACTTTCTCGCTCTCATGCTCGAGCCGAAGAGCGGCGAGTTCAAGCTCGACAAGTCGGACGATCTGGTCGGCCCCACCCTCGCCTGCGAGGCGGGCGCCGTCGTGAAGAAAGGCTGAACATGGGCGAAGCCGTAGATCCCACCATCATCAACCTCGTGGTGTTCG
>CBDDSA010000256.1:0-5790 GCA_965233185.1 uncultured bacterium
CGGCCGCCAGCGCTTCGCCGCGCCAGCGGCGCGCGAGCGCAGCGAGCTCCCTGAGGCCGCCGCGCTGCGCCGCCGAGAGAAGCTCCTCGGCGTAGCCCAGGCAGGCCGGGGCGTCGCCGCGCGCGAGCGAGAGCTCGGCGAGCCCTTCGAGGCAGCGCACCAGCTGGATGCCTTCGCGGTTGTCGCGCGCGTGATGCAGCGCGCTCTCCAGCAGCGGGCCGACGTCGCGCCGCCCCAGGCGGATCGACGCGATGGCAAGGTTCGCCTCGATGCGCGGCCGCCAGAAGGTGATCTTGGCCGCGCGCGCAAGGGCGAGGGCGCGCTCGGAAAGCTCGATGGTCTCGCGGTTCAGCCCGAGGTCGATCAGCAGGTGGCCCATGAGATCGTAGGCGATGAGCTGGTAGCGGGTCTGGCGCGTGTTCTCGAGCCAGCGCAGCGTGCGGTTCATTCCGGTCCACGCCTCGCCGTATTGGCCGGTGCAGGCGCGCACGTGGTCCATGCCGAGAAGGGTTGGGCCCATGTGCCATTGCAAGTCTGCGCGCTGGGCAATGTCGAGCGCCGCCTGGAACATCGCGGCGGCCTTGCCGTACTCGCCCAGTCCCATGTACCCGGTATGGGAATAGGCGCCCATCATCAGGTTCTCCGACTCGTAGGCCTTGTCGCCGATGCCGCGCGCGAGCTCCATGGAGCGGTTGAAGCAGGTGATGGCCGCCGCCGGATCGAGGTCGCTGAAGTGCGCCTCGCCGCGCCCGTGGTAGGCCTGGACCGCGACGAGGTCGGTAAGGCCCAGGCGCTCGCAGATGGCGACCGCTTCCTCGTGGTGCGCGCTCGCCTCGCGGTTGCGGCAATCGCTCCACACGACGGTACCGAGGTGGTACAGGGTGTCGGCGGCGCGCCGCTCGTCGTGCATTGCGCGACATTCGGCCAAGGCCTCATTCAGGCAGGCGGTGGCGCGCTCGTACTCGTCGGCCCGCCGGTACGTCATGCCGAGCTGGATCAGGCCGTCGCGCACCTTGGCGCGCTCGTCGCGCGCGCGCGCCGCCTCGATCACGCGGCGGATGTCGGTCACCGCGCCCTCTATCTGGCCGGCCTGGGCGCGTGCCGCGCCGCGCCGCTCGTAGAGGTCGATCAAGGCGCGTCCCTGCAGCGCTTCCGGGTGGGCTTCGGCAAGCTGCACCGCGCGCCCGAGCCAATGCAGCGCATCGCGCATGGCGAACAGCCGCTGGGAGCGCTCGCCGGCGAGCACCATGTACTCCAGCGCTTTGGCCCACACATGGCCGCGCTCGTAATGCTCGGCAAGCCGCGCCTCACCCTCGCCGGCACGCTCGAGCGCCTCGGCCACCGCCCGGTGCAGCACGATGCGCCGCGCCGCGCCTATCTCCCGGTAGGCGACTTCGCGCACCTTGTCGTGGCTGAAATCGTAGAACCCTTCGGCGGCGTCCTCGCGCAGCAGGCGGCGCTTCACCAGGGCTTCGAGCGCACGCAGCAGGCCTTCCTCGGGCTCGCGCGTGACTGCGAGCAGCGTATCGAAGTCGAAATGCCGTCCAAGCACGGCCGCTACGTCCAGGGTGGAGCGCGCTGGCGCCGGCACATGCGCCAGGCGCGCGCGCACCGCGGCGCGCAGCGCGTCGGGCAACGGCAGCTCGCCCGCGGCGCCCGAGGCGATTTCGCCCGCGCGCAGCGCGTGCAGCATCGACGTGAGGAAGAACGGGTTGCCGTCGGTCTCCCGGTGCAGCCGCGCTGCCAGCTCCTCGCCGCCGAAATCCTGCAACAGGGCTCGCGTGTCGGCGGGCTGCAGCCTGGCAAGGGGCATGTGGCGCGCGTGCGCTTCGCGGCGCAGGCCGGCCACCAGCATGGAAAGCTGCTCGTCGCCTTCCAGCGCTTCGTCGCGGTAGGCGCAGACGAGGAGCAGCGGCCGGGCCGCAGCCTGGCGCGCGAGGAAATGCAGGAATTGCGCGCTGGCGTCGTCGGCCCACTGCAGGTCGTCGAGCATCATCACCAGCTGGCGGCCTGCGGCCAGCGCATCCAGCAGCTGGCCGATGGCGCGAAATAGTCGCGCGCGGCGCGCCTCGGGAAAATCCGAGGACAGCGGCGGTACCGCGGCGCGCTCGGCCACCGCGGGCACCAGCGCCGCGATTTCGGCGAGCGACACGGGCGGCAGTCCCTGCAGCAGCCCCGGCGGCGCCAGCTCCGCCGCCTGCGTGACGAGGTCGATCACCGGCTGGTAGGGCATGGCGCGCTCGATCTCGTAGCAGCGCGTAGCGAGCGTGCGCAGGCCGCGCCCGCGCGCATAAGCCGCGAGCTCGTGCATCAGGCGGCTCTTGCCGATCCCCGGCTCGCCTTCCAGGAGCACCACATGACCGGTGCCCCCGGTGAGATGGGCGAGCAGGCCGACCAGCTGGCCGAACTGGTTGCCGCGCCCGACAAACGGTCCGGCGCCTTCCCCGGCGTCCGGCGGCGCCGGCGGCGGGTCGAGCGGCTGCCGGTCGAGGTCCATGCGCTCGAGCGCGCGCAGCGAGCGCGCCGCGTCGAGGAACGCCGCGCGCTCCTCCGGCGGGACCGCCAGGCGCTCGGCCAGGCGCTCGGCCAGGCGCCGCGAAGGCCGGCGCTCGTCCGCTTCGATCTTGCGGATGGCAAAGCGCGAGCAGCTCACGCTCTGCGCAAGCGCTTCCTGGGTAAGGTCGAGCGCCTTCCGGCGCCGCCGCAGCCAATAGCCAAACGAGTTCTTGCGCTCCTCCACGGGGGGGTGATTCTAGTGCGCTTGTCCCCCTTTTTGTCCCCCTGCCTGTCCCGCCCAGGGCGACCGCGCGCCTGGATTGCCGGGATTCAATGCAGGCGTTCTCAACCGAGGAGGCAATACATGAAACCGAGGAAGGCTTTTCTGCTGCTCGCCCTGGCAACCCTGCCGGCGACCGGCTGGGCGCAGCACCACGATCACCGCATGGTGACCCCGGCCGAGCTCAAATGGAGCGACGTGCCGTCCCTGCCGCCCGGCGCCAAGGTCGCGGTGATCGAAGGACCGATGAGCCAGGCGGTGCCGTTCACCGTGCGGCTCAAGTTCCCGGACGGCTACCGTATCCCGGCGCACTGGCATCCGGCGGTCGAGCGCGTCACCGTGCTCTCCGGCACCTTCCATATGGGGCCGGGCGAGAAGTTCGACCGCGCGAAGGCGCAGGCGCTCGAGCCGGGGAGCATCGCCATCATGCAGCCCAAGACGCCGCACTTCGCCTGGACCAGCGGGGAAACGATCGTGCAACTGCACGGCACCGGGCCTTGGGGGGTGACCTACCTTGATCCGGCGGACGATCCGCGCAAGCAATAAATCCGGTCCTGCTATCCGAAGGAGAAGCGAAGATGCGAGTAGCGAAAGACAAAGTCGACGTAAAGATGGAGATCCCAGGCGCCGTAATCCGCCAACGCACGGACTTCGGGGATGCCAGCGGGTTCGGCAAGATCAGCGGCGAGTACTTCACGCTGGCGGCGGGGGTCGATACCGCGCCGCTCTTCCAGGGTCTGGAAGGCAACCTCTGCCATTGCCCCCATTGGGGATTCGTGCTGCGCGGCCAAATCACCACCACCGACGCGAAGGGCGACCGGGAAACGGTCAAAGCGAACGACCTGTTCTATTGGCCGCCGGGGCACAACGTGAAGGTCGACGCCGACGCAGAGATCGTCATGTTCAGCCCGCAGCGCGAGCACAGCCACGTCATTAGTCACATGATCGAGAAAGTGAAGGGCTAGCCATGCACACTGCCGCAGATCAAGCCGCAGGGATCCGGGAGTACGAAAGCTGGAAAACCACAAGGAGCGCATCGATGCAAACCGCAACTGCTCAACCCGATCTCGCCGTCATCAAGGGCCGTCAGCAGGCGGCCTGGTCGGCGGGCGACTACGCCGTAATCGGCACCACGTTGCAGATCGTCGGCGAATCGCTGTGCGAGGCGCTCGACCTGCGCGCCGGCCAGAAGGTCCTCGACGTGGCGGCCGGCAACGGCAATGCCACCCTCGCCGCCGCGCGGCGCTGCGGCGAGGTCGTCTCCACGGACTACGTCGGGTCGCTGCTCGAGCGCGGCCGCGCCCGCGCCAGCGCCGAAGGCCTCGACGTACGCTTCGAGCAGGCCGATGCCGAGAACCTGCCCTACGCCGACGGCAGCTTCGACGCGGTGCTCTCCACCTTCGGCGTGATGTTCACGCCCAACCAGGAGAAGGCGGCGGCGGAGCTCGCCCGCGTCTGCAGGAGCGGCGGCAAGATCGGTCTGGCCAACTGGACGCCGGCAGGCTTCATCGGCCAGCTGTTCAAGATCCTCGGCACCTACCTGCCGCCGGCGGCCGGGCTGAAATCCCCGATGCTCTGGGGAACCGAGGGCAGGCTGCGCGAGCTGTTCCCCGGCAAGCGCGTGGAAGCGGCCCGCAAGCAGTACGTCTTTCGCTACCGCTCGCCGCGCCACTGGCTCGACACCTTCCGCACGTATTACGGGCCGATGAACAAGGCCTTCGCCGCGCTCGAGGCGAGCAAGCAGGCCGCGCTCGCCGAGGACCTGACGGGGCTCGCCGCGCGGCTCAATCGCGGCGGCGACGACTCCCTGGTGGTCGAAAGCGAATACCTCGAAGTCGTCGTGAAATGAGGCGCGGCCATGAGCGGTCTTGACCTTCTCGAGTCGCTGGCGCATCGTTCGACGCCTGAAAGGAGCGCCATGAAAATCGCCGACTCGATGGTCGACCTGGTGGGCAATACGCCGCTGGTGCGCATCAACCGCCTGGCCAAGGGCTGCAGCGCCCAGGTGGTGGCCAAGCTGGAGTTCTACAATCCCGGTGCGAGCGTCAAGGATCGCATCGGGGTCTCGATGATCGCCGCCGCCGAGCGCGCAGGAAAGCTCAAGCCCGGCATGGTGGTCGTCGAGCCCACCAGCGGCAACACCGGCATCGCCCTTGCCTGGGTATGCGCCGTCAAGGGCTATGCCTGCAAGATGTTCATGCCCGACAGCGTCAGCAAGGAGCGCCGCGCCGTGATCCGCGCCTACGGCGCCGAGCTGGTGCTGACGCCCGGTGCGGAAGGCGCGATGGGCGCCGTGACCCGCGCGAAGGAGCTTGCCGACTCGGACCCCCAGCGCTTTTTCATGCCCGACCAGTTCGGCAACCCGTCCAACCCGGAAGTGCACCGCAAGACCACCGCGGAGGAGATCTGGCGCGACACCGACGGCAAGGCCGACATCCTGATCTCCGGCATCGGCACCGGCGGCACGATCACCGGCGTAGGCGAAGTCATCAAGAAGCGCAAGCCGTCGTTCAAGTGCGTGGCGGTCGAGCCCGACGCCTCGGCGGTGCTCTCCGGCGGGCCGAAAGGTCCGCACATGATCCAGGGCCTGGGCGCCGGTTTCGTGCCGGAGGTGCTGAACCGCGAGATCTACGACGAGATCGTGCGGGTGAAGAACGAGGACGCGCTGCAAACCGCGCGGCAGCTGGCAAAGCAGGAAGGGCTGTTTGCCGGAATCTCCTCCGGCGCCGCGATCTGGGCCGCGCTGCAGCTCGCCCGGCGCAACGAGAACGAAGGCAAGCTGATCGTCGCCGTTCTGCCGTCGTACGGCGAGCGCTACCTCAGCTCGCCGCTTTACGCCGAGCTGATGCAATAGGCGTTGGGCAATTGAAATAGGGACGGACCCCACTAGTGTCCGGTTAAATGCCGAGCAGTTTCAGTTGGTTGGAGCTGTCCGGGTTGGCAGTGAGAGGTACTTTCTCGATAAGGGCTTGTTGGAGAGACTTTTTCTCGAAGATTGTCACGGAGAGAACTTG
>CBDDSA010000257.1:0-3612 GCA_965233185.1 uncultured bacterium
TGCGGCATGAGCGTCGCGCCCGAAAAAGCGGCGGGGCGCTTGCCGTACCAGGGCAAGACCTATCATTTCTGCTCGCAGCATTGCCTGGAGAAGTTCAAGGCCGAGCCGCACAGGTATGGCGCGAGTTCCACGATGCGACCGAGGTTCACATGAGAAAGCTGCTCGCCGCGCTCGCGCTCGTCATTCTCGCCATGCAGGCTGCGCCGGTCATGAGCGCCGATGCGCTTACCCGCTCGAGCAACGAGCGCTCGGTCAAGGTCCAGGTCACGCCGCTCAATCCGGCCGGCGGCGAGACGCTCGATTTCCGTGTGGTGCTGGATACCCACTCCGTCGCGCTCGATTACGACCTAGCGAAGATCAGCGTGCTCCGCGATGACCGGGGCAACGCCCATCGCCCGTCGAGCTGGCAGGGCCCGGCCGGCGGGCACCACGTCGAAGGCGTGCTGCGCTTCTCCCAGCGGCGGGAAATCATGGGTTCGCGTCCGGGATACCTCGAGTTGCAGATTGACGGCGTGGCCGGGGTGCCGCACCGCCGGTTCCGCTGGGAAGCGAAAACCTTCAAGTGAGAGGAGAGCCTATGATGTGGAGCGGATTCGATGGAATGGGCTGGGGCTGGATCGGCCTTGGGATGGTTCACATGCTGCTGTTCTGGGTGCTGGTGATACTCGGCATCGCGGTGCTCTTCCGCTGGCTTAGCGGCAGCTCCGGCGCCTCTGGTGGCGAAGCGCCGGCGCGGGCCATGGACATCCTGAAGGCGCGCTATGCCAAGGGTGAGCTGACCCGGGAGCAGTTCGAGCAGATGAAGCGGGACATCGGCGGGTCGGGCTGAACATGGGCGCGCAGTACACCTGTCCCATGCATCCGCAGGTGCTACGCGACGCACCGGGGAGCTGCCCGATCTGCGGCATGGCGCTGGTACCGGTGGGGGGAACCGCTGAGCCGGACGATACCGAGCTGCGCGATCTCACGCGCCGCTTCTGGGTCGGGGCGGTGCTCTCGGTCCCGCTGGTGCTGCTCGCGATGGCGCCCATGGTCGGGGTCACGCAGCCGTTCGGCCTCGCGCCGCAAATGCGCGGCTGGGTGGAGCTCGTGCTCGGGACGCCGGTCGTCCTGTGGGTCGGCGGGCCGATCCTGAAGAAGTTCTGGCTCTCGCTCGCCCACCGCGCGCTCAACATGTACACCCTCATCGGTCTCGGCGTGGGCCTCGCCTATCTCTACAGCTTGGCCGCGGTCTTTGCGCCCGGCATCTTTCCCGACGAGTTTCGCGAGCATGGCGGCGCGGTGGGCACCTACTTCGAGGCGGCCGCGGTCATCGTGACGCTCGTCATTCTCGGCGACCTGCTCCAGGTGCGCGCCATGGGACAGACGAGCCAGGCGGTTCGGGATCTGCTGAAGCTCGCGCCGAATCTCGCCTGGCGCATCGGCGAGGACGGCGTCGAGGCGCAGGTGAAGCTCGAGGACGTGAAGGTCGGGGATCGTCTGCGCGTCAAGCCGGGCGAGAAGGTGCCGGTGGACGGCACGGTGCTGGAGGGCGCAAGCCGCATCGACGAGTCGATGGTCACCGGCGAGCCGGTGCCCGTGGCAAAAACGCCGGGCGACCGCGTGACCGGCGCCACGGTCAATGGCTCCGGGTCGCTCGTGTTCCGCGCCGAGCGCGTCGGGGCCGACACGCTGCTTGCCCGCATCGTGCACATGGTGGGTGAGGCGCAGCGCACGCGGGCGCCGATCCAGCGCCTGGCGGATATCATCGCGGCGTACTTCGTGCAGATCGTCGTGGCCATCGCCGTGGTGACGGCGCTCGTCTGGGCGTTCTTCGGCCCCGAGCCTGCATTGACCTACGCGCTCGTGAACGCGGTCGCGGTGCTGATCATTGCCTGCCCTTGCGCGGTCGGCCTGGCTACCCCCATCTCGATGACGGTCGCAATGGGGCAGGGCGCACTGTCGGGCATCCTGTTTCGCAACGCCGAGGCGATAGAGCGCATGCGCCAGATCGATACGCTGGTGGTCGACAAGACCGGCACGCTCACGCTCGGGCGTCCCGCCCTGACCGATTTTTTCGTCGAGAACCTCCCGGAAGCCGAGGCGCTGGCGCTGATGGCGGGCGCCGAGCAGCCCTCCGAGCATCCAATCGCCACGGCGATCGTCGAAGGCGCGAAGGCACGCGGCGTCGCGCCGGCCGCGGCGCAGAACTTCGATGCGATCAACGGGCTCGGCGTGCGCGCGCGCGTCAACGGGCGCGATGTCCTCGTGGGAAGCCGCGCGTTCCTCGCGCAGTCCGGCATCGACACCGGCCGCTGGGAGAGCCAGTCCGATGCATGGCGCGCCGAGGCGAAGACGGTGGTGTTTCTGGCGGCCGACGGCAAAGCGTACGGCATGGCCGCGGTGGCGGATCCGATCAAGGACACCACGCGCGAAGCCATCGCGCTCCTGAAGCGCGAGAACGTGCGCATCGTGATGCTCACCGGCGACGCCAAGCGCACCGCGGACGCGGTGGCGCGCCAGCTCGGCATCGACGATGCGGTGGGCGAGGTCCTGCCCGAAGACAAGGCGAAGCACGTGAAGCGGCTGCAGGAGGAGGGCCGCAAGGTGGCGATGGCGGGAGACGGCATCAACGATGCCCCGGCGCTGGCGCAGGCCGACGTGGGCATCGCCATGGGCACCGGCACCGACGTCGCGATGGAGAGCGCGGGCGTCACGCTGGTGAAGGGCGACCTGCGCGGCATATCGCGCGCGATACGCCTTTCGCACGCTACGATGCGCAACATACGGCAGAACCTCGTATTCGCCTTTGGCTATAACGCATTGGGCATCCCGGTAGCCGCCGGTGTGCTGTACCCGGTGTTTGGCCTCCTGCTCTCCCCGATTTTCGCCGGCGCCGCGATGGCCCTGAGCTCGGTGTCGGTAGTTACCAACGCGCTGCGGTTGCGGCGCGTGAACCTGTGAATCACTTAAATTCGACGGAGGTTCAGATGCGCATCAAGACTTTGCTGTTATCCGCTTCCACTGCAGCCATGGTCGCCGCAAGCAGCGGCGCGCTTGCCCAGCAGCCGCGCCCCGATATGCCGATGAGCGGACCCGGCATGATGGGCGGTAGCGGCATGATGGGCGGAAGCGGGGGCACGATGGGCCGTGGCGGCATGATGGACGTGATGGGCGATTGCCGGCAGATGATGGGCGCTCGCGGCGCTCATGCGATGCCGCAGTTGCCGCCCGGGAACGAAAAGCTGCAGCTGCAGATGCAGGCTGACATGATGCAGCGTATGGGCGAGATCCTGGCCAAGTATGCAGCGCAGATCAAGTAGCTTCCTGCTCGGTGCGCTTGCGCTGCTCGCTGCCAGCGGCGCAGCGGCGCAAGTGACGCTCACCCATGTCCACGGCCTCGCCTACAGCGGCGACGGCAAGCGGCTCATGATCCCGAGTCACCACGGTCTTGCGGTGTATGAGAACGGCAAGTGGTCGAAAGCGCCCGGACCGGAGCACGACTACATGGGCTTTGCGGCCACGGCGAGGAATCTCTACAGCAGCGGCCATCCGGCGCCCGGCTCGGGCCTGGTGAACCCGTTCGGGCTGAAGCGCAGCCGCGACGGCGGCAAGACCTGGGAGAAGCTCGGC
>CBDDSA010000258.1:0-5043 GCA_965233185.1 uncultured bacterium
CGATCCAGTCGCCGCGCGCGATCGGCGCTTTTCCCTCGAGGCCGGCCAGGTTGAGCGCCAGGCGCTGGCCGGCGCGGCCATCCTGCGCGGGCGCATTGTGCGCGTGGATCCCCCGCACGCGCGCGCCGGTGCCGGCGAGCAGCGCGCGCACCTCGGCGCCGACCGCGATCTCGCCGCTCAGCGCCGTGCCGGTAACCACCAGGCCGGCGCCGGCAATGCTGAAGCAGCGGTCCACGCTCAGGCGAAAGTTGCCTTTGAGGGCCCGCTGCGGGGTCTCGCCCGCGGCCTTTTCCAGGAACGCTTTCAATGGGGGAATGCCCTCACCGGTGACCGAAGTCACCGGGAACAGGGGTGCTCCAGGGAGCAACGCCGCTATTTCATTCGATACTTCGCTGGCGCGCTCCGCCGGCACGCGGTCGATCTTGGTGAGCACGACGGCGGTGCGCGGTACGCCGAGGAGCTGGAGGATCGCGAGGTGCTCGCGCGTCTGCGGCATCGGGCCGTCGTCCGCGGCCACTACCAGCAGCGCGAGGTCGATGCCCGCGACGCCGGCGAGCATGTTGTGCACGAAGCGCTCGTGGCCGGGCACGTCGACGAAGCCGATGCCCTCGCGGTAGGCGAACCCCAGGTCGATGGTCATGCCGCGCTTTTTCTCTTCCGGCAGCCGGTCGGCGTCGATGCCCGTGAGCGCTTTCACCAGGCTGGTCTTGCCGTGGTCGACGTGGCCGGCGGTGGCGACGATCACAATTGACCCAACTGATCCACAAACCCCGCTTCGTCTTCCAGGCAGCGCAGGTCGAGGATGAAGGCGCCGTCCTGCAGCCGGCCGATCACCGGAATCGGCAGCTTGCGAAAGCGCGCCGCCAGCCGGGCATCGCCCGGGCGGATCGCCACCCCGGCGCTGGGCAGGCGCTGCGTGGGCAGCGCGCCGCTGCCGATCTGGCTTTCGCACTCGATCACTTCGGCGCCGGGGATGGCCCTGGAAATCCTCGAAGCGAGGCTGCGGATATCCTCGAGCGGCCTGGAAAGCAGGCGCAGCGTGGGCAGGCGCGCGGCGAGGCGATCGGGGTCGAGATAGAGTTTCAGCACCGCGGCGAGGGCGGCGAGGGTCACCTTGTCCAGCCGCAGCGCGCGTTTCAAGGGGTTGCTCCTGATTCCTTTCACCAGGGAGGATCGCCCGACGATCACGCCCGCCTGCGGGCCGCCCAGCAGCTTGTCGCCGCTGAAGGTGACGATATCGGCGCCGTGCGCGAGGGTCTCCTGCACGGTGGGCTCGTGCGGCAACCCGTAGCGGCGCAGGTCGACGAGCGTGCCGCTGCCCAGGTCGACTGCGAGCGGCACGCCGCGCTCGCGGCACAGGGCGGCGAGCTCCTTCTCGTCCACGGCGGCGGTGAAGCCTTCGATGGCGTAGTTGCTGGTATGCACCTTGAGCAGCAGGCCGCTCTTCGGGCCGAGGGCGCCGGCGTAGTCGGCAAGATGGGTGCGGTTGGTGGTGCCCACCTCGCGCAGCCGGCAGCCCGAGCGCGCCATGATGTCGGGCAGGCGGAACGAGCCGCCGATCTCGATCAGCTCGCCGCGCGACACCGGCACTTCCCTGCGCGCCGCGAGCGTATTGAGCACCAGCAGCAGCGCCGCCGCGTTGTTGTTCACCACCGTGGCGGCCTCGGCGCCGGTCAGCCGGCAGAGCAGCGCCTCGACGTGCGCGTCGCGCTCGCCGCGCCGGCCGTCGTCCAGGTCGTACTCCAGGTTGACCGGCTCGCGCGCCGCCGCCGCCATTGCCTCGATCGCCTCCTCAGGCAGCTGCGCGCGGCCGAGGTTGGTGTGCAGCACCGTGCCCGTGAGGTTGAACACGCGGCGCAGCGAAGGCGCGGCCTGCGCTTCCAGGAAGCGCGTCACTTGCGCCACGATGGCGCCTTCCGAGGCCACGTCGCGCGCTCGGCGCAGCTCGTTCAGCACACCCCGGATGGCGTCGGTTACCGCGGCGCGGCCGTGCTGCGCAATGAGCGGCTCGCTTTCGTGGCGTTGCAGCAACCGGTCCACGGACGGCAACGCAGCCAGTGAAGATGATGGTATAGGCATGGCGAGCGTCCTATCATAACCAACCGCATTTACCTCGAGAGGAGAACGCCATGGGCACGGAGCTGCCGGTCGACCCCACCATGTTGCGCGAAGAGGTGAAGAGCAAGTACCGCGATGTCGCCGCCAATCCCCACGGCGAGCACCACTTCCATACCGGCCGGCCGCTGGCCAAGCGCCTGGGGTACGACACGGCGATGGTTGACGCCATGCCCGACGTTGCGGTGAAGTCGTTCGCCGGGGTGGCCAATCCGTTCCTGCTGCAGCCGCTCAAGCCAGGCGAGAAGGTGGTCGATGCCGGCTCGGGCGCCGGTTTCGACTGCTTCACCGCCGCGCGCCAGCGCCGCGCTCATGGAGCTCGCCCACGTGGAGTTTCGCGACGGGCGAAAAGCAGGCCCGCCGCTTCGAGGTGTACGGCTACCCGTTTCTCGCGCGCAAGCCCGGATAGCCTAGAGAAAGCAGGTGCCGTCCACGCAGCGGGCGTTTGCGGGCCCGCTGCCGTCGATCTGGCGCAGCACCGGCGAGGACATGTGGCCCCAGCCGGGAATGAAGGCGGAGAAGCGCCCGGCCTCGCCGCCAATGACGAAAAGGTGGATGTGGTCGGGCGAGGGCACGATGGGGATGCGCGAGTCGGGCTCGCGCCGGTACCAGACAGGCAGGCTGCGGTTGTACACCTTGCCGTAGCGGTGCTCGAACGATAGCTGGCGGAACGCGTTGCCCGAGTACATCCACAGGTAGGAGCGGATGTCGTTGCGCTTCCAGCCGGCCTTGGCGATGGTGGCGGCGTGCTCCGGGCCGAGCACCACCGCGCAGTGGCCGCTGCTCACCGCGTTGTTGTGCGCGTAGGTGCTCATGGCCGAGCAGATGCTGTCGAGGATCCCTTGCGGGTCGTTCGCCACGTGGTTGGTGACGCTGTGCGGCGCCTCGGCGGCGAGCACGAACACGGTGGAGTCCTCGGCGGCAAAGCCTTTTTCCACGTGGTAGGGCGCGAAGGGGCTGGCCTCGTTTTCCGCCACGGCATAGGTGTACTTGCCCGGATGGCCGAGGGTGCTCTTGTCGAGGTCCCCGGGCCAGCCGCCGCCGACGTTGAGCAGCACCAGGCGGATGGCGCGCCCGATGGTGGCGTTGGCGCGGTTGCCCGAGCCGAAGGCATTGCAGCCGCCGTTCATGCCGATGGCCCGGGCGATCGGCCCATTCACCACGAGCAGCGGGCAGGCCATGTGCGTGGTCGCCTGCACGCCGTTCAGGTTGAACGCCGGCTCCACCAGCGCGAGCAGCGCCGCGCGCACCACCGGCGCGTACTCGGGCTTGCAGCCGGCCATGACGAGGTTGATGGCGAGCACCTCGCGCGTGAGGCCGCCCCAGCGCGGCGGCACGCGGCACTCCACATGCTGCGGCTCGCCCCCGAGCGCTTCGACCATGGCCTGGATGGTCTGCGGCGTGGGCGGCACGACCGGCAGGCCGTCGGAAAAGCCTTGCTCGAAATACCACTCGACGAGCTGGGTCATGCGGCGTCCTGCGCTTCGGCATACCCGGCGTGCTCGCGCTGCTTGTGGAAGGCAACCTTCGGCCACAGGTCCGCGGCGACGCGGATTTCCGCCTGGACGGTGGCGAGGTAGGCGGGAAAGCCGGCGTCGTCCAGCGCGATGCGCATGGTGTGGGCATCGATGAAGCGCTTGAGCTCGGCCGGGTCCTCGGCGCTGATCCAGCGCGCCGCGACGTAGGGCGTGCCCGAAAGGCGCATGTCGACGCCGTACTCGTGCTGCAGCCGGTGCGCCGCCACCTCGAACTGCAGCGCGCCCGCCGCCGCGAGCAGCATGCCGCCGCCGGCGGAGGGGTGGAAAATCTGGATGGCGCCTTCCTCGCTCAGCTGGCGCAGCCCGACGCGCAGCTGCTTCGCCTTCATCGGCGAGGCGAGCTCCACGCGCCGGAAGAGCTCGGGGGCGAAGAACGGCAGGCCGCCGAAGGTGAGCAGCTCGCCTTCGGTGAGCGCGTCGCCCAGGGCGATGGTGCCGCGGTTGGGGATGCCGATGATGTCGCCCGCGTAGGCTTCCTCGACCGTCTCGCGGCGCTGCGAGAGGAAGGTCATCGCGTTGGCGGTGCGCAGCGGCTTGCCGGTGCGGCAGTTCACCAGCGCCATGCCGCGCACGAAGCGCCCCGAGCACAGGCGCAGGAAGGCCACGCGGTCGCGGTGCTGCGGGTCCATGTTGGCCTGGATCTTGAACACCACGCCGGTGACCTTCGGCTCGGCGGGCGCCACGCCGCGCTCGGCGGCGGCGCGGCTCGCCGGCGGCGGCGCGAAGTCGACCAGCGCGTCGAGCACCTCCTGCACGCCGAAGTTGTTGATCGCCGAGCCGAACAGCACCGGGGTCTGGCGCCCGGCGAGGAACGCGTCGCGGTCGAATGCGGTGCCCGCGCCGCGCACCAGCTCGGCTTCGTTGCGGGCGGTTTCCAGCTCCTGGGTGCCCTGCGCCGGGTGGCCGGCCTCGAACAGGCGGATGGACTCGTTGCGGAAATCGAGCACGCCGCGAAAGGCCTTGCCCGCGCCGATCGGCCAGCTAAGCGGGGCGGTGTCCATGCCCAGCACCCGCTCGATCTCGTCGATGAGCTCGAGCGGCGGGCGCACCTCGCGGTCGAGCTTGTTGACGAAGGTGAGCACCGGCGTATGGCGCGCGCGGCACACTTCCAGGAGCTTCAGCGTCTGCGGCTCGATACCCTTGGCCGCGTCGATCACCATCAGCGCCGCGTCCACCGCGGTGAGCACGCGATAGGTGTCCTCGGAGAAATCCTGGTGGCCCGGGGTGTCGAGCAGGTTGATCACGCAGACGCGGTACTCGAACTGCATCACCGAGGAGGCGACCGAGATGCCGCGCTGCTTCTCGATTTCCATCCAGTCGGAGGTCGCGTAGCGCGCCGCCTTGCGCGCCTTGACGCTGCCGGCGATCTGGATGGCGCCGGCGAAAAGCA
>CBDDSA010000259.1:0-10722 GCA_965233185.1 uncultured bacterium
CGCGGCGCCTACACCGTGGTCGACGGCGAGCGCCTGGAGCTCGGCGCGCGCGACCTGGTGCTTACGCCGAACGGCACCTGGCACGACCACGGCATCGATGCCGGCGGCACGCAATGCATCTGGCAGGACGGCCTGGACATCCCCCTCATGAATTCGCTCGACGCGAACTTCTACGAGGTGCATCCGCAGGTCACGCAGAAGCCCTCGCCCCTCTCCCGCGAAAACTGGAGCAAGCCCTATTCGCCGGTTTTCAGGTATGGGTGGGAAGAGTCTTTTCAGAAGTTGAAGAGCACGCGCGACTGGTCGGAATTCGACGGCAAGGTCTACGAATACGAAAACCCCCTGACCGGCGGTCCCATCATGCCCACGATAGGCGCGCAGCTGCAGCTGCTGAAGCCGGCAGAGCAAACCCGCGCGCACCGCCACACCGGCAGCGCGATCTACCAGGTGGCGAAGGGCCGCGGCTGGTCCATGATCGGCGGCCAGCGCTTCGACTGGGAAGAAAAGGACATTTTCGCCCTGCCCAGCTGGGCGGTGCATTCGCACGCCAACGCTTCCGCAAGCGAGGATGCGGTGCTTTTTTCCTTCAACGACTTTCCGGCCATGCGCGCGCTCGCGCTCTACCGCGAGCAGGAAGCATGATCAGCGCCGAGCAAAACGAACTGATGACGCGCATCGGGCCCGGCACCGCCGCCGGGGCGCTGCTGCGCAACTACTGGCAGCCGGTGGCGCTCGCCGACGAGCTGCAGGGCCCGCGGCCAGTGAAGGCGGTGCGGGTTTTCGGTGAAGACCTCGTTATCTTCAAAGACAAGGGAAAGGAAAAGTACGGCCTGCTGGCGCGCCATTGCCCGCATCGCGGCGCGGATCTGGCCTACGGCCGCCTCGAGGACGGCGGCCTGCGCTGCTCGTTCCACGGCTGGCTGTTCGACACGAGCGGCAAGTGCCTCGCCACGCCGGCCGAGCCCGTCGGCAGCCGGCTGTGCGAGCACATCCGGCAGAAAGCCTATCCGGTGACCGAGCGCAGCGGGATCCTGTTCGCCTATCTGGGCGCGGGCGAGCCGCCGGCATTTCCGCACTTCGACTGCTTCGTGGCGCCGGGCGAGTACACGTTTGCCTTCAAGGGCTACTGGGACTGCAACTGGCTGCAGGCGCTGGAGGTGGGCATCGACCCCGCGCACGCGTCCTGGCTGCACAAGTTCTTTGAGGACGAGGACCCGGCGCAGAGCTACGGCCGCCAGTTCCGCGCCACGCCGGCGGATTCGCAGATGCCGATGAGCAAGGTGCTGCGCGAGTTCGACCGGCCGGAGATCCGCGTCGAGCGCACCGAATACGGCATGCGCCTGAAGACTTTGAGAAAGATCAATGATGCAAGCACGCATCTACGAGTGACGAATATCCTGTTCCCGCAGGCCTTCGTCATCCCCATGAGCCCGGAGATGACCATTTCGCAATTCCATGTGCCGGTCGACGACACCGGCTGCTATTGGTATTCCATCTTCACCAGTTTCGGCACTCCGGTGGACAAGGACGCCATGCGCAGCCAGCGGCTGAAGACGTATCCGGCGCCGGATTACAAGCCGATCGTCGGGCGCGAGAACGGGTGGGGCTTCAACGCCGAGGAGCAGACCCGGCACACCTTCACCGGCATGGGCTTCGACATCAACATCCATGACCAGTGGGCCTGCGAGTCGCAGGGGCGCATCCAGGACCGCACGAGGGAGAACCTCGGCACCACCGACAAGGGCATCGTGCTGTATCGCCGTCTGCTGCTGGAGGCGATCCGCAAGCACCAGGCCGGAGAAAAGCCGCTCATGGTGCTCGATGCCGGCGCGGCGGCCGAGATCACGGGCCCGCCCGCGGTGGACGGCATCGGTCCCACCGAGCGCCTGGACGAGTACTGGAAGGAGTTCGACGCCAACCGTAGGCGCCACGCAGCTTGGGCTGCGTGACCTTCACGACGGCGTGGGCCGCTTGAAGAAAGAAGTCCTCAAGGAAATCGAAGCGCACGACCTCAAGGCCGTGCGTTTCTCGTTCGCCGACCAGCACGGCGTGCTGCGCGGCAAGACGCTTGCGGCCACCGAGGCGCCTGCGGCGCTGGAGCGCGGAGTCACGCTCACCAGCACGCTGCTCCTCAAGGACACCTCCCACCGCACTGTCTTTCCCGCGTTCACCCCGGGCGGCGGCGTCGGCATGCCCGAGATGCAGGGCGCGGCCGACATCCTGATGGTGCCGGACCTCTCCACCTTCCGCATCCTGCCGTGGGCGCCGGACACCGGCTGGTTCCTGTGCGATGCGCGCTTCCAGGACGGGCGGCCGGTGCCGTATTGCACGCGCAGCCTTCTGCGAAAAGCGCTCGAGTCCCTCAAGGACTACGAGTTCGTGGCAGGCCTCGAGGTCGAGTTCCACGTCTTTCGCATCGTCGACGCGAGCCTGCGGCCCTCGGACGCCGGTCAGCCGGGCAACCCGCCCGAGGTCGAGCTGCTGACTACCGGATACCAGTACCTCACCGAGCAGCGCTACGACCTCATCGACCCGGTGGTGGAAACGCTGAGGAAGGGCCTGGAGAAGCTGGGGCTGCCCTTGCGCTCCTACGAAGTGGAGTTCGGCCCGAGCCAGTTCGAGCTCACGTTGAGCCCGCTGGGGGGCATGGGGTCGGCCGACGCCATGATGCTCCTGCGCAGCGCCGTGAAGCAGATCGCGCGCCGCCACGGCTACCACGCCACGTTCATGTGCCGGCCCAAGCTGCCGAACGTCATGTCGAGCGGCTGGCATCTTCATCAATCGCTCAACCGCAATGGCGCGAACGCGTTCGTTTCGGAGAAGGACGATCTTTCCGAGGTCGGAAAGCAGTACCTTGCCGGGCTCCTGGCGCATGCGCGCGGCGCCACAGCGCTCGCCACGCCCACCGTCAACGGCTACAAGCGCTACCGCCCCTACTCGCTCGCGCCCGACCGCGTCGTCTGGGGCAAGGAAAACCGCGGTGCGCTGCTGCGCGTGGTGGGCGGCCCGGGCGATCCCGGCACGCGCATCGAAAACCGCGCCGGCGAGCCGGCCGCCAATCCTTACCTGTACTTCGCCTCGCAGATTTATTCCGGGTTGGATGGCATCGCGCGCAAGCTGCCCCTGCCGCCGTCCGCCGACACGCCTTACGAGGCCGAGGCGCCGTTCCTGCCGAAAACCCTCGAACAAGCCCTCCAGTGCCTGCGGCAGGACGAGGTGCTGCGCAAAGGCCTGGGCGCCGCCTTCGTCGACTATTACTGCCGCATCAAGGAAGCCGAGGTCGCGCGCTTCAACCTCGAGGTGAGCGACTGGGAGCACCGCGAGTACTTCGACCTTTTTTAGAGGAAACACCATGGAGATGCGCAAGCTCGGCAGCAGCCCGATCCAGGTCAGCGCGGTGGGGTTGGGGCTGATGTCGATGTCGGGGATCTACGGCAACGCGAACGACGACGAGTCCATCGCCGTGATCCACCACGCGCACGAGCGCGGCATCAACCACCTGGATTCCTCGGACATGTACGGCTGGGGCCACAACGAGCAGCTGCTGGGGCGCGCGCTGAAGGGCCGGCGCGATAAGGCGCTGGTGGCGACAAAGTTCGGACAGACGAAGAATGCGGAGGGCAAGCAGGGCGTCGACGGGCGGCCGGAGTACGTCGTGCAGGCCTGCGAGGCGAGCCTCAAGCGCCTGGGCATCGAGGTGATCGACCTTTACTACCAGCACCGCGTGGACCCCAACGTGCCGATCGAGGACACGGTCGGCGCCATGAAGCGCCTGCTGGAGCAGGGCAAGGTGCGCGCGCTGGGACTGTCCGAGGCGCACCCGCAGACCATCCGCCGGGCGCACAAGGTGCACCCGATCGCCGCGGTGCAGAACGAGTACTCGCTGCTTTATCGCAAGGAAGGCGAGGAAACGCTGCAGACCTGCCGCGACCTTGGCATCACGCTGGTGGCGTACGCGCCGCTGGGGCGCAGCCTGCTCACCGGCTCGGTGCACGGCAAGGCGGACCTGCCCGACGGCGACCGCCGCCTGCAGCATCCGCGCTTCCAGGGCGAGAACCTGGACAGGAACGTGCAGATCGTGGCGAGGATCGAGGCCATCGCGAAAGAGAAGAAGTGCACGCCGGCGCAGCTCGTGCTTGCCTGGCTGCTCGCGCAGGGCGGCGAGCTCCTCGCCATCCCGGGCACCAAGCGCAAGGAGCGCGTCGACGAGAACCTCGCCGCGCTTCGCATCGATCTGACGAAGGCCGACCTGGAAAGAATCTCCGCGGCCGCCCCCGTGGGCGCGGCCGCCGGCACGCGCTATCCGGCCGACGGCATGAAGCGCGTCTACCTCTAGCGCGAGGTGCGCGCCTACGATGCCGGGCGCTGGCTGCTGCTCGCCACGCTCTGGTCGCTGCAGTTCCTCTTCCTGCGGGTGGCGGTGCCGGTGTTCGGCACGGCGCCGGTGGCCGAAGGGCGCGCCCTCTTCGCCGCCGCCTTCCTGCTGCCCTGGGTGGTGCTGTTCGCCCGCCAGCGCGTGGCGCTCTTTGCGCACTGGAAAGACCACCTCGCCGTCGGCCTGGTCAACAACGTGCTGCCCTTCGTGTGCTTCGCGTTCGCCGCCGCCGTGCTGCCGGCGAGCTACCTCGCGATCATCAACGGCCTGGTGCCGCTGTGGGCTGCGGTGATCGCGGCGCCGGTGCTCCGCGAGCCGTTCGGGCTGCGCCGCGCCGCCGGCTTCGCCCTGGGCATCGCCGGCGTCGGGCTGATCGTCAACCTCGGACCGGTGGCGCTCGACGCCTTCACGCTGCTCGGCAGCGTGGCCGCGATCGCGGGCACCGCCCTGTGGGGCTGGGCGGGCGTGATGATCAAGCAGCGCACCGGCCGCATGCCGCCGATGGGGCTTGCCGCCGGCTCGATCGTGTTCGCCGCGGTGATCATGGCGCCGCTGTGGGCGCTGACGCCGGCGCCGGCGGCCTGGACGCTGCAAGCCTTCGGCGCCATGGTGGCGGTGGGCATACTGTGCAGCGGGCTTGCCTACCTGCCGTTCTTCACCCTGATCCGCGACATCGGCCCGTCGCGCACGCTGGCGGTCGGCCTGGCGGTGCCGGTGCTGGGTGTGGCCTGGGGCTGGCTGCTGCTCGACGAGGCAGTCACCGCGCCGATGCTGCTCGGCGCGGCGCTGGTGCTCGCGGCGCTCGCCCTGGTGCTGCGGAAATAGGCAGACCTGCTTCCCTAGCCTTCCACGGGCAGCGTGACGATCGCGTACTCGTGCGAGAGCCTGCGCTTGAGCACGGGGTCTTCGAGCTCCATGCGAAAGCGCGCCGCGGGACGGATGCCGCCCCTGGCGGCCAGCGTGCCGCAGAACATCGCGTAGCCCGGCCTGAGCGGATAGCGTCCCATGAGGTCCTCCGGAGAGCGCATCGCGGTCACCGGGCCTTCCTGGTAGAGCTCGCCGTCGGCCCAGGCGCGCAGCACCAGGCGCTCCCAGTGCGGCTTCACCTCGTCGTAGCGCCACATGTCGATCGAAACCGGCTTGGCGCAAAGCTGCTTGGACAGCGACACACCGATGGTCTCCGCCTTGCGGTCGGTGTGGTCCGAGCCCAGCGCCACGAGCAGCTCGGAGTTGCTTCTGACGAGGACGAACTCGACCTCGCCGCTGGTGTCCGGACCCGATACCTGGATCTCCTTCTCGTGGGTGAAAAGGTTCGCAGACACCCGGTAGAAGATCGGGGTGGTCTTCGGCGGCTTGACGCCGATCTCCTCGAGCTCGCGGATGTGCTTCTTCAGCGCCTGCTCGTCGCGGCCGGTCCAGCCGGCGATCACCAGCTGCGTTACCTGGATCATGCGAGCGCCCTTTTCGCGGGTTTGGACGGCGGAATGTCGTAGCTTGCCATGAGGCCGTCGACCACGGCGTGGAAAGCCTCCCAGGGCGCCTCGCGGAAATTGTGGTTGCGGATGATGAAAGACGCGCCGGCGTAGAACTTCTCGTACTGCAGGTGGCGGCCGGCGAACTCGGAGCCGACCAGGTCCCAGGCGAGCTTGTAGAGCTTCATGCGCGCCACGGCGCCGAGCTGCGGCGTCTGCCAGTACATCTCGAACTGCTGGCGCAGCTTCGCGTCCTGCATCACGGTGATGTCGGCGGGCATCTGGAAGATGCCGCCGCCGCACAGCTCGCGCAGCGCGTCGATGATCTGCGAATGGCTCTCGGTGCACCAGTTAAGCGCCGCGTACATGTAGCGCCGGTTGAAGGTCATGTGGCCGGCGGGCCATGCTTCCGCGTCCTGGATCTGCCCGGCGATCATGCCGCCCAGCGTGGCCTCGAGCGCGGCGAAGCGCCCGAGCACCTCGCGCACCGCCGGCACCTCGTTGGCGCCCGAATCCTGCGCGATGCGGCTCGCCAGCCCGACGATGAGCTGCATCTTCGAATGGAAGCGCACGTTCGACTGGTGGTTGCCGTAGCAGTGCCCCGGGGTCTTGATATAGATGTCACGCGCCAGCACCGCGTCCATATGCACGAAGACGCGCTCCCAGGGCACCTTCACGTTCTCGCACATCACCATCGAGTCGGTCTCGTCGAAGCGCCAGGTGAGCGGGTTGTCGAACTCGTGGGGCGCGTGGCGCTCGAAGGCCTTGCGCGACCACAGCGTGGCCCCCGGCGCGTTGACCGGGATGGCGCAGGTGACCGACTCGGGCAGCTGGTTGGGCGCGAGCGGGATGAGGTTGCCGATCCAGATCTCGTTGGCGAACACCGCGCCGGTGGCGAGCATCTTCATGCCCGAGATCACCACGCCGTCGTCGTCCTCGCGCACCACGCGCAGCGTGGGGATGGGCAGGTTCTGCTTCTGGTAGAACTCCGGATTGCGCGCCGCCTGCGGCGGGATCACCGCATACACGCCGTACACGTCCTCGCGGCGCATGTGCTCGTAATACGCGAGCAGGTTCTTCTCGAACTTTCCGAACACCCCGGCGTTCATCGCCATTCCGGTGACGAAGCTCGACACGTGGTCCGGCGAGCGGCCGAGCAGCCCGTAGCTCATGTCGGCGATGGCGCGATGGATCTTCAGGCGCTTCTCGAGGTCCTGCCTGGATTTCGCGCGCAGGAAATAGTTGCTGTAGCGCTCGCCGCCCTCCTCGAAGCTGAGCTCGGGATCGGCGCGCTTCATGTCGTAGATCGCCGCCATGGAGCGCGCGGCATTGCGGAACGCCGGGTGCGTGGTGACGTCGTCCACCTTCTCGGCGCCGATGTACACCACGCGGCCGTCGCGCAGCGACGCCAGGTGCTCAGCGCCGGTCTTTAGCATGGTAGTAGTGGATCTCGTGGAGGATGCAGCCGCCGCGCGAGGTGAAGGGGCCGTGCGGCACGCCCGGCGGGCGGCAGGCATAGGTCGGCGCGAAGCTTTGCTCGCCGCCCTTGCCCTGCTTGTCGTTGCCCACCACCAGGTCGCCCTGCACCACGTACACCTCCTCCCAGTGGTCGTGCACGAAAGGCTCGGTGGAGAACGCCCCCGGCTCGATCTTCAGCAGCCGCGTGCGGCTGCCGACCTTGCCGTTCTCGTCCAGATCCGAGGCCAGGATCTTCTGGTAGAAGCCGGGCGGGTAGCCCGGGGGCACCTCCCAGCCGGTGGACAGGTCGACTTTCACGAACTCCAGGTGCTGCTTGGGCTTCATAGGCTCCTCCATTCCTGGGTGCTGGCGAGCGCCTGGTGGACGACCAGGCCGGCGAACGGCGGGAAGCTCGCCATATCGGCGGCGCAGCCCCGGCCAGCGCGCCAGCAGCTTCACGTGGTGCTCGCGGTAGTAGCGGATGAAGGCGTCCGGGTCGCCGGTGCTGATGTCGTAGCGGATGAAATAGGAAACGCTCATGCCGGCTCGGCTTCACGCCCGAGCGCCTCCAGCATGGCCACTGCGCGCTCGCCGCAGGCCACCAGGTCTCCTGCGAGCGCGCGCAGCTGCGCGAAGCGCCTCGCATCCAGGCACTCGAACAGCACGTCGTTGATCCGGCGCTGGTGCGGGGCCAGCTTTTCGACCAGCTCGAAGCCCTTCGAAGTCACGGCGAGCAATACTCGGCGGCCGTCGCTCGGGTCGGACGATTTTGCCAGGATGCCGCGCTCGGCCAGCTTGTTCGCCTCGATCGTGATGAAAGCGCCGGAGCGGTGCAGCCGCGCCGCCACCTCGCCCACCGACAAGCCGTCGGTGCGGCTGGCCAGCATGATGATTTCGTACTGCACGCCGGACACGCCGATGAGCGTGGCGAAAGCGTCGCGGCAGGCGTCGAGGCGGTGGCCATAGGCGATGAGGTCGTGGATCAGCCTGCGGAACTCGCCGTCCGAGCCGGACGCGAGCAGCGCGGGACGCGAAACAGTGAGCGGAACCGGCTTTTTGCGCGCGCGGGCCATTGACCGAAGTCAATTTACGGCTCGACAATTAGCTTTGTCAATTAGCTTTCTTTGAGATGGACAGCGTTCTCGTCGCCGGCGCGGGCCCGGTGGGACTATCCGCGGCCAGCGTGCTCGCCGAGGCCGGCGTGCCGGTGACCGTGCTCGAGGCCGAGCCGCGCCTGCCCGAGAACCTGCGCGCCTCCACTTTCCAGCCGCCCACGCTTGACATGCTGGCGCGCTTCGGCGCCGCGCAGCGGCTGATCGACATGGGGCGCGTGGCCCCGCGCGTGCAGTATCGCGACCGCAAGGGCTGGGTGGCCGAGTTCGATCTGGGCCTGCTGGCGCGGGAGACGCAGCACCCGTTTCGCGTGCAGTGCGAGCAGTTCAAGCTGAACCAGGTGCTGGCCGAGCGCCTCGGCAGGATCGAGCTCTCGTCGGAAGTGACCGCGGTGGAGCAGGATGCCGACGGCGTCACCGTCACGGTAAACGGCGCAAGGCGCATGCGCGCCGGCTGGCTGATCGGCGCCGACGGCGGCAAAAGCCGCGTGCGCGAAGCGCTCGGCATACCGCTCGAGGGCTTCACCTGGCCCGACCGCTTCCTGGTGGCCAGCACGCCCTTCGATTTCGCCCGCGCCCTGCCCGGGCTTTGCGAGGTCAGCTACTTTGCCGATCCGCAGGAATGGTTTTTCCTGCTGCGCGTGCCCGGAGTGTGGCGCGCCATGTTCCCGGTGCGCGAGGAGGAAAACGAGCAGGCGGTCCTGTCCGACGAGTCGATCCAGGCACGCCTGCAGCGGGTGCATCGCAAGGACGGACCTTACGAGATCCGCCATCGCACCCTTTACTCCGTGCACCAGCGCGTGGCGGGGGCTTACCGCAGGGGGCGCTGCTTCCTGGCGGGCGATGCGGCGCATCTCAATAACCCGCTGGGCGGCATGGGGATGAACGGCGGCATCCACGACGCCTTCAGCATCGCGGAGAAGCTCGCCGCGGTGATCCGGCAGGGCGCGCCGGAAAGCGTGCTGGACGCCTACGAGCGGCAACGCCGGGCGGTGGCGCTCGAGTACGTCAACAGCATCACCATCGCCAACAAGCGCAACCTCGAAGCGCGCGATCCCGAGGAGCACCGGCGCTGGAAGGAAAACATGTCGCGCGCGGCGGCCGATCCCGCGCTCGCGCGCGAATACCTGCTGAAAATTTCCATGATTGCCAGCCTGAGGAGATCCGAATGCGCCTAGCGCTGTTTCTCGTAGCGATGGTTGTCTGTCCCGCGATGGCGTGGGGCCAGGCGTTTCCCCAACGCCAGATCTCCATCGTGGTGCCCTATCCGCCGGGAAGCAGCTCGGACCTCATCCCGCGCGCCATGGCGCCGCACCTGTCGCAGTCGATGGGCGTGCCGGTCATCGTCGAGAACCGCCCGGGCGCCGGCGGCAACGTCGGCGCGGCGCTGGTCGCCAAGGGCGACGCGAGCGGCCACACCGTGCTGATGGCGCCTTCGGCCATCCTCGCCACCAACCAGTGGCTCTATAAGCAGCTCGGCTACGATCCGCGGAAGGACTTCACGCCGGTGACCAACGCCGCCACCACGCCCAACATGTGGGTGGCTCATCCGGACGCGCCGGTGAAGACTATCGCCGACGTGGTGGCGCATGCCCGCTCCAAGCCGGGGAGCCTCGCTTTCGCCTCGGGCGGCAACGGCACCACCAGCCACCTGTGCGGCGAGCTGCTCAAGACCACGGCGAAGGTCGACATGCTGCATGTCCCCTACAAGGGGCCGGCGCCCGCGCTGCAGGACGTGCTCGCCGGACGCGTGGCGCTCATGTGCGACAACTTCTCCAACGTCATCCCGCACGTGCGCTCGGGCCGCCTGAAGGCCATTGCCCTCACCGCGCTCGAGCGCCACGCCCAGGCGCCCGATGTGCCGACCGCGCACCAAAGCGGGCTGCCCGGCTTCGAGGTGGGCGTGTGGTACGGGTTCGCCGTGCCGTCGGCGACGCCGAAGGCGGCCGTGGCGACGCTCAACGCCGAGATGGCGAAGGCCCTGCGCACGCCGCAGGTCAAGGAGCGCCTGGAGCAGCTCGGCCTGACGATCGTGGCCGACGCGCCCGAGGCGTTCGCGCGTTTCGTCGCCGATGAATCCGAGAAAATGCGCCGGCTGGTGGAAGCCTCCGGCGCGCGCGTCGACTGATCCACCAGGGGAAATCGGGGTCAGAGCCCGAATGGCCAATCGGGCTCTGACCCCAATGGCACTACCTTAGCGAGGGCGCTGAGCCAAGATTTGAAGGCGCGCCAAGGGTCTGGGGATCAATAGTAGTCGATGCGGCTTTGGTCGTCGCTTGATGGCGCGAGGCTCCACGCGATCGGG
>CBDDSA010000260.1:0-6470 GCA_965233185.1 uncultured bacterium
CCGTGGCGCGCCGCAGGCCGAGCACGTTGGCAAGAAGCGCGTGGGTCAGGAAGAATTCGTCCGATCGCGCGCGCTCGGCGGCCATCAGCAGCCAGCGGGCGAGGCGCGCTTCGCTCAAATGAAGGCGGTTGCAGGCGATCATCCGACGTGCCTGCACGAGCTTCACATCGGCATAGCGATACAGCGCGCGCTGCAGCGCCGGGCATTGCGCGAACGCCTGCTTGAAGTGCGCCGCCTGGATGCGCAGTGCCTTCCCGCGCGACTGCACCAGCGCAAGCGCCGAGGATACTTCCGCGCCGAGGGCAAGCGGGATGCCGACCGCGCCCTCGTAACCGACCATTCCGATCTCGGGCCCCTCGCGGCTGGCGAGCAGGCTGACCACGCAATCGAGCGGAAAGTACACATACGCGATCGGCAGGCCCGGCTCATGGAGCACCTCGCCAAACTTCAGCGTGACCGGCTCCAGGAGCGCGAGCAGGCGCTGTTGCTCGGCACGGGGAAGCGCAAGCAGCCGGTTGGAAGCCGATGCGCCGGCGGCCGCCTTCTCGAGCGCGCGCCGTGCCGCCGGCAGCAGGATGACGTTGCTTGCCGCATGGTCGACGATGGCGTCGATCTCGCCCGCTTCGATGGCTTGCTGCTCGGGCGCGCCCTTGGCGAGATGCGGCGGGATTGCCGGAGCGATCACGTCTTGCGCCCAAGCCCAAGCGCCCGCAGCACTTTCGACCGGTCGCTCAGGTTGCCCACCACGTTGGCGGAAGGCAACGGAAACAGCTTGGCGAGGCTCGGCGTGACGAGCACCCCGTCCGCCATGGCCCGTGCCGGATGCTCGAGCACATCGACCACCTCAAGCCGGTGGCCGTCCTTGAGGTATTCCCGGCAGATCGCCTGGAGGTTGGCAATCGCCTGTACGGAATTAGGCGCGCCGCCCACGATGTACAGGCGCAGCACGACCACCGTCGTGCCTGCCGCGCCGCGCGCCCGGGGCTTGCGCGGCCCGCGGCTATCGAACGCGGCGCCGTTGGCAATGATCTGGCGAGGGCTTTCGTCGAATGCGACGAAGCTTTGGCTTCGAAATGCGATCTCGGGTTCCTTTTCAGAACAGCAGTTGCGGCGATCCTCCGACCGTACCGGACGGGACGGCGGCTGTATGTCTGACAGCGCACATAGGGTCTAGCCCGGCGGCGGCTTCGCCATTCCGCTCGACAGACGCAGCTCGGGGTGGGATCTGTCGATGAGCTCGCGCAGCTTCACCAGGCTGTCCTCGAGGAGGGTGCCGGCCGCCCCCAGGACGCCGATGTTGCCTATCTTGAGCGCGTCGAGCGCCTTCAGCGCCACGTCCAGGTGCCGGCGCTGCGCTTCGGCGAGCGTGCCGAGCCGCTGATGCAGGTCGACGTTGCCCTGGAAGTCGCGGTTGGTTTCATACGAGGACACGGCGTCGGCGATCGCGTTGTCGAGCAGCCGGTTCAAGATCTGGAACTCGTGAACGCTGACCGGCGTGCCTTTCTGCCGGGCCAGCTCGGTAATCGCCTGGCACACATCGCCGAAGTCGTGGACCACCTGCTCGACGGTGTATCCCTCCTCCTGCATCTGTTCGCCGTGCAGCGCGGCGGTGCGGCTGCCTTCGATGGAAGCAGCCCGGCTGAAAGCGAAGCCGCGGTCGTGGCGCCGCTGCAGCGCCTCGCCAAGCTGGTCGAGGAACAGGGGAACGCCGAACCTCGGTTGCGAGCCCGGTCTTCCAGGCGCCGCCGCCGGGGACTGGCGCTCGCCCACCATGGCCGTGCAGCGCCGGATCAGCTCGTCGCGGTTGGCGTTCAGGAAGTCGCGCAGCATGCGAGGTCCCGTTCGTACTGCTCGGCGCTCAGCCGGCCGGCGAGGAAGCCCAGGAACAGCTGCTCGAGCCGGTGCTGCTGGCCGGCGTCGTGCGCCTGGTGCTGATGGATGCGCAGCATGGCGAATGCCAGGTCATTGCTCACGGTGTTCGGCCTTCCCTGATACGCGATAAGCAGAAGTTTGCGGCAAGCGCGACGCGCTGTATGTGCGGTATCGTACGCTGGGTCCCGCGGATGTACGACGCCGAACAGACCACTGCCGGAGGTGGCGCTTACATCGCCGCGGGTGCTGCGCGCAGCCGATCGGACACTTCGCAAAGTTCGATGCCGAACAGACGGATCCGATCCCGCTTTGTAATCTGGGACCTATGCACGCCGCCTCCCGTCCCTGCGACTTCCGGCTGATCCTGCACGACAGCCTCTCGGACAGCTATGAATTGTCGAAGGTTTTGCTGGCGAAGGCGTCCTTCGACGGTACCCTGGAGCTGCTCACCTCGGGCTGGGAGCGGGTGCTGGGCTATAGCCGCAGGGAGCTCAACGCCAGAACGCTGTTCCAACTCATGTGGTCCGACCGGCGCGGCGCGGCGGCTGCCGTGTCGGCGATCCTCGATACGGTGGACGCGCGCCCGGTGATGCTGAGAGTGCGCTGCCGCGATGGCCTGGCGAAATGCTTCAGGCTGCATCGCCTTCACGACCGGGACGAGCGCAGGGTCTACATCGTCGCCGAGGAAATGCCGCAGAACCGTACGGGCGTGATTGCCGGCGGCAGCGAACGTCGCACTGGCGTACGCAACTAGCGATGGACTATGCCGCGGCAAGCTGCATTACCGAATTCCCGCAGTACCTGCACGTCGATTTCGGCAGTGCCAGCGCTCCCGAGCTTTCGGAGGCCTACCGGTCATTTGCGCGCCTTTGCATCGCAAAGCAGGTGACCTGCGCGCTGCTCACGGCGGGCGACAACGATCCCGAGGGCCATAAGCGCCTGGGCGAGACGCTCCTGGAGATGGCGCGCGCTGCGGCGATCTCGCCCGACTTCAAGCTGGCGCTCGTGCCCAGCACCCTGCCCATCCAGACGGTCTATCGCCACGCGCAGCAGACGTTGCGCACCGCCGGGCTCAACGCCTGGGTCTTCGACACCGCGGGAGAAGCGGTGGAATGGCTCGAGGGACGCACGGCGGCCGGTCCTATGGCGTCGTAGAAATCGGCTCGGGAATCGGGGTCAGAGCCCGATTGCGAATTCGGGCTCTGACCCCGATCGGGTTGGACCTAGAATCGCTGCATGCCTGCCACGCTGTTCACGCCGATCGAGCTCGGCGGCGTTACCCTGCCCAATCGCGTCGTCGTCTCGCCGATGTGCCAGTACTGCGCCGACGACGGCTCCATGAACGATTGGCACCTGGTGCACCTGGGCCACCTGGCGTATTCGGGCGCCGGCCTGCTGATGGTCGAGGCGACCCACGTTACGCGCGAGGGGCGCATTACGCACGGTTGCAGCGGTCTCTACAACGATAGAAACGAATCCGAGCTGAAAAAAATTCTCGGATATTGCCGGACTGTATCCAAGCACCCGATCGGCCTGCAGCTCGGCCATGCCGGGCGCAAGGCCTCCTCGCAGGTGCCCTGGGAAGGCCGCCAGCAGCTCGGTGCGCACGAGTCCCCCTGGCAGACCGTCGCGCCTTCGCCGCTGCCCTTCAGCCACGGCTGGCATGTCCCAAGGGAGCTGACGAGAGAAGAAATCATGGGGCTCGTAGACGCCTTCGCTGCCTCAACGCAGAGGGCAAAGCGCATCGGCTTCGATGTGCTCGAGCTGCACTCGGCGCACGGCTACCTGCTGCACCAATTCCTGTCGCCGCTATCCAATCAGCGCCGGGACGCCTACGGCAGGGAGCGAATGAAGTTTCCCCTGGAAGTGGCGCGCGCGGTGCGCGGGGCATGGCCGCGCGAGCGCGCGCTCGGGGCGCGCATCAGCGGCAGCGACTGGATGGAGGGCGGCCTTGCGCCGCAGGACGCGGTCGCCTACGCGCGCGAGCTGGAGCGCATCGGCTTCGACTATGTGTGCGTGTCGAGCGGCTCGATCGTCGGGGCGGCGCGCGTCGAGGTGAGGCCCGGGTACCAGGTGCCGTTCGCGGAAAAAGTAAAAAAGCAGACAAATATGAAAGTGCGCGCGGTCGGCATGATTGCCGACCCGGCGCATGCCGAGTCGATCCTCGCCGACGGCAAGGCCGACATGGTGGCCATGGCGCGCGCTTTTCTCGACAACCCGCGCTGGGTGTGGCACGCCGCGGAGCGCTACGGCATCAAGGTGGACTATCCGCCGCAATACGCGCGCAGCCGCTACGACGCCTGGCCGGGCAGCAAGCTCGCCAGGCCCTAGAATCGGGGTCAGAGCCCGAATAGCCTATCGGGCTCTGACCCCGATTTGGAGTGGTGCGAAGAGATCTGATGGCACGACTTTTCAGCAACCGCGAGCGCCCGTACGACATGGGCGTGCTGCCCACCGAGCTGCTGGCGCGCGACGCCGCCGCGGCGATCGTCGACTCGCGCCAGCCGGGGGACCGGGTTGCGGCCCATGAAGCCTCCATTGCGCCCGCGCTGCAGGAGCATTTCGACTTCTGCGTGAAGTACCTGGACGGCGAGGTCGCCCCGGCGAGGGCGCCGGTGCCGGATGACCTGCTCAGCCGCGCGCGCAACCTCAAGGCTTCGGCCTATTTCCTGGACGCGACGCTTGCCGGCGTGTGCGAGCTGCAGCCCGGCGAGCATCCCGCGCATACCCACGCATTCGTGTTCCTTGTCGAGTTCGGCCGCGAGCCCAAGCCCGGCGAGCCGGGCGCCGACTGGATCCGCGGCACCAACGCGCCGCGCACCGACCTGCGCTGTGCGGAGGTGGCGGTGGTGCTGGCAGGCTACGTACGCGCGCTCGGCTGGCACGCACGCGCCCACGTGGCGGGCGCCGCGCAGGTCCCCATCGAGCGCCTGGCGCAGCGCGCCGGCGTGGCGAAGGACGTGGACGGCGTGCTGAAGGCGCCGCTGCTCGAGCGCGGCTTCCGCCTCGGCGTCGTCACCACGAGCTACGCGATGGCACCCGACCTGCCGCTTGCGTCGCTGAGCTGGCCGAGCGCCGAGGCCTACATGGGAAAGCCGGGCACGCGCCCCGGCTGGACCGAGGCCGAGGAGGCGAAGCGCCCGCTGCACCTGGGGCGCTACCCCATGGAGAGGATCAAGCGGGTGCCCGAGCCCACCACGCTCGTGCTGCGCGACGAGATCCGCCGCATGCCCAAGCGCGCCGACCTCTTCACCCGCGCGCTTGCCGGCGACCTGGGCGAGAAGGCGGCGGCCGAGCGCCGCCGCTTCGCGGTCAAGCATCCGCTCGCCTTCGCGATGACGCCGATCATCCGCAATCTCGTGCCGCTGCAGGGAACCCGCGAGAACCGGAACCTTGCCGGAAATGAAAACGGGAATGCGCAGGCGCTGAAGGCGTTGGGCTATTACCTGGGCATGGACCTGGCGGGCATTTGCCGCGCCGAGCCGTGGATGTACTACTCGCACGACGACGAGAAGGGCGAGTCCATCCAGCCCTACCACCCGAACGCGGTGGTGATGCTGATCGACCAGGGCTTCGAGACCATGGAGGGCGCCTCGGGCGACGACTGGGTCTCGGGCGCGCAGTCGATGCGCGCCTATATGCGCGGCGCGCTGCTCGCCGGCATCATGGCCTCGCACCTGCGGCGCCTGGGCTATTCGTCGCGCGTGCACTCGAACGCGTATTCCGAGGTGCTGCACCTCCCGGCGGTGCTCATGGCGGGGCTGGGCGAGCTCTCGCGGATCGGCGAGCTGATCCTCAACCCGTTCATCGGGCCGCGCTCCAAATCCATCGTGTTCACCACCGAGATGCCGCTCGAGGCCGACCAGCCGATCGACTTCGGCCTGCAGGCCACCTGCCAGATGTGCCTGAAGTGCGCGCGCGAATGCCCGTGCAACGCCATTCCCTTCGGCCCGAAAGTGATGTTCAACGGCTACGAAATCTGGAAGCCGGACGTCGACAAGTGCGGCCGCTACCGCCTGACCAACGCCAACGGCTCGGCCTGCGGCCGCTGCATGAAAACCTGCCCCTACAACCGCGAGGACCTGGTGGAGTCCGAGCGCCTGGTGTGGCTGTCGATCGAGGTGCCGCAGGCGCGCCGCGCGCTCATCGACTACGACGATGCCGTCGGCGGCGGCGCGCGCAATCCGGTGAAGCGCTGGTGGTTCGACCTCGAGATCGTCGACCAGGTGGCGGTGCGCCCGAAAGGCGCCAACGAGCGCGACCTCGACCCGGGACGCGCGGAGAAGCTGGCGAAGACGCAGAAGCTCGCCTTCTTCCCGCCGCAGTTGCAGCCGACGGGCGGCACTACGCTGAAAACCGTCGTCCCCATCGACCGCCCCGCGGGGCTTGCCGCGTATGCGGCGGCGGAGTCGCCGCTTGCCGCCAGGAAGCGCCGAGCCGCATCGAAATCGGGGTTAGAGCCCGAATAGGCAATCCGGCTCTGACCCGCTCTGACCCCGATTTCGCTAGTCCCAGAGCTTTGCGGGAAGGGGCAGGCCCTGCAGGTCCGCGGCGGTGAGCGGCCCGTCGGGCGGGATGCCGAGCTGCTCGAGCAGCGA
>CBDDSA010000261.1:0-4131 GCA_965233185.1 uncultured bacterium
ACCACGGCGTCGGGCAGGGCATAGGGAAAGTACGACTCGTCCTTCCCGTGGTGCTCGCGCACCGCCGCCGAAGTGGATACGCGCTCGCCGAGCAGCGCCTTCAGCTCGACGACCACCGTCTGGTCGAACTCGCGGGCCTTGTTCATGACTTTATTTTAGTCTTATCTCCCCGTCGAAAGGCACCTTCACGCCGAGCGCGGGGATCTCCAGCGTGCACTTCACGGGCACGCTTTCCGTGCCCTGCAGCTTGCCGTCCATCATGGCCTTCTGCACCGCCTGCTCGATCTCGCGCTGCGAGTTGACGCCCACCATTTTCAGGAACTTGCGGATGCTGAGGTTGAAGGTTTCCTGGTCCATTAGCCTGCTCCTTTGAGTATCTTTTTCGCCAGCTCCTTGCCGAGCTCCACGCCCCACTGGTCGAAGCTGTTGATGTTCCACACTACGCCCTGGGTGAACACCTTGTGCTCATACAGGGCGATCAGGCCGCCCAGGTTGCCGGCCGACAATCCGTCGAACGACAAGACGCTCGACGGGCGGTTTCCCGGATATTGGCGGTAGGGCGGAAGCGCGCCGTCGTCGGTGCCGAATGCCAGCGCGTCGGCCTGGGCGCGGCAGTTGGCCGAGAGGTTCGCCTCGAGGTTCATCTCGATGAAGTCGCAGGGCACCACCTGCGTGCCCTGGTGCAGCAGCTGGTGGAACGAGTGCTGGCTCACCGTGCCCTCGGCGCCCCACAGCACCGGCGCGGTGGCGTAGCCGATCGCGCGATCCTCGCGGTCGACGCGCTTGCCGTTGGATTCCATCTCGAGCTGCTGCAGGTACGCCGGCAGCAGCCGCAGCGCGTTGGAATACGGCAGCACCGCGTGGGTCGCGGCGCCCAGGAAGTTCGTGTTCCACACCCCGATCAGCGCCATCAGCACCGGGGCGTTCTTCTCCAGCGGCGCTTGCGCGAAGTGCTCGTCCACCGCGCGCGCCCCGGCGAGGAACTGGTCGAAGCTGTCGGGCCCGATGGCGCACATCGCGGCGAGGCCCACCGCGGACCAGACCGAGAAGCGCCCGCCCACCCAGTCCCACATCGGCAGCAGCTCGCTCGCGCCGAAGCCGCTGGCCGCCTCGACGTTCGAGGTCACCGCGTAGAAATGCTTTCCGCCCCACTGCTTGGCGGCGGCGGCGTTCGCCATGGTTTCCTGCGTGGTGAAGGTCTTGGAGGCGACGATGAAAAGCGTGCTCTGCGGCTCGGCGCCCTCCAGCGCGCGCTCGAGGTCCTTCGGGTCGACGTTCGCCGCGAAGCGCACGTCCAGCACGCCGTCGCCGAGCGCATCGGCCACCAGCCGGGGCCCGAGGTCCGAGCCGCCGGTGCCGAGGTTGACGATGCGCCTGAAGCGTTTTTCGTCCCTGAGCCGGGAGGCCAGCGCTCTCATCCGCTCCAGGGCTTCGCGCACCTCCGGGGGAGGCTGGGCTGCGCGCAGAGCCGTATGCCAGGCGGCGCGGTTTTCCGTGTGGTTGACCGGCTTGCCGGAAAGCAGCGCATCGCGCCACTCGGCGAAGCCGCGCTGCGCGGCAAGGCCGGAAAGCAGGCGCAGCGTCACGGCGCCCAGGCGCTGGCGCGAGAAGTCGTAGCGCAGCCCGGGCGCCTCGACGGCGAGCTGCGCGGCGCGCGCCGCGTCGTGCGCGAACAGCTCGCGCAGGTGCACGTTGCGCCAGCTCTCGGCATGGTGCGCGAGGTCCAGCCACGCCTTGCATTCGGGCGGAGGAGTGGTGTTCATTTTTTCCAGCGATAGAGGCGGTAGCGCTCGGAGCGGTCGCCGGGGCGGCCGACGTCGGCGAGCTTGGTCCAGTTGCGCCCGGGCGCGTCGAACTCATGGCGCGGATTTCCCTGCACCAGCAAGAGCGGGCAGGCGAGCGGGCGGGCGATGTCGAAGGGCTGCGGCCGGATGTCGGCGTGGTAGTCGAGCGCCGCGGCCTGCGGCACGCCCAGGCCGCGGTGCGCGATGCATTGCGTGCCCACCGGGATCTTGGAGCGCAGCTGCAGCGCGACCGAGCGGTAGCTTTTCTGGAAGTCCGCCCAGGGCATCCACAGCATGGCGAAGGTGCCCCACAGGAGCACGATGCCCGCCGCCCAGCGCGCCACGCTGCGCGTGGCGGCGTAGGGAGTGAAAAACATCAGCGTGATCCAGCCCAGGGTCAGGGCCGCGGCCACCACGAAGGGCGCGAGCTCGAACTGCGCCACGAACCCCGGCGCGGCGCGGGCGAAGTTGTGCGCCACGCGCGGCGGCACGCCGGTCACCATCGCGAACCAGCCCAGCCACACAAGCCCGGTGAAAAAGGCGAAGGTGACCAGGCCGAACCAGTCGAGCGCGGCGGCCGCGCCGCGGCGCAGCGTGTGCACGCCGAGCGCGCCGAGCAGCGAGAGCGGCGCGAGCACCGGAATCAGCGTGACGCTTTGCTCCATGCCCCAGGCGGCGAGCCCCGGCACGATGAGCAGCACAGCCAGGGACGGCACGAAAATGCGCGGCTCGCGCCAGCGGCGCCGTTGCGCCCACAGCGTCCACAGCGCAAGCGGCCAGGCGGGCCACGCGAACCAGCTGCCGGCCTCGGCGAAATAGCGCAGCTGGCCGCCGAAGTCTCCCTGCGGCACGACCACCGTGCTCCACCACGCGGCAAACAGCTCCGAGGAGCGGCTGCCCAGGGCAAGCGGCCACAGCGCCGCCATCACGCCGGCGATCAGCGCGGCCACCGCGATGAACAGCACGCCGCTGCGCGTGCGCCACTCCGGGCAGGCAAAATGCGCGGCGGCCACGGCGACGAACAGCGCCGCGGGCGGTATCCAGTGCGAAGAGAGGAAAGCCGCGCCCAGCGCGGCGCCGAACCCGATGCCGGCGGGCAGCGGATGGCTGGCGGCGCGCGGCAAGGTGGCGAGCGCCCCGCAAAGCGCGGCGAGCGTCGCCAGCTCCGGCACTGCCTCGTGCGCGTGCACCATCAGGCCGACGCAGCCCAGCAGCACCAGGGTCGCCGCGGCGCCGGTCGCACGATCGCCCCATTGCCGGCCGGCCCAGTAGATCAGCGAGAAGGCGAGCATCGCGAAGGCGCCGCTCGCCAGGCGCGCGGCATTGTGGAACTCCATGACCGAGCCGAGCAGGCTGCCGAAGCCGGCGGCCACCCAGTGATACAGCGGCGGGTCGTTCAGCCAGGTGAGGCCGCTGACGCGCGGCACGATGTACTCGCCGCTGCGCGCCATCTCGTAGACGATGCCCAGGCCGATGGCATCGTGCGATTTCCACAGGTCGTGGTCGGCGAGCCCGGGCAGCACAAACGCCAGCGCGACCAGCGCGAGCGTCGCGAGCGTGAACGGCTGGTCCGGCCGGATGAGGGAGAAGCGGGGGAGCATTACCCCCGAAGACCTATTCGGCCTTCTTCTCCGTCTTCTTGGTGTAGCGGCGTTTGAACTTCTCGACGCGGCCGGCGGTGTCGACGATCTTCTGCTTGCCGGTGTAGTAGGAGTGCGATTCCGAGGACACCTCGAGCTTGACCACCGGGTACTCCTTGCCGTCGGTCCACTTCATGGTCTCGCGGCCCTTGGTGTCGATCGCCGAGCGGGTGAGGATGCCGTGGTTCACGCTGGTGTCGAGGAAGATCACCGGCCTGTATTCGGGGTGGATGCCTGATTTCATGGTCTTGGCGCCGCTTGAAAAGGCGCGAAGTATATCGGGAAACAATGACTTATTGCAAACCAAATCAGGGACAGACCACGTTTTTCCGCTCCGTCTCATTTCCCTGGCCACGGTGGGTCTTAAAAAACGTGGTCTGTCCCTGATTTAGAGGCGTCCCCCGCGTTTCAGCTCGAGGTAACGGTTCACCAGCATGATCGGCAGCCGCTCGGGCTCGACGTCCAGGGCGACGACGCCGGCGGCACCCAGGCGGCGGAACACGCGCTCGCGCAGCGCGAGGTACTCGGCGGCGGCAGCGTGGGTGACCGCCCGGTCGAAGCTGTCCACCCGGGCCGACAGCGCCCGGCTGACGATCGCTTCGCGCAGCGAGGCGAGCACCACCAGGTGCCGGGTGCGCAGCAGGCCGATCGCGGGGAGCAGCGTGTCGTCGTCCTCGTCGCGCAGGTTGGTGAGCAGGATGACGAGC
>CBDDSA010000262.1:0-19144 GCA_965233185.1 uncultured bacterium
GATCTTTTCACCGGCGTATCGCGTAGCGTCGACAAACTGCTATGGAAGGTGGACGCGCACGAGGGCGCGCGGTGAAGCACCAAATTCGGGACTGTGCTGAAAATGTGCTTTGGGATCGTTTGCTCAGAGTAGGGATGAGGCGCGGTAAGTGATTGGCTGGCACTGTGCACTCCTCGTTGAATTAACCACTTACCGCCTATACTCTCCGCCTGTCACGCCGGGGGTCGCGGGTTCGAGTCCCGTCTGCTCCGCCAACTCCTGCGAATCAGCGACCGATCAGCCGACCGTCGCTCGTCACCTCGACGCGGTCACCCACCTCGAAGCGCTCGCCGGCATGCAGGATGTTCTGCATGCTGCCGTCTTCCATCTTGAGGCGATAGCCCATCGTCGGGCTCGAAGCGGTGCCGCCGGCGGAGGGCGAGGAGGACAGGGACACCACCGAAGCCGATTCCACCACGCCGCCGCCGGGCCGATGGGGCGGTAACGGCGCTGGCGGACTGCTGGGAGACGAGCTGCCTTGAACCGCGTCCCCGGCCGCGGGGGGCACGGGCGCTCGATCCGGTGAAGACACGGCGCAGGCGGCGAGGACCAGCGATTGCGCCACGAGCAGGAGATAGCTCCAGGTTTTCATGAGCCGCTTTCCCGCAGGAAACATGCCCGCCGCCGAACCCGCTGGACAGTACGCCATGTATGGATATACAGTACTGCGCATGCATACCCACCGAACCTTGGTCAGTGACGCGGATGACACCGCTGCAGCCGTCTACTCCGGTACCGAGCGGTTGCTCCTGCACCTCATCCTCGCGGCCGGATATGCGTTCCTGGGATTCTTTGGCTGGCTGCTGACGCTCTGACGCCTTAGCGCTCCTCGGCGAGCAGGGTCCGGATGTCGTTCAGCACCATCTCGGGGTGCAGGAAGCTGGAGCTGTAGATCTCGCGGATGTCGCCGGCCCGGTCGATGAGGAACACCTTGAGCACGTGCGAGAGCTCGCTGCGTCCGCCGGTGGACTGCACGTCCTGCCCGAAGCCCTCCACCAGGGGCCGCAGCTCGCGCGCCGAGCGCGTGGTGAGGAAGTACCAGCGCAGGCCGGCGCCTTTGTCCACCGCGCGGCTGCCGGCGTACTGCTGCATGGCCTGCGGCGTGTCGCGCAGCGGATCGAAGGACAGCGTCACGAAGCGCACTTTGCCGTGCAGCGGCGGCGCGGCGGCGATGGACTCCTTCAGCGCGTCGAACACGCGGTAGGCGAGCGGGCAGCCGTTCGGGTCCACGCAGGTGGTGTAGATGAAGCCGAGCAGCGTGATCTTGCCGCGGGTGTAGCCGGACAGGGCGGCGGGACGGCCGTCCAGGCCGAGCACGCGGCCCTCGGGCGCGGGCATGATGCGGTGAAGGGTATAGGTGCCCGGGGCCGGCGGCTCGAAGTCGAGCGCCGGCAGCAGCTCGGCGTGGTGGGCCTGCGCCTGAAGCGAGCAGGCGGCGGCGAAGGCCGCCAGCCAGCGGCTCATTTCTTCGCCGCGTCCTTCAGCGAGCGCGAGCCGAGCTTCATGTGGTGCGCGCGGCCCAGCTTCTCCTTGGTGAAGTCCACCTCGAACTTCTGCGCGAGCTCCTTGCCGTCCCAGGCGAACGCGCGCAGGAACTGCTCGTTGTCGCCGCCGCCCTTGTCCCAGTTGGCGAGCAGCGACGAGGTGATGTAGAGGCGCTTGCCGTCCCAGCTCTGCGAGATCATGTTGACCTGCTTGCCGGTGGCCTTCTCGTAGGTCTGCTTGGGCGCTTCCGGGTTCGACAGATCGAAGTAGCGCGTCTTGCCGTCCATGAAGGTGTTGACCCACAGGCCCTTGCCGTCGCGCGTGATGCTGATGTCGACCGGCAGCGGAATCTTCGACGGATCGCCGATGGTGCCGACCTCCTTCGCCACCCACTGCATGCCTTCCTGCTTCACCAGCCAGAGCTTGGAGGTGAGCGCCGCGGCGGTGATCGCCCAGTTGTCCTTCGGATTGAGCGACCAGCGGATCTCGAGCGGCGCGCCCGGCACGCTGAACACCTGGGTGGGCTGCATCGTCTTCAGGTTCCAGACCGCCATGGTGCCGCCGAACTTCTTCATGGCCTCGCCGTCCTTCATCAGCTCGCCGATGGGACGCATGTAGTTGGCGTAGCCGGTGAAGCTGGAGGTGAGCAGCACGTTCTTCCTCGGGTTGACCGCGAGGTCGTAGCCGTAGCCGTCGCCGCCCTTGTCGGTGGGCATGGCGTGCGAGGCGAGGAACTTTCCCTGGTTGCTGTAGAGCGCCATGCCGGTGCGCCCGCCCTTGTCCTGCGTGTTGGACAGCGCCTGCACCAGCATGCGTCCCGGCATGGCGTAATACGTGTGCGGCCCGAGCCAGCCCGACTTGTCGCCCATGTCGGCGATGGTCTGCACGATCCTGGGCTTCGCGGGGTCCGAGGCGATGTCGAACACCCAGATGCGGTTGTCGGCGAGGCCGCCGGCCCAGATGCGCCGCCGATCGTCCGTGAAGCCCATGTGGTGCGCCTCGACGCGCGCCCCCGTGGACACCGAATGGACCACCTTGCCATAGCGCTTGGACTTCGGGTTCACATCGATCGTGACCAGCTTGTCCGAGCCGTCGCCCAGCCCCTCGACGCCGAGGGTCCAGACGTAGACAAAATCCTCCTGGCCTTTGATCAGCTTGGCGATGTACGGGGAGTTGCAGGTCTCGTCGGCGTGGACTGCGAATGCTGCGCTTGCAAGGACCGCGAGCGTGATGCCGGTGAAGCGGCGCATGGTGCCTCCTGTCAGGTGGGCTGTCGGAGACGGCAGCGGCGCCTATTCTCGACCCCGCCCGACGGGAGCACAAGGAGAGCGGTCAGGGCCTGGCGCATAGGATCTTTCCGGCGCCGTCCAGGCCGGTCATGAACTGGCCGGGCGGGCAGCGTTGCCCGGCCGCAGTGCCAGGAGAGGACGCGGCGCCGCCGCCTCCCGGGGCGGACGCAACCTGCACCGCGACCGGGTTGAACTCCGCGCGCGCGGAGGTCGCTCCGCCGGAGCCGACCGCTTCGATGGAAGCGCGGTATACGGTAGAAGGCGCAACCGACGGCGGCAGCGTGATTACCCAGCGGGTGCCGCTTGCGCCGATGACGCCCGGTCGGCCGGCGAGGTGGGGAGCCTGGGGCGGGTCCACGTAGACGCGGTATTCCTTCGCGTCGGGCACCCTTTGCCAGGTGAGCACAATCTCGCGCGGTGACACCTGCCTTGCGTTGAGGCCGGTCGGCGCGGGGACCTTGGCCTCCTTCTGCGCCGAGGGGCAGCTGACCTCCATGAGATCGCTTTTCACCTTCCAGGTCTTGCCGGGATCGAGCACGCCCCGCGCCCTGTCGGTGCCCAGCTGCGTCAGCGTGGCGCCCAGCGCGCCGCCGAAGATGGACTTCACATCCCCCCGGAAGACGAGATTCATTTGCCGCTTGCCCGTATTCGTGACCACGCGCACGTGGCTGCCGTAGTAGTTCGTGCCGTCGCTGCGCTGCTTTTCGTACTTCCAGTCGGTGTTGAGCACCCGGGTCTGGCCGGGCTCGAGCGTGAGCGTCTCCTTGCCGAGCGCACCGTCGGGGCGGCCCAGGGCGGCCCACATGTTGTCGGCGCGCTGGTACTCCAGCGTGCATTGCTGGGCGGCCGCCGGCGCCGCGATCATCAGGCCCCATAGTGCCCCCACGACCATCGTCCGGCTCATCCTAGCCCCCCTCGGCCTGGACGCCGCCGAAGCTGGCGCAGCGGATCTTGCCGGTGATCTTCTCCCCGGTGCCCGCGACTGCGTCGATGGTGAAGACGCCTGCTTTATCGACGGTGGCGCTGCCGGAACCTCGGGTATTGCGCTTCGCGCCGCCTTTGACGGTGTCCACCTGATGCGTCTTGGCGCCGTTCGAGAGGCGCAGCGAGAGCATGCTGGGCGAGCCATCCTTCGGCTGCCACAGCGTGAGATTGAGCGACTGGCCGCCGGAGCGCTGCGACACCGTGTAGAGCGCCGCGTTGATGCCATGGATGCTCGCCTGCGGCGCCGCCTTGCACTCGCCCGGGCCGCTGAACTGGTGCTTGGCCGAGCCGACCTGCAGGGTGACTTCGACCGGCGCGGCTTGCGCCCAGGAGAAAGCCGCGCAGCCTAACGTGAACAGCAAAGATCTCGAGAGATGCTTGGTCATGCCTTTCCTTGGTTGAGATGCCCGGTGGCCATCCGGGCGAGCGCCAGCGGCTCGCCCGGCGGCCGGTTGCCGCGCCAGGCGACGTGCATGTCGGGTCGCAGCAGGATCAGATCGTAACCATAGAGCTCGCGCGCGCGGTCGTCGCGCAGCTTCAGGACGCGAAACGGTGCCCGCAGCGAGTCGAAGGCGTTTTGAAATATTTTCAAATCGTGGCCGCCGGCGAGGTGCAGCAGCGTGAACCCGAGCTCGTAGCCAATGCGGTCCTGCACCGCGCTGCCGTCGTCGAGCCAGACGTGCGGCAGGCGGGCGCCGGGGAAGGTGGTGGGGCGGTAGGCGATGAAGTCGTGCGCCGGCGGCTCGCCGCGCTCGGGCCACACGATGGGAGAGCCTTCGTAGCGGTAGCCGAGCTCGGCGCCGATCATCTCGTTGGACTTGGGCTGCTCGGCAAGGGCGACGCGCCCGAGATTGGCGCGGGTCTCAGGGTTATCGCGGATGTCGGGGCGGTACAGGGCGCGCCACTTGCGCCGGCCCTGCGAAGCGAAGCGCGAGGCGGCGACGTTGCGGCTGCCGACCTGGCGGCGCTCGGTGTCGTAGGAGGCGAGCAGGCCCGGGCCGCCCCAGCCCTGCAGCGTGGCGGCGAGCTTCCACGACAGATCGACGGCGTCGCCCACGCCCGAGTTCATTCCCAGCCCGCCGGTGGGGATGACCAGGTGCGCGGCGTCGCCGGCGATGAACGCCCGGCCCTCGCCGTAGCGCTCGGCAAGAAGCAGGTTCTGGCGCCACTTGCCGACATAGAGCATCTCGTAGGCGAGCGGCAGGCCGATGACCTTCTCGAATTGCGCGGCCATGTCCTCGTCGCGCTCCACCACCGCATGCAGGGTGAAATGCCGCGTCGAGTCCTGCACGATGAGGAAGCTGTGCTGGCCGTCGGCGACGTGGTAGTGCCGGCCCTTGCCGATGGGGATGCGCTCGTAGAGGTCCGCGCAGTAGTAGAGCCCCTGGCGCAGCTCGAGCAGGTTGGCCTCACCCGCCAGCGCGATGCCAAGCTGGTGGCGCACCGCGCTGGAGCCCCCGTCGCAGCCCACAAGGTAGGCGGCGCGGATCGGGCCTTGGCTCGTCATGGCTTCGATGCCGTGAGGGCTTTGCGCGAAAGACAGGAACTCGCAGCCGTAGCGCAGTGTCACGCTGGGCAGGGACTCGGCGATCGACTTGAGCAGCGGCTCCAGGGTGTACTGCGAGATGAGCTGGTAGGGCTCGAGCGGCTGGCCGGCGTCGGTGCAGCGCGCGATGTGCGCCCGGTAGTCCTCGACCGAGGGGTAGCGCTGGTGGTAGAGCGGCGCCTCGAGCAGCGACAGGACGATGAACACGTCCATCGGGCAGTGCGCGGGCAGGCCGGCGGCGCGGATGGGGTCGGCGATGCCCATGCGCCGATAGATCTCCATGGTGCGGGCGTTGCAGCGCTCCATCTTGGGCAGGAACTGCGGCGCCGGCTTTTGCTCCACCACGAGGCAACGCACCCCCCGCTTGCCAAGGTCGATGGCGAGGGTGAGGCCGGTGGGGCCGGCTCCGACAATGAGGACCTCGGTATCCATGGCGGCCCGATTTTCTCAGGCAAAACCGGGGTTGCGGCTGGCGCGGGCGCGAAATACATTGGCACGCTGGAGGTTTCGGTGAGAAAAGCAGACAACGAGCTGTTGACGCGCGTGGGACCGGGCACGGCGATGGGCGCGCTGCTGCGCCGCTATTGGATCCCGGTGGTGCAGGCGGGCGAAATAGAAGCGGGCGGACGGGCGAAGCGCGTGATGCTCCTTGGCGAGCGCCTGGTGGCATTCCGCACGAAGAACGGCGAGGCCGGCCTGGTCGGCGAGTATTGTCCCCATCGCCTCGCGTCGCTCTACTTCGGCCGCGTCGAGGAGGAAGGCATCCGCTGTGTCTACCACGGCTGGGCCTTCGGCCTGGATGGCCAGTGCAACGACATGCCCAGCCAGGAAAAGCAGTTCTGCGCCAGCATCAAGCACGTCGCGTATCCGTGCGCCGAGCGCGGCGGCGTGGTGTGGGCGTACATGGGCGATGAGCGCCCGGCGCCGCCGCTGCCCGAGCTCGAGTGGACGCTGCTGCCCGCCGACAACGTGTTCACCTCCAAGCGCGTGCAGGAGTGCAACTGGATGCAGGGCCTGGAGGGCGGCATCGACTCCAGCCACATCGGCTTCCTGCACGCGCCGCTCAGCCAGGAGGACGCCGACATTGCGCGCGAGCTCGACCGCGCGAGCTTTGGCGTTGGCGCTGCGGTGCAGACCGGCGACCGCGCGCCGCACTTCGACGTGGTGGACACCGACTATGGGGTGCTGATCGGCGCGCGCCGCAAGTGGAAGGACGGCCGGCATTACTGGCGCGTGAGCCAGTTCCTCATGCCCTTCTACACCATGCCGCCCACCGACATGGAGGCGAAGATCGTCCAGCAGCACATCTGGGTGCCGATGGACGACGAGCACGTGGTGAACTGGATGGTCACCTGGCACCCCGAGCGCGCGCTGACGCGCGAGGAGCTGGTGCCGCACGTCGAGGGCAAGGGGGCGCACGTGGTCGATTTCCTGCCTTCCACGTCGCAGCCTTACGGCGACATCCGTACGGCCGACAACCGCAGCAATGACTACGGCATGGATTGGGAGCTGCACCGCACGAAGATGTTCTGCGGCATCCCGGGGTTCGGCGTGCAGGACCAGGCCATCCAGGAGAACCAGGGGCCCACCGCGATCGTCGACCGCACGCTCGAGCACCTGGGGCCGAGCGACGGCGGCATCATCCGCGTACGCCGGCGGCTTATCGCGATGGCGCGCGCTCTGCGCGACGACAAGCCGCCGCAGCGCGAGAACCCGGCGTCCTTCTGCGTGCGATCCGCGGCGGTGGTGCTCGCGCCGGGGGAGGATTGGGTCGCCGGCGCCACTCCGCGCATCGTGGTGCGCCCGGGGCAGCAGCTCGTTCGCGCCTGATGCCCGGGCGCATGCACGGCCGCGTCGCCCTTGTCACGGGGGGCGGCGGCGGGATAGGCGAGGCGACCGGCCGGCTTTTCGTCGAGGAGGGCGGCAAAGTCGTCCTCGTCGACACGAGCGGCGAGGCGGTCGAAGCCGCGGCTCGCGCATTGGGCGCCGATGCGCTTGCCCTGGTGGCCGATGTTTCGAAGGAGGAGGAAGCGAAGCGGGCCGTAGGCAAGGCGCTCGAGCGATTCGGCGCTTTGCATGCGCTCGTCAACGTCGCCGGCATCCGCGTCTACCAGGCGCTCGCCGAAGCGAGCGCCGAAGACTGGCAGCGCATTCTCGCGGTCAACGTGCTCGGTACCGCCTACTGCTGCAAGGCCGCGATGCCGGTGCTGCGCAAGGCCGCGGGGGCGACCATCGTCAACGTGTCGTCGGTCTACGGCGTGATGGGACGCAAGGGCATGGGCCAGTACGACACCACCAAGGCCGCGGTGCTCGGCATGACGCGCGCCCTCGCCGTCGAGGAAGCGCCGCATGGCGTGCGCGTCAATGCGGTGCTGCCGGGCTCGACGCTCACGCCCTATCACATCCGCCGCGCCGCCGCGCAGGGGCACAGCGAGGCGACGCTGCGCAAGCGGACCGCCAGCGAAAACCTGATGGGGCGCTGGGCCGAGCCGCGCGAGATCGCCTACCCGATCCTTTTCCTGTCCTGCGACGAGTCGTCCTACGTCAGCGGGATCGAGCTTCTCGTGGACGCGGGCCGCTCGATCTTGTGAGGAAGTAAATCAGCGGCACGGCGATCGCGAGCCCCGCGACGCGCGACTCCCATCCCGGCACAAACATGAGCAGCGCCGCCGCGCCGAGGGCAATGCGCGAGAACGCGCCGAGCGGCCGGCGCCAGTGACCCTCGATCGCCACGGCGAGCAGCACCACTGCGACCGCGGTATCGAACAGCGCGAGCGCCACGCTGCCCGCCGGGCCGATGAGCGCCATGCCGGGCTTGTAGAGCAGGATGAAGGGCACGATGTAGCCGGCGAGGGCAAGGCGCACCGCCTGCCAGCAGGTCGCCATGAACGCTGCGCCCGAAATGGACGCGGCCGCGTAGACGGCGAGCGCCACCGGCGGCGTCAGAAAGGAAAAGTTGCCGAAGTAGAAGACGAAAAGGTGCGCGAGGATGGGCTCCACGCCGGCCGCCACCAGCGCCGGCGCCATCAGCACCGCGACCAGGATGTAGCAGGCGGTCGCCGGCATGCCCATGCCCAGAACGATGCTCGCGGCGGCGGTGTAGAGCGCAAGGAGGAGGAGGCTTCCGCCTGCCATCCCCACCAGGGTCTGCGCGAGGGACACGCCGAGCCCCGTATACGACACCAGCCCCACCACGAAGCCCGCCGCGGCGCACACCACGGTGATCTGCAGCATCGCCTGCGCGGCGTTGACGCACATCTGCAGCAGGCGCGCCGGGCGCAGCCGCGCCCGGCCCCCCGGCATGAGCAGCACGAGCACGATGTTGGAAGCGCAGGCATACAGCGCCGCGATGGCGACATCGGTATCGAGGAAGAAGATCGCGCCGATCAGCACGGCGATCGGGAGGAGGTACACCCAGCCCGCGCGCAGCACCGGCGCGAGCGCCGGCAGCTCGTCGGCCGGCAGGCCCTTAAGTCCCACGCGCAGCGCGCGCAGGTCCACTTGGATGAGCAGCGTGGCGTAGTAGGCGAGCGCCGGAACCAGTGCGGCGAGCACCACGGCGCTGTACGCAATGCCGAGGAACTCGGTCATGACGAAGGCCGCCGCGCCCATCACCGGCGGCATGATGGCGCCGCCGGTGGAAGCCACCGCCTCGACCGCGCCGGCGAAAGTGGGGTTGTAGCCGGTGCGCTTCATGAGCGGGATCGTGATCACGCCCGTGCTCGCGACGTTCGCCACGGCGCTGCCCGAGATGCTGCCGAATAGCGCGCTCGCCGCCACCGCCGCCTTGGCCGGTCCGCCGCGGTAGCGTCCCATGGTCGAGGCTGCCAGGTTCATGAAGACCTCGCCGCCGCCGGTGCCGAAGAGGATCTGCCCGAACAGGATGAAGGCGAACACCACCAGGACCGCGATGCGCAGCGGCGCGCCCAGCATGAAATCGGTGCCGTAGAAAAGCTGGTCGGCGAGGCGGTCCCAGGCAAGCCCGGTGGTGGCAAGCGCGCCCGGAAAGTACTCGCCGAAGCGGCCATAGACGAGAAAAGCCGCGACGATGAGAACGAGCGGCCACCCGGCCAGGCGCCGCGTGGATTCCAGCACCAGCAGGATCGCGGCTAGCGCGTACACCGTCCGCTCGGCGGTGAGAAGGCCGATGGTCTCGAGGATGTCGGGGTAGAACCACGCGAGGCGGGCGCCGAGCCAGAGCGACAGCGCGGCGAGCGCCCAGTCGTACCAGCCGATGCCCCGGCGCTTCGACACCGGCTGCGTGAGGAAGGTGAGGGCGGTGGCGAGCCCCCAGAACGCCCCGAGGTATTGCTGCGGGAAGATGGAGAGGTAGAACAGGCGTCCGGGGAGGTCGAACACCGCCGCCAGCCCGAGCGCGACGAGCGCCACGCTCAGCGCCTGCACCGCCATGACTCGTTTTACTTCTTAAGGAGCTTGGCCTGCACCTGATCCATCTTCGGCGACCAGGCACCCACTTCCTTGTAAAAGCGGATGGCGCCAGGGTGGTACGGGATGGTGGCGTCCTCGTCGACGTAGCCTTCCTTCACCCAGGCGCGCAGCCGGGCGTGCAGGGGGAACAGCTCGGCGTTCTTTTCCCACAGCACCTTGACGACGCGGTAGGCAGCCTGCTCGGAAAGCGACTCTGCGCCAACGAGGTAGAACGGATACTCGGCCAGCGTGATCGGCTCGCGGACGCCGACGCGTCCAGGCCCCGGCTCCACCTTGCGCGGCGAGGCAGGGAAGTGCTTGCGAAAGCGCGCCCACGCCTCGGGCGACGGATCGAGCGACACGAAGCGCGCGCCGCGCTTGGCGTCGAGCTCGGCGATGATCCCCATGCCGACCGCGCCCGAGGCCGAGATGTCGGCAGAGCCGTCGAGGATCGCCTGGATGCCCTTGTCCGGACCGCCGGCCACCGGGACGCTCCTGAAGTCGCGCGTGTCGAGACCGCAGTTCGCGGCGACGGCATCGCCCTGTGCGGTGACGCCGGCGCTACCGGTATAGCGCACGATGAGGCGCTTGCCCTTGAAGTCCGCGCAGCTCTTGATGCCGCTTTGCTCGCTTACCACCGGGCCGAGCCAGTTGCGGGTGCCCGACGTGAGGAGCAGGATTGGCGAGCCTTTGTTCTGCAGCGCGCGCTCGTAGCCACCGCTCGCGTGGCGGCCGTGGTGCGCGTCGTAGTTGTTCAGCACCCCCATGTGGACCTCGCCCGTGGCGATCTGCGGCAGCCACTGGCTCGGGCCCGCGCCGGGCATGACCTTCACCTGCACGTCGAGATTCGAGCCCAGGACTTTGCCCAGGCCGATGCCGATGGCGTTGAGCAGGCTGCCCACACCGTGCGTGCCGAGGTTCATGACCTTCGGTACGTCCTGCGCCGCGGCTGGCGACGCGGCGAGCGCGAGGGAAGCGGCGAGCGCCGCGACGAGCGTTTTCATCCGGTGATCCTCCTGTGGGCATTGTTTCTCAAGGGCGTTCGGGCTGTCAACGGCCCCACAGCACCGTTCGCCTGGACGAACGCCAATGGTAGTAAAATGTGGCGCTTTTCCCCGGCAGCACATCGATGTTCGATCTAGTCCACAAGTACAAGAAGCTCGTGGTCATCATCCTCGGGCTGATCGCGATTACCTTCGCCACCTGGGGCATCGAGTCCTACACCACCATGGTCGGCGGGCGCGAGGTCGTGGCCACGGTCAACGGCATGGAGATCTCGGCGCGCGAGTTCCAGGACGAGCTGCAGCGCCAGCAGGACCAGCTGCGCCAGCTGCTCGGGCAGAACTTCGACATGGCGGAGCTCGACACGCCCGAATCGCGCCGCGCGGTGCTCGAGCGGCTGATCAGCCAGCGCCTGGTGGCTTCGGAGGCGGCACGCGCGGACCTCGCCATCGGCGACCAGGCGCTGGTCGAGGCGATCCATTCCATCCCGGCGTTCCGCGACGCGCAGGGCAATTTCTCGAAGACCGCCTACGAGTCCGTGCTGCGCACGCAGAACCCGCCGATGACGCCGGCGCAGTTCGAGTCGCGCCTGCGCTACGACCTCGCGCTCGCCCAGCTGGCGCGCGCCGTGGGCGAGGCGGCGATTCCGTCGCGCACCGTGACCTCGCGGCTGGCCGCGCTCGAGGCACAGAAGCGCGAGATCGCCGAGGCGCGCATTCCGGCGCAGCAGTTCCTGCCGCAGGTGAAAGTCGACGACGCGCAGGCGAAGGCGCACTACGAGGCGAACAAGGCCGACTACCGAACCCCCGAGCGCATCAAGGCCGAGTACGTGATGCTGTCGGCCGAGGCGATCGCCGCGCAGGAAAAGGTGACGCCCGAGGAAGTGCGCCAGCACTGGGAGTCCGCCTACGGCCCCAAGCTGCGCGAAAAGGAAGAGGCGCGCAAGAAGGCCCAGGCGATCGCCGCCGAGGTGCGCAAGGATCCGGCGCGCTTCGCCGAGCTCGCCAAGCGCGAGTCGCAGGACCCCGGCACCAAAGACAATGGCGGCGACCTGGGCTTCACCTCGCGCGGCTCGTTCGTCAAGCCGTTCGAAGACGCCCTGTACAGGATGAAGCCCGGCCAGATCTCGGAGGTGATCGAGTCCGAGTTCGGCTTCCACGTCATCCAGCTCACCGGCGTGCGCAAGAACGAAGGCAAGGAGGAGCGCCGCGCGAGCCACATCCTGATCACCGCGCCGGTGGACGCCAAGCCGTTCGAGGCGCTGCGCGGCGAGATCGAGGCGGAGCTGAAGAAGGCGCGCGCCGCCAAGCGCTACGCCGAGGTCTCCGAGGACTTCCGCAACGTGGTGTACGAGCAGTTCGATTCGTTGAAGCCGGCGGCCGAGCGCTTCGGCCTCAAGATCCAGACCACCGACTGGATCAGCCGCTCGCCGGGCCAGGAGCTCGGCGCGCTCGACAATGCGAAGCTCCTGGGCGCGCTGTTCTCGGCCGATTCGCTGCAGAACAAGCGCAACACCGATGCCATCGAAGTGGCGCCGGCCACGCTGGTGGCGGCGCGCGTGCTCGAGCACCAGCCCGCAGCCGAGCGCAAGTTCGAGGAGGTGCGCGGCGAGATCATCGAGATGCTGCGCCGCCGGCAGGCCGCCGAGCTGGCGCAGAAGGAAGGCGCGGCGAAGCTCGAGGCGCTGCGCAAAGGCGAGGACGCGGGCCTGAAATGGAGCGCGCCGCGCGCGGTGTCGCGGCGCGAGGCGGGCGGCCTGCCCGGCGACGTGCTGCGCCAGGTGATGTCGGCCGATGCGGCCAGGCTGCCGGCGTACGTCGGCGTGCCGGCCGACCTCGGCTATGTGCTGCTGAAAATTTCGCGCGTCATCGAGGCCGACCCGAAAGCGCAGGAGGCCGGCAACCGGCCGGCCGCGCTACTGGGCGCGGCGCAGTACGACGCCTATGTCGACAGCCTGCGCGCGCAGGCCGACGTCGAGATCAACCAGCGGAACCTGGAGAAGCGCTAGGCGCGCCGATTCCGGCCACCACGTGGCTGAAGCCGGCGTCGGCGTATACGATCTCGCCGGTGACCGAGGAGGCGAGGTCCGATAGCAGGAACGCGGCGACGTTGCCCACCTCTTCGGTAGTGACATTGCGCCGTAGCGGCGCCTGCTCCTCGACGAACTTCAGGATCTTGCCGAAGCCCGAGATGCCGGCCGCGGCGAGCGTCTTGATCGGGCCGGCGGAAATGCCGTTCACGCGAATGCCCAGCGGACCGAGGTTCGCGGCGAGGTAGCGCACCGAGGCCTCCAGGCTCGCCTTGGCGAGGCCCATGGTGTTGTAGTTCGGCACCACGCGCGCCGCGCCCAGATAGGTGAGCGTCACCAGCGAGGCGTTGCGCCCCTTCATCAGCGGCAGCGCCGCCTTGGCAAGCGCGGGGAAGCTGTAGGCCGAGACATCGTGCGCCTGCGCGAAGGCGGCGCGCGACAGGCCGTCGAGAAACTCGCCCGCAATCGCCTCGCGCGGCGCGTAGGCGATGGCATGCACCAGGCCGTCCAGCCCGTCCCAGTGCTTGCCCAGGCTCTCGATCAAGGCCGAGATCTCCGCGTCGCTCGCCACGTCGCACGGCACGGCGATCTTCGAGCCGAGCTCGGCCGCCATCTTGGCGACGCGCTCCTTGAAGCGCTCGTTCTGGTAGGTGAAGGCGAGCTCGGCGCCCTCGCGGCGCGCGGCCTGCGCGATGCCGTAGGCGATGGAGCGGTCGGACAGCAGCCCGGTGACCAGGATTTTCTTGCCGGCGAGGAGAGGCATGCGGCGGATTATACTGACCGCTTGCGCATCGTTTTGATCCTCCTGCTTATTTTCCTGCCGGTGGTCGGCGGCTGCGGCGACGTCTGGAACGATCCGTATCCGGCCGAAGAGCGCGGCAGGAATATTTTCTATACGAGCTTCATCAACCGGCCGAAGCACCTGGATCCGGTGCAGTCCTACACCGCCGATGAAGCCGACTTCACCATGCAGGTCTACGAGCCGCCGCTGCAGTATCACTACCTCAAGCGGCCCTACGAGCTCGTGCCGCTGACCGCGCTCGAAGTGCCCCGGGCGCAGGAGCTCGAAGGCGGCAGGTTCACGGTGTACGAGGTGCGCATACGGCCCGGGATTCGATACCAGCCGCATCCCGCCTTCGTCGAAGCCAACCAGCGGCTGGAACCCGGCCGGGTCCGCTCGATGAAGACGCCCTATGACCTTGCGCTGGGGACCCGCGAGCTCGTGGCGGACGATTACATCTACCAGATCAAGCGCCTCGCGCACCCGCGGCTGCATTCGCCCATCCTCGGGCTCATGTCGGAGTACATCGTCGGCCTGCGCGACTATGCCGGCGAGCTGCGCAAGCTCGACCCCCAGGAGGGCTGGCTCGACCTGCGGCAGCACCCGCTGCGCGGGGTGGAGAAAACCGGCAGCCATTCGTTCAAGGTGACCTTGAACGGCAGCTACCCGCAGTTCGTGTACTGGCTTGCTATGCCGTTCTTCGCCCCGATGCCGTGGGAAGCCGAGCGCTTTTTCGAGCAGCCGGGAATGGCCCAAAGGAACTTCACGCTCGACTGGTGGCCGGTCGGCACCGGGCCGTACATGCTGACCGAGAACAATCCCAACGCGCGCATGGTGCTCGAGCGCAATCCGAACTTTCGCGGCGAGCCCTATCCGGGTGAAGGCGAGCCGGGCGATGCCCAAGCCGGCCTGCTGCAGGACGCCGGCAAGACCATGCCTTTCACGGACAAGGTGGTCTTCAGCCGGGAGAAGGAAAGCATCCCGTACTGGAACAAGTTCCTGCAGGGCTACTACGACGTCTCGGCCATCGGCTCGGACCAGTTCGACCAGGCGGTGCGCGTGTCCATCGAAGGCGACGCCGACGTGACGCCGGAAATGGAGGAAAAAGGCATTCGCCTCAGCACGTCGGTAGAGACCTCGACCTTCTACGTCGGCTTCAATTGGCTGGATCCGACCGTGGGCGGACGCTCGGAGCGCGCGCGCAAGCTGCGCCACGCCATCTCCATCGCCTTCGACGTCGAGGACCAGATCGCGATCTTCATGAACGGGCGCGGCATCGCGGCGCAGGGGCCGATCGCGCCCGGCATATTCGGTTATCGGGAAGGAAAAGAAGGCGTCAATTCTGTGGTCTACGACTGGCGCGAGGGCAGGCCGGTGCGCAAGCCGCTGGAGCTCGCCCGCAGGCTGCTCGCCGAAGCCGGCTACCCGAACGGACGCGACGCGAAGACCGGCCAGCCGCTGGTGATCTATTTCGATACCGTGGCGCGGGGCGCGGGCGACAAGGCCGCGTTCGACTGGTACCGCCAGCAATTCGAGAAGCTGTCGATCCAGCTCGAGATCCGCACCACCGACTGGAACCGGTTCCAGGAGAAGATCCGCACCGGGAACACCCAGACCTTCCGCCTCGGGTGGAACGCCGACTATCCCGATCCGGAGAATTTTCTCTTCCTGCTGCACGGCCCGCAAAGCCGCGCCAGGACGCAAGGGGAGAATGCGGCGAACTATGCCAATCCCGAGTACGACGCGCTGTTCCAGAAAGTGAAGCACATGGCCAATTCCGCCGAGCGCCAGCGGCTCATCGACCGGATGGTGGAGATCGCCCGCGTCGACGCCCCGTGGGTCTGGGGCGTGCATCCCAAGGGCTTCAGCCTGCGCCACGCCTGGGTGGGCAACGACAAGCCCAACACCATGGCGCGCAACCGCATGAAGTACCTGAGAATCGACCCGGCCAGGCGGGAGGAGCTGCGCGAGCAGTGGAACGCGCCGAGCGTGCTGCCGCTCGCGCTGATCCTGCTGGCGCTCGCCATTTCGGCCGTTCCCGCAGTCGTGAGCTACCGCAGGCGAGAGCGCATGGCGGCGCGGCCGGCGGGCGGGTCCTCGGGCTAGATGCTCGCCTACATCGTTCGCCGGATGGTGTACGCCGTCCCGATCCTGATCGGGGTGAATCTCATCACCTTCGCGCTGTTCTTCGTGGTCAACACCCCGGACGACATGGCGCGCATGCAGCTGGGCACGCGGCGCGTCACGGCCGAGGCCATCGAGAAATGGAAAGCCGAGCAGGGCTACGACAAGCCGCTGCTTTTCAACAGTCGAGCGCCCGGCCTGGAAAAATTCACCGATAGCATCTTTTTCGAGAAATCGCTGCGGCTGTTCGCCTTCGATTTCGGCGCCGCCGAGGACGGGCGCGACATCGCGAGCGAGATCCGCATGCGCATGTGGCCGAGCCTCGCGCTGGCGCTGCCGGTGCTGCTGGTGGGGCTCGCGGTGAACATCAGCTTCGCCCTGCTCATGGCGTTTTTCCGCGCCACCTACCTGGATTTCTGGGGCGTGGTGCTGTGCGTGGCGATGATGTCCATCTCGACGCTGTTCTACATCATCGGCGGGCAGTACGTCGCCTCGAAGCTCTGGCACCTGGTGCCCATCTCCGGGTACGCCGGCGGCCTGGACGCGGCGAAATTCCTGGTGCTGCCGGTGCTGATCGGCGTGGTCGGCGGCATCGGCGCGGGCGGACGCTGGTACCGCACGCTGTTCCTCGAGGAAATGAGCCGCGACTACGTGCGCACCGCCCGCGCCAAGGGGCTCGCCGAGTCGGCGGTGCTGTTTCGCCATGTGCTCAAGAACGCCATGATCCCCATCCTCACCGGCGTGGTGGTGGTGATCCCGCTGCTGTTCATGGGGAGCCTGCTCACCGAGTCGTTCTTCGGCATTCCGGGGCTGGGGAGCTACACCATCGACGCCATCCAGGCGCAGGACTTCGCGGTCGTGCGCTCGATGGTGTTCATCGGCTCGGTGCTCTATATCGCGGGGCTGCTGCTTACCGACCTGTCCTACACGCTGGTCGACCCGCGCATCAAGCTCCAATAATGCTTTTCCCGTTGTTTACCGACGTGCTGCTGTGGCTGCTGATCGCCGCTGTGGCGGTGTACGCCTGGTACTGCAGCCGCCGCCCGCATCTCGCGGCGCCGTGGCGGCGGGTGTTCCAGTCCAAGGCCGCGGTCGCCTGCAGCGTGGTGCTGGGCTGCTTCGTGGTGGTGGGCTTCCTCGATTCGCTGCATTACCGTCCCGGCCTGCAAGGCGGCGGCTATTCGCCCGAGGTGCTGTCGGTGCTGGACCTCGCGCTCACGCCGCTGCGCGAGCGGCGCGAGCGCACCTATTCCGCGCCGCTCGCCACCCGCCTCTACGCCAGGGAGCAGGTCCAGGTGGACGGGAAAACCGTGCGCGACTTTCCGCGGCTTGCCCACGGCGGCGCGCACCTGGAAAGCGAGGCCGACCGGCCGCGCGACATCGCCGCGCGCGTGGGGCTCGGGCTGCTGTGCGCCGCTTTCGCGGCGGTCGGCCTCGGGCTGCTGGTGAAGCGCCTGCGGCGCCGGCGTCCCGAAGTGCCGTGGAGCACGGCCGGCGCGACGCTGCTGGTGGTGCTCGCGGTGGCCCTTCCGCTCGGCTTCCTGGCGGCGAAGTACCACGTCCTGGGCACCGACAAGGTGGGACAGGACGTCCTCTACCAGGCGCTCAAGTCGATCCGCGTGAGCCTGGTGATCGGCACGCTCACCACGCTGGTGCTCCTGCCCCTGGCCATCGCGCTGGGCATCATGGCCGGCTACTTCCGCGGCTGGATCGACGACGCCATCCAGTACCTGTACACCACGCTCAACTCCATTCCCGCGGTGCTGCTGATCGCGGCGGCCGTGCTGATGATGCAGGTGGTCATCGACCGCAACGCCGACTGGTTCGCCACCGCGGCGCAGCGCGCCGACTTCCGCCTGCTCATCCTGTGCGCGATCCTGGGCCTCACCAGCTGGACCGGCCTTGCGCGCCTGCTGCGCGGCGAGGCGCTGAAGCTGTCGCAGCTGGAGTACATCCAGGCGGCGCATGCCTTCGGCGTCGCCGATGCGCGCATCCTGGGCCGCCACATCCTGCCCAACGTGGCGCACATCGTAATCATCGCGCTGGTCATGGATTTTTCCGGTCTGGTGCTCGCCGAGGCGGTGCTGTCCTACGTCGGCGTGGGCGTCGGCCCGGCCACCACCAGCTTCGGCACCATGATCAACGCGGCGCGCCTGGAGATGGGCCGCGAGCCGGTAGTCTGGTGGTCGCTTGCCGCGGCGTTCGCCTTCATGTTCCTGCTGGTCCTGGCGGCCAACCTGTTCGCCGACGCGGTGCGCGACGGCTTCGATCCCAGGGTGCGGGTATGAAAGTCGACGACCTGCGCACGGTGCTCGATACCGCCGCCGGCGTGGTGCGCGCGGTGGACGGCATCAGCTTCGAGCTGCGCAAGGGCAAGTGCTTCGCCCTGGTGGGGGAATCGGGCAGCGGCAAGTCGATGACCGCGCTGTCGCTCATGCGCCTGTTGCCGGACGCCGGCCGCATCGCCGGCGGGCGGGTGGAGCTCGACGGCATCGACCTCCTCGCGCTGCCCGAGGCGGCCATGCGCGCGGTGCGCGGCCGGCGCGTGGCGATGATTTTCCAGGAGCCCTCCACCGCGCTGAACCCGGTGCTCACCGTGGGCCGGCAGATCACCGAGGTCATCGAAAGGCATGCCGCGGCGGAAAAGGACACGAGGCGAAAAGCCGTTGCGCTGCTGCGCTCGGTGGGCATTTCCGACCCCGAGCGGCGCTTCGACCAGTACCCGTTCGAGCTCTCCGGAGGCCTCAAGCAGCGCGTCATGATCGCCGCCGCGCTGGCGGTGGACCCGGAGGTGCTGGTCGCCGACGAGCCTACCACCGCGCTGGACGTCACCATCCAGGCGCAGATCCTGGAGCTGCTGCAGAAGCTGCAGCACGAGCGCGGCATGGCGCTGCTGCTCATCACCCACGACCTGGGTATCGTGGCGCGCATGGCGCAGCGCGTGGCGGTGATGTACGCGGGCGAGATCGTGGAGCTGGCCGAGCGCGAGAGCTTTTTCCGCGCTCCCCAGCATCCCTATTCGCAGAAGCTGTTCGCCGCGCTGCCTTTGCCGCAGCGGCGCGCCGGCGATCATCACTCGCTGCTTCTGGCCGCCGGAGAGCTGGAAGGGATACTGGTGGTAGCGCTGCCCGGGGTCGGGGATCCCGACCGCGTGCAGCAGCTCCAGGGTTTTCTCATGGATTTTCTTCTTGTCCAGTCCGGTATGGCGCGCGATCACCTCCCCGATCTGGCGGCCGACGGTCAGCACCGGGTTCAGCGCCGTGGCCGGCTCCTGGAAGATCATCGCCACGCGCCGGCCGCGCACCGCGCGCATCGCCGCCTCGGGCAGCGCCAGCAGGTCGTGGCCGCCGAGCCCGACGCGGCCCGAGACGATGCGGCCCGCCTCGGGAAGCAGGCGCAGGATCGAGAGCGCGGTCATCGACTTGCCGCAGCCCGAC
>CBDDSA010000263.1:0-3405 GCA_965233185.1 uncultured bacterium
GCTCGCGCCAGAAGCCTTCGAGGTTGTCGCGTCGCGCGTTGTAGGTGCCGGGATAGCGCTTGTCATAGTTCGCCGGCTTGCCGGCGGGGCGGCACTGATAGCGCATCGGCTTGACCACGCGCCGTCCATCCTCCCAGATCATTACTGGTGCGTAGTATCCCTGGTAGATGCGAGAGTCACCGGACTTCAAGTCCGTGCGATCGAGATCGGCGATCCGACGCTCGAGACTGCCGATCATTTTGGTGGCGATCCGCTGGTCCTCTTGCGCCTTCTTGGTAGTCTTGGTCTGCAGCGCCAGGGCGGCGGCCGAAAGGCGCATGCGTTGTTTGTGGAGATCGGCCTCGAGCTTCTCGCGCGTCCCAACCTTGAGTGACCTGACCTGATCGGCGATGGCCTGCTCCCACGGTGAGCCGGCTTCGCTGAAACTGTCGTCCATGGCCTTGGTGGTCGGGACGTAGATCCCGGCCTGCTTGAATCCGTATAGGCGGGCGAACTCGTCTATGCCGATGGTCGCACCGAAATGCCGTACGTATTCACGATACTGCTGTTTGCACATCGCGCTAAAGCACATGCGTGAAGCCTATCACTCCGCCCGGACGGAGTTGGCGCCGCCAGAGCGAGTCGTCTATAAAAGTTGTAGGCGGGTCCTCTCGTATTCATCCGAAGGAAGTCGGAATGCCCAGATCACTCGAAGTACTGGCCGCGGCGGATGACGGGCTGAACGGGCTAAGGTGGGGAGCGCGGTTCGCGCCGATCGAGCGCTGTCACGACCTCTTTTACGAACTGGAGGAAGTAGGTCGCGCGAATGTGCCCTGGGCCACACTTGTTGAGGGGTTGACGTATTTCGACCGCCTGTCATCGATGAATTTTCCTCCGTGTTATGACCCTTCTGAATTCGGCGACTTCGATGGCATCGACGTTCTCAGCGGGGAGAGAGCGGGCGGCGCGCCTGGGATGGACTTCGTCACCTATAAAATCTATATCCGCACCGAGAAGGTCGCCGAGGTCCTAGGCAACTTTGCAGCGCTTGCGGATCGACTAACTGCGTGGCTCTCGAAGCGGGAAAAGCATTCAGCTTCTGCGTCGGCTCTACTGCCAAACCGGCGGAGCGACACGCTCAATCCGAAACCAGAATCCGAGGAGCAGCGCCGCGTGATGGAAGAAGAAGGCGACGACGCAGCGACAGGTGCGATGCGGATTGCGCGCTTCCGGCACCAGAATGCTCAGTTCCGTGCTGCTTCGTCGAAGCCCTCGAGAGGTTCAAGCGCTCCCAGCCCGAATGACGCGGACTCCAACCTAGCGCCGGCCGTTGATTCCGAAATAGACGGAAGGCGTGCGCAGATGCGATCGGATGAGGAGCCTGTGCTGGAAACTGAGGAAGATGGAATCAGGGCGGAGCAGATCAGGCGTGAGCAGGTGCGTCGTATGGCACAAGCAGGTTTGAAATCCCCCCCCAAGGATCCAGACAAGTAGTCCGAGCTACTCGCGCCGATCCTGCCTGAAGACAGGATCGCAGAACGTGATCGCGCTTAGCGCGTCCGACGCGGTGTGCATCTCCGAGCGACGCGAGAAGGAACGACCGGCGGCTGGCCGACGGCGGCTGGCCGAGCTTTGCGCCGCGCCGTCAGGCGAGCGCACCCTGAGCGGTTGGCCATCACCAGGTCACGGATCGCGCGTCAGCGCGGCCGATTGCCGCCGCTGGACCGGCGGCGGCCCCCGGTGCAGCCCTACCCCGCTGCCGGTTCGGCCTCGCGCTGGACCGCATCGGCGCGAACCAGGTACTCGTCCCAAGACAGCCGCCCCGTGTTGTGCTCCTGCAGCAGCGCGGCGATGCGGTTGCCGCGCGAGAAGCTTGGCAGGGCGCGGACGGTGGCCGCGCCTGCCTCATCGGGGACGCGGTAGCCCTGCGCCACCGCGACCGCGACGGCGGCGAGCAAGCTCGGGTGCGTGGAGTGCGAGGAAAAGCCGTCTGCGTCGTAGAGCTGGTAGCGATAGCAGCCCGGCTCGCTGGCGTCCTCCAGAATCGTTGCCCACTGCGCGCGTGTGCTGTGGCGCAGGGTCGCGCCAACCCCGGCCGACATCGCGTAGAGGAGCGCCGGGCGTTCCTTCTCGTCGCGCGACACATGCAGCGCCAATAGGTGGTTGTCGAAGCGTGCGCCCGCCGGATCGCCGCGCCCTGCCCGCGCCTCTGCGCGCTGGCGATAGTCGTTGATGCGCGCGCTGCGCTCGTCGAGCAGCGCGTCGAGCGTGGTGTAGAGGGTGAGATTCATCGGATCGGGCCAGAGGGCGGCGGCCGGGGACGCCGGCCGCCGCGTGGGCATCAGCCGCGCAGCGGGGTCGGTAGCCATTCGGGCGCGTGCTGCTTCAAGAGGCCCTCGGCCTTGGTCGCCAGCTCGTCCTTCTTGAGCTTGTCGAGGCCTTCGGCCTTGATGGCGTTCTCGGAGAGCACGGCGAGCACCTGCTTCTTGGTCAGCAGGCTCAGGTAGCGCGAGGCACTCGGCATCCACCACTCGTGCATGTCGAGCTTGGCGTGGCGCGTGAAGGCGTCGCCCGTCTCGGTGAGATCTTGGTGACGGCGCACGTCGATGGTGCAGGCCACGCACACCGCGAACAGCGCCACCTGCTCGTCGGCGTTCAGCGATAGCAGCCAGTCCATCAGCGTGCGGCCCGGCTCGTCGGACTCCACGTGCGACTGCTCGTCGCCGATGAACTGGCCGTAGGCCATCTTCCATTGGTTCACACCGGCCCGAACGCTGGTCGCCGCCGTCGAAGCCCCTTCGTCGGGCAGGTTGGCCAGCGCATCGCGGGTGCCCACGGTGCCGCTGATCCGCGCCCGATCCGAACCGCCGCTGCGGTAGATGTCGAGCACCTTGGCCGCGAGGGGTTCCAGCGCCGCCAGCATGGCCAGTGACGGCGACACCATCACCACGGCCTGCAGCGCCAGCGTGCGTTCTGACGTGAGCGCCTGGACGAGTCGCTCGCTGTGGAACTTGATGGCGGGCGGTGCCGACGAGCGCAGGCGCGCCGTCACATCGCCGCGCGACTCGCCGCCGTCGTCGGCGGCGTGTGAGGACTTGGGCTTGGCTGCACCTTCCGGCAGAACGCCGCGCGCGATGCCGACTTCACCCGTGCGCGTGCAGTAGACGATGCAACCCGCCGTCTGCATCTGCTCGGGGCTGTAGTAGCTCAGGCTGTTCTCGAGGTCGTCGCGTTCATCCTCCAACGCGGTCTGCTTCTGATCGAGCACCTGCCAGCGCGGCATCAACTCGGCCTGCGCCTCGACCTCCGGCCGACCTTCGTCCTCCTGTTCATCGTGCTCGTCGCCCTCGTCCTCCTGCTCGCGCTCGTCCTCGGCCTGCGCTTCCACATCCGGGGTTTCGTCCTCGGCGTCGAGTTCGGCCTGCA
>CBDDSA010000264.1:0-14112 GCA_965233185.1 uncultured bacterium
CCCCGGTGGCCACCTCAAACTCCTCCACCTGTGGCCGGGTCAAGTTCCTCCACCCTGGCCGGGCGGGACGCGAGCGACTTTAGTCGGGTGTGAGGTGTTCGGCAAGCATGGCATGGCGCCGGCGCAAGAGTTTTCCACGGCGCCGCGCGCGTGGCGCCCGCCACGCACACGAGCGCGCGGCGCGGTGGGAAACTCGATTCGTAGGCACGACGCCGGCATAAGCACTGTGGCGCGCTCATGTGCGCTTGGCGAGCCGTGCCGCCGCTTCCTTGAGCCGCCAGCTCTTGCCCTCGAACTTGAGGAGATGGCCATGGTGCATGAGGCGATCGAGCAGCGGGGTGACGACGACGACATCGCCGAGCAGTCGCGGCCAGTCCTCGAAGGGGCGGTTTGAGGTGACGATGGTGGAGGCTTTTTCGTAGCGGCTCATGAGCACGTCGGCGAGCTCATCGCCGGCGTTGGCGGGGAGCTTGCGAAGGAACAGATCGTCGATGAGAAGGAGCTCGGTGCTCTTGAGCTGCGCGCGCAGCTTTCGCAGCTCGCCGAGCTCGCGTGCTTCGGCGAAGTCCTCGATCAGCTGATGCGCTTCGCGGTAGAGGACCTTGTAGCCGCGACTGACCGCGAGCGTGGCGAGCGCCTTGGCGGCGTGGCTCTTGCCGGTGCCGGGCGGGCCGATGAGAAGGACGTCCTCTCTCGCGTCGATGAACTTCAGCGTCGCGAGCTCGAGCACGTCGCGCTTCGGAAGGCGTGGGTTGTAGCTCCAGTCAAAGCCGTTCAGGTCCTTGCGCTCGGGAAGCCCGGAGAGTACGTGACGCCGATCGAGAAGCCGCGAGCGGCGCCGGTCGAGCTCGTCCTGCACGAGCGCCGAGAAGGCTTCGATGAAGTCCATGTCGTGGCTTGCCACCTGCAGCGCGCGAGCTTGCAGCGTGGCGGTCATGCCTGAGAGGCGAAGGCGGCGCAGCGCCTGCTCAAGCTCCGTGATCGACATTGGCATCGGTGGGCTCCTGTGGTTGGTGGGTCTGCGAGTGCATTTCCCAGAACAACTGATACTGGGTGACGGGTCTGATCTCCTCGCCCGACTGCTTGAGCTCTGGGGTGCTTGGGGCGGTCCTTGCCGCCTGCTTGCGCTCGAGCGCACGTTTGACGGCGGCATAGGAGGCGCACTTCGCCTCGAGCAACTGGGCGCATACCGCTTCGATGTCGGCCCGCGCATGGCGCCGCGGCAGATTCGCCAGGCCGTAGATCGCCCGTTGACCGGGACGGCCCATGCGCGCGAAGAGCTCGCGGGCCATCGCGGCGGCGCCGGGACCGATGCGCGCTACGCGCTCGAGCAGCCGCGCGCTCTCGCGCGAGGGGTTGAACACCCGGTCGCTCTGGTCCATCACGAAGGCGCCCTTGCGAAGCGATTTGGGGTGGCGGCGAAGGAGCTCCCCCTTGCGATCCAGGATCTCGATGTCGCGCTCAAAGACACGCACGGTCACTTCGCTGTGCAAAGCGGCGGGCAGCGCCGCGTAGTAGGAGCCATCCACCTGCACGAGCCCGCCGCAGTCGACCGTGCGGCTCTCCTGGCGGAAGTATCGAAAGCCCTGTGCCGGGAGGCTGCGAAGCTGCGGCCGTTCCTCGCCGAACATCTCGAGCACCTGGCGCTTCTTGCGGCCGTGGATGCGAAGCGCCGCCCAGCGCTCTTCCCAGTGGGCAAGCCATGCGTTCTGCGCCTCGATCGACTCAAAGCGCCGGCCTTTGAGCGCCGTGCCCTGGGTGTGGCCGATCGCGCTCTCGACGGCGCCCTTGCGGTTCGGATCGCCGACGCGGCAGGGGTCGGCAACCACGCCGTAGTGCGCGAGCACGGCCGCGTAGAGAGGGTTGAGTCCCGGGTCGTAGATGTCGGGCCGGATGACGCCTTCCTTGAGGTTGTCGAGCACGACGTAGCGGGGGCAGCCACCCAGGGCGCGGAAGGCTTCCTCGTGCAGCCGCGCCCAGGTCTGCTGGTCGGTCTTCCACACGCTCTTGCGGAAGCTCTTGCCCGAGTAGGCAAGGGTCATCACGAAGAGGTACGGCCGCCGGTAGCGTCCGTCCTTCACGAGCGTGAGCGCGCCTGCGCCGTAGTCGACCTGCGCCTCTTCCCCGGGGGCGAACTCCAGCACATCGAAGCGCTCGGGCTCGCGCGCCTTGAGCCGGGCGACGAAGCGCTTGACCGAGCCGTAGCGCTGCCCAAATCCGTGGCGCTCGACCAGGTCCTGGTAGATCGCCACGGCGTTACGCCCCAGGCTCACCTGAGCCTCGATCCAGCCGCGGTGCGGCTCGCACGCCGAGGGCGTCGTGGCCACCTGAGCCGGTGGCCGGGGTGGGGGAATTTGACCGCCGGGGGCCCCCGAGCCGGCGGCCACCCCGGGGGAGTTTGCCGCCCGGGCGTAGCGGCGGATCGTCTTACGATCCACCCCCAGCCGACGATGGATCTCGTGCTGGGACGTGCCTCTGCTGAGCAGCGTTTCGATGCTGATGCGAAGCTGCGACTTCAAGACGTTCACCCCTTTCCCTCCCAGCGTTGTTGTTTGGGAGGAGCGTACGTCCCGCCGTCAGGTGCCTGCCCTCAGGCGCCGCTACGTGTGCTCAGGGGTGGGGGAATTTGAGGTGGCCACAGATGGGGGAATTTGGGTGGCCACCGGGGCCGCGCTGGCACGCTTTCGCGAACTCGTCTTTGCACGCCTGCCCCGCGCGCGCGTTCTTTGGCAGATCCGCGTGACCCTCTAATATGCGTCAACAGGACAAAGGGGGTCCCAAAGTGAAGAAATCGGCCGTGCTGCTTGTGCTTATCCTGCTGCCCGCTGCGGCGCAGGCGCAGTTCTTCGTCGAAGGCGCGTTCGGCGGCGCGAAGGCGGACCTGCGCGAGTTCGAGGCGCTGGGCTTTGCCACGGACGAGGCAAGCGGCACCTGGTCGCTGGGCGCCGGCTACATGTTCAACCCGCACCTGGGCATCGAGGCGGGTGTCCGGGCGATCGGCGAGAGCGAGATCAGCAGCCTGGCGGCCGCTTCCGGCACCTTCGGCGGCGTGCCCTTCAGCTCGGCGGGCGCGCTGTCGCTCAAGGCGGACGCGCGCGGCGTGTTCGTGGGCCCGCTTTTCGAGACTTTCATCGAGCGCTTCAGGTTGAACGCGCGCGCGGGCATGTTCGCCTGGAAATCCGACATCACCTTGACGAGCGGCGGCGCCAGCGCCCGCGACAAGGATGACGGGCTCGATCCTTACGCCGGGGTGGGCGTGTCCTACGCCATGACCGGCAATGCCTTCTTCGGCCTTTCGTGGACCCGGTTCCGCGTGCTGGATGAGATCGACGTGGACGCCTGGGAGCTGCGGCTGAAGTATTCGTTCTGAACAGGATTCTCCTCGCGCTCGGCGTGCTGCTCGCGGGTCTGCTGACCCAGGCGCCGATCGCGCAGTTCGCCGGCTACCACCACCTGGCCGACCAGCGGACGTTGCTCGGCATCCCGCACTTCTGGAATGTGGTCTCGAACCTGCCGTTCCTCATCGTCGGCGCCCTGGGGCTTGCGCTGCTGCGCCGGCGGCCGGCGGGTGCCTCGCTCGCGTGGGCCGTCACTTTCGGCGGCACGGCGCTGGTGTGCTTCGGCTCGGCCTATTACCACCTCGACCCGAGCGACGCGACGCTCGTCTGGGACCGCCTGCCGATCGGCGTGGCGTTCATGGGGCTTTTCGCCGCCCTGATCGGCGAGCACAGCCGCATCGACGGCAACCGCCTGCTGCTGCCGCTCATCGTGTTGTCGAGCGGCGCGGTCTACTGGTGGCGCTTTACCGGCGACCTGTCCCTGTGGGTCTGGGTGCAGCTTGCGCCGATGCTCGCCATCGTCCTGGTGCTTTTCCTGCCCGGCCGATACAGCCACCGCCGCTACCTCGCCTACGCGCTCGGCTGGTACGTGCTGGCCAAGGGCGCGGAGCTGGGCGATGCGCAAGTCATGGCATGGACCGGCGGCGCGCTGAGCGGCCACAGCCTGAAGCATGTTGCGGCTGCCGCGGGCGTGCTGTGCCTTTACGCCATGCTGAGAATGCGCACCGCTAGTCTTCCAGAAGCTCGCGCAAGCGCTCCGGCGGCACCCGCGCGCTGACCCCCGCGCGCTCCTCCTGCAGCGTCATCGCCACGCGGCAGTCCCGCTCCTCCCAGCCGCGCTGCATGGCCTCGCTCAATTCCGCGAGTGCAATTTCCCCGATCTTCATCGGCACGCCCGACTTGTGCGCGAGCTCCAGGGCGAGCGCGACGTCCTTGTGCGCAAGGCGCAGGCTGAAGGCCGCCGGATCGTACTTGCTCGGCAGAAAATGCTCGGCCAGCCGATCAAAGGTGCGCGTGCGCCCCGAGGCGCCCTGGCGCAGGGCGCGGAACAGCGCCGCCGGCTCGACGCCCGCCTTCACGCCCAGGGTGAAAATCTCCGCCAGCGCCGCCTGCACCGCGAAGCTCGCGCAATTGTGGGCGAGCTTCCCCACCGTGCCGGCGCCGATCGGTCCGACGTAGAGCACCTGGTCGCCGATCAGCCGCAACAGCGGCTCATGCCGGCGGAATACCGCTTCGTCGCCGCCCACCCAGATGGCGAGCTTTCCGGCCTCGGCGCCCCGGGGACCGCCGCTCACCGGCGCGTCGAGGAAATGGATGCGGGGGAGCTCGCCGTGCAGCCGGCGCACGGTGTCGGGCGAATTGGTGCTGAGGTCGAACCAGGCGGCGCCGGAGGCAAGCGCGCCGGCCACCTCTTCGGCCAGCGCTTCCACCTCCCGGGGACCGGGCAGCGAGGTGAACAGCACTTCGCAGCCCTGCGCCGCCTCGGCCGCGCTCGGCCTCCAGTGGGCGAAGCCCTCCACCCGCCGCAGGTCGTGCGCCTGTACCTCGTGCCCGCCCTTCTGCAGGCTCGCCGCCATGTGCCGGCCCATGGCCCCCAGTCCGACGAAGCCGATTCTCATGCCTTGCGCTCCTGGAACACCTGCTTGGCCACGAGCGCGGCGCTGCCCCCGCTCGGCCATCCGCAGTAGAAAGCCAGGTGCGTGATGACCTCGATGATCTCTTCCCGGGTCACGCCGTTGTCGAGCGCCCGCCAGAGGTGTCCTTTGAGCTGGTCGGGTGCATTCAGCGCGGTGAGCGCCGCGATGGTGATGAGGCTGCGGTCGCGCTTGGACAGCCCCTTTCGCTCCCAGACATCGCCGAAGACGACCTGGTCGGTCAGCTCGCCGAGCTTCGGAAAAACGTCGCGAACCTGGCCGATGGTGGAAGGTGCGGGCATGGCGTTCTCCAAAATAAAAGGCCTCCATCTTAACGATGGAGGCCTGCCCCTTCCCTCTCGCTTCCCTTCCCGGAGCTAGCAGCCCTTGTTGTGTCCCTTCGCCCACCCCTTGCCCGGATGCTTTTTCCTCTTTGCGCACGGATCCTGAATTACGACCTGCTGGACGCCGCGCCCCTGGACAGAACCCTGTCGTTTAACATCGCCGCCATTCAGATCGCGCCCAATGGCGGCGCCGGCTGCACCGCCCACGCCGGCGCCGACGATTGCGCCGTTCTTGCCGCCGACTTCCTGACCGATGGCCGCGCCCGCGCCGCCGCCGACGGCGCCGCCCACGATGGCGCCGGTGCGTCCCTTGCCCGTGGTGGTCGCCGCCGCACCGACCGCGCCCCCCGCCGCGCCCCCGACCACCGCGCCGGTCTTGCCGCCGAGCGCCTGGCCGACTGCCGCGCCCCCGGCACCGCCGAGGCCGCCCCCGATCGCGGTCTTGGCCGCGCTATCCCCCCACGCCGGTGAAACTGCCAGCGCGAGCGTTACAGCCGCTACTATCTTTGTTGTGCTGCTGAGCATTGTCTCCCTCCTGATGGGGAGACAATAATCGTTGTAGTTTCAATATGCTGTTAAAAGGATCACAGAATTGACTAGAGGTTTGCCGGAGTCGCCTTACGCGTGCTTGCGACTGGGCGCTTCGCTGCTGTTGATGACCATCGGCGGGGTCGGCATGTACAGCATGGCGGTCGCCCTCGCACCAGTGCAGGCGGAATTCGCGGCGGACCGCGGCGGAGCCTCCCTGCCCTACACGCTCACCATGATCGGCTTTGGCTTCGGCGGCATCCTCATGGGGCGCCTCTCCGATCGCTTCGGGGTCTTCGTGCCCGTGGTCATCGGCGGGGTGAGCCTGGGCCTGGGCTTCGTCGCCGCCGGCATGGCGCCGAACCTCCTGTCCTTCACCTTGGTGCACGGCGTGCTCATCGGCCTGCTCGGGTGCTCGGCCACGTTCGCGCCGCTCGTTGCCGATACCGCCCTCTGGTTCAACCGCCACCGGGGCATCGCCGTGGCGATTTGCGCGAGCGGCAATTACCTCGCGGGCACGGTGTGGCCGCCGATCCTGCAGCACTTCTTCGATACCGCGGGCTGGCGCGCGACCTACGTAGGCGTAGGCATCTTCTGCGCCGTCTCCATCGTCGGCGTGGCGTTCGTGCTGCGCCAGCGGCCGCCCGCCATCGAAACCCCGTCGGTGGGCAGCATGGCGGCCAGACGCAGCGAGCTCCCGCTCGGCCTGCCGCCGAACGTGCTGATGGCGCTGCTGTCGGTCGCCGGCGTGGCGTGCTGCGTGGCGATGTCGATGCCGCAGGTGCACATCGTCGCCTACTGCGCCGATCTGGGCTACGGCGCGGCGCGGGGCGCGGAGATGCTCTCGCTCATGCTCGGCTTCGGCATCGTCAGCCGCCTGGTGTCCGGCTGGATTTCCGATCGCATCGGCGGCCTGCGCACGTTGCTCCTGGGCTCGGCGCTGCAGGGCGTGGCGCTGGTGCTGTTCCTGCCGTTCGACGGGCTGGTATCGCTTTACGTCGTCTCGGCAATGTTCGGCCTGTTCCAGGGCGGCATCGTGCCCGCCTACGCGCTCATCGTGCGCGAGTACTTCAGCCCGCTCGAAGCCGGAACGCGCACCGGCATCGTCCTCATGGCGACGCTGTTCGGCATGGCGCTCGGCGGCTGGATGTCGGGCGCGATTTTCGACCTGACCGGCTCCTATCGCGCGGCCTTCGTCAACGGCATCGCCTTCAACCTGCTCAACCTGACGATCGCGCTGTGGCTGCTGCGGCGCGCGCTGCGCCGCCACGAGCTACTTCCGGCCTAGCGCTTTCGCCTTCCACAGCTCCCAGGGCCGCTCGAGCGTGCCGCTGTTCGCCGCCCACGAGCGGCGCCCCTCCTCGTCGCTCAGGAACTCGATCGGCCCCTCCAGCTGCGTCGCCTGGATCTGCAGCCGCGCGTTCATCTCGGTGTAGATCGCGCGATACACGACCGCGGGAATGCCCTCGGCCACCACGGTCATGCCGTGGCCACGCATCAGCACGCAGGTGCAATCGCCCAGCGCCTTTGCCAGCGCCTGGCCGAGCGGCCGGTCGCGGATCAGCAGGTCGTTGTCCGGCCTTTCCTTCCTGATGTCGAACACCGGCGTGCCCGACCAGAGGAACGCGCCCATGTGGTAGATCGGCCGCAGCCGGGTGCGCGTGACGCCGAACGGGATCACCGAAGGAGAATGGCTGTGCACCACCGCCATCACGTCCGGGCGGGTGCGGTAGATCTCGCCGTGGATGTAGCGCTCGATGAACCCCTTGCGCAGCTCGCCCCGGACCGGCTCGCTGTCCGGGCCGAGCTCCATGAGGTCGGCCGCCGTGACCAGCGCGGGGGCGCGCGAGCGCGACATGATGAAATGGTCCGGCCGCCGGTCGCTGCGCGCGCTGATGTGGCCGTAGGCGTCGAGCACCTCGTGCATCGCCAGGATGCGGCTGCCGGCGACGAGATCGTCGATCAATGCGCGGCTGGCGGGAGTTTTTTTGGGGCCGGCTTTTTTCGCTTTTTTCATTTGAACCTCATTTTCCTCAACTGCGGCGATGAAACATACAGGATGCCGATGGCCGCGGTCGCCGTCGCCGCGAGCGCGACCGAAGCGCCCCTGACCCCGACCAGGTCCGACAACGGGCCCGCGACGAACGCGCCGACCGAGATCATGGCGGGATACAGCATGGTGAGGCTGGAGATGCGCCCGCGCATTCCCTCGGGCGCCGCCATCTGCAGCATCGCCATGTTGCTCGCGGTGTGCGCCATCTCGGCAGCGCCGCCGACCACGCTGAAGGCGAGCGCCGCGACCAGCGACGGGCTGGCGGCGACGCCGGCGATGGCGAGCGCCATGACCACGATCCAGGCCGCCTGGATGAGCGCCTGGCGCTCGGCCCGCGCCAGCAGGTTGGCGCCCAGCCCGCCCAGGGTGCCGCCGACCCCTACCGCGGTGAGCAGCATGCCCAGGCCCTGCGGCCCGGCGGCGAACACGTCCTTGGCATAGATCGGAAACAGCGTGCCCCACACCGGCACCAGCAGGAAGTACGGCAGCGCGCCGAGGAACACGAGCATGCGCATCTTGGGCTCGCCGGCGGCAAAGCGCAGGCCTTCGAGCATGTCGGCCAACGCCGAGCGGCCCGGTACCGCCGGCGGCCGCCGCGGGAAGACCACCATCAGCACCATCGCGGCGGAGGCGGCGTACAGCAGCCCCTGGATGAAGAAGCTGCCCGCCGCGCCGAGCCAGCCGATGAGGTAGCCCGCCATGGCCGGGCCGAAGATGCGCATCATGGAAAAGCCCATGGTGTTGAGGGCCACCGCCTTCACCGCATCCTCGCGCGCCACCAGCTCGAACGCGGTGGTCAGGCGCGCCGGCCGGTCGAGCACGTTGGCCGAGCCCATCAGCACGGTAAAGGCGAACAGCATCCAGAGGCTTACCCGGTCGAGCGCGAGCGCGGCGCCGAAGGCGATCGACACCGCCGCGGCGAACGCCTGGCTCATCTGCAGCAGCCGCCGCCGGTCGTAGCGCTCGGCCGCCACCCCGGACAGCGGCGCGAGGAAGAACATGGGAATCGCGCGCGCGCCCATGACCGCGCCCAGCAGCGCGCCCGAGCCGGTGATCTCGTATACCACCCAGCCCAGCGCCGCCTGCTGGATCCACTGGCTGGACCAGGAAAACAGCGACCCGGTCCACAGCCAGCGGAAGTCGCGGTACGCGAGCGCCGAGGGCAGTCAGCGCCTCGCTGCCGTGGCGGGCGCCCCGCTCATGTTGCTGTCATAGCCGGGCACCACGCGCACGTCGACGACGCAGACCGCGCCGTTCCGGACTTTTTGAATGGCTTCCTCGATCGCCGGCCGCAGTTGCGCGAGTTCCTTCACCGGCCCGATCCCCTCGGCGCCCTGCGACCTCGCCATCATCGCGAGGTCGATGTCCGGCTGGTCGATGCGCTGGCCGATCCACTTGTTCTCCACCGGCCGGCCGCGCGCCTTGGCGACGCGCTCCTGGTGCAGCTCGTCGTTGTAGAACGAGCGGTTGTTGGCGACCAGGATCAGGCAGGGAAGCTGGTAGTGCGTGGCGGTCCACAGCGCGGTGTTGCCCATCAGGAAGTCGCCGTCTCCCATGATCGCCGCCACCATGCGACCGCTGCCCTTCAGCGCGAGCGCCGCCCCCACGGTCAATCCAGGGCCGGCGCCCACGCCGCCGCCGCCTTCGGAGCCGAGGTAATCCAGCGGATGGCGGAAATGCCGGTAAGCACCGTTCCAGCCCAGCGGCAGCTTGGTCAGGCAGACCTCCATGCCGGCGGTGAGCTCGTTGAACACCGCAGCGAGCGCGCGCAGGGATAGCGCCGCATCGCTTTCCCGGCTCGATGCCGGTTCGGGATGAGCGACCGGTGCCCTCGCCGGCAGGACGGGAAGCAGCGCCGACACCGCGATGTCCGGCTCGCACATCATGTAGACGTCGGCCGGCGGCAGGCCCTGGTAGTCCATGCTCCAGCCGCGGTGCACATGCGCGTCGCAGGACACGCGAATCACCTTCGCCGTCACCGGCGCATCGCCCCAGCCCGCCTTGAGCGTGCCGGCGGTATCCACCCAGTCGAGCGACAGGATCACGTCGGCGCCGCGCAGCAGCGTGCCATCCGGAAACGTGGCCGGCGGCGCGGCGTGCAGGGGGTGGTCGGTGGGGAAGGCGGCGGCGGTCTTGATATCGGTGAACACCTTCGCCTGCAGCTTCTCGGCGAGCGCCACGCGCGCCTTCCACGCCGCTTCGCTGCGCGCCACCCGGCCGATCAGGATCGCCGGCGCCTTGGCCTGCGCGAGCAGCCTGGCCGCCGCTTCGACGGTTTCGGGCGAAGGCAGCACTGAAGCCGGCGGCCGGAAGCGCGAGACGTCCGGAAGCGGCGGCAGCGGCCCGATCTTCTCCTCCTGCAGCGCCGCGTCCAGGTTGACGTAGGTCGGCCCGCGCGGGGCGGTGTCGGCCATCTGGACGGCGCGCAGCAGCGCCTCGTAGGCGGCCGGCACGGATGCCGGCTGGTTGTCCCACTTGGTGTAGTCGCGCACCAGCGCGCCTTGGTCGGACGCGGTGTGGATCCAGTCGATCCACGGCCGCCGGCGCGCGGCGTCCCAGGGACCGGTCGCCCCGAGGACCAGCATCGGCACGCGGTCGCACCAGGCATTGAAGATGGCCATGGCACCGTGCATGAGACCCACGTTCGAGTGCAGCACGGCGCCCATCATCCGGCCGGAGGCCTTGGCATAGCCGTGGGCGATGGCAACCGCCGACTCCTCGTGCAGGCAGAGCAGCATCTGCGGCCGCTCGTTGCCCAGGTAGTTGACGATGCTGTCGTGCAGGCCCCGGTAGCTCGCGCCCGGGTTGAGCGCCAGGTAGGGGATGTCCAGCGCGCGCAGCATGGCGGCGATGGCATCGCTGCCCCACACCGTGTCCTGCTGCGAAAGCGCCACCGGGATATCGCGTTGCGGCAATTTCATCGCAGCAGTTTACCCAGCACCTGGCCCGGAATACGATCCTCTTTCACCAGAGGAGGAGTCCTGCAATGAGCCTGCTGACCCCGGAGGAGCTGGAAAAGCTGTCCGGCGCGGAGGAGCTGTTCCCCTCGCCCATCCCCGTGCAGTTCGTCTCGAGCGACGAGTTCATGCCTTCGCCGCAGACCCCGCAGCAGAAGGAGTTCGAGGCGCGCGTGAAGGATATCGGCGCGCGCCTGGCGAAAAAGCACGGCCTTTCGCGCCGCAGGTTCTTCAAGACCGCCGGCGGCATGGCGGCCGCGTTCGTGGCGATGAACGAGGTCTACGCCAAGAACGCGCAGCCGGTCTACGAGGTGCTGAAAAACGAGGCGAGCAGCCTGGATATCGCCCAGGCGCGGGCCGACTCGCTGATAAACCAGTTCGTGATGGACATGCACACGCACTTTTTGCGCGATGACACGCTGAACGTGAACTTCGTGCGCCAGCGCGAGGCGGTCGGCAAGGCCGGCTGGAACCCCGCGCTCAAGGAAAAGCCGCAGACCATCGACGATCTCAAGTTCCCGAACTACTTCAAGGAGATCTTCCTCGACAGCGACACCAAGGTGGCGTGCATCAGCGGCTCCTACTCGGTGGATCCGAAGTACTCGTTCCTCACCAACGACATGAAGCGCGACGCGCGCGAGAAGGTCAACAAGGAAGCCGGCACGCGGCGCATGTTCTCGCACGCGATCTTCACGCCCAAGTGGGACGGCTGGCTGGACAAGGCCGAGGAAGAGATGGAGCGCCTGCGGCCGGACGCCTGGAAGGGCTACACCATCGGCGACAACACCAACAAGCACCTGTCGAAGTTTCCCTTCCGCCTGGACGACGAGAAGGTGATGTACCCGTTCTACGAGCGGCTGGTGAAGTGGATGGCGAAGTACCCGGACCGGCCCGGCCTGAAGAACGTATGCGTGCACAAGGGGCTGTTCCCGCCCTCGGTCGAAGCCAACTTTCCGCACCTGGTGGGCTATTGCACCGTGGCCGATGTCGGCAAGGCGGCCAAAGACTGGCCGCAGCTCAACTTCGTCATCTACCACTCGGCGTACCGCTGGGTCGCGGGGCCCGGCGGCACGGCGGCGAACGCCTGGGACCAGCTGCAGCGCATGGGGCGCGTCGACTGGGTCACCGATCTCGCCCACATCCCCTCGCAGTACGGGGTGAGCAACGTCTACGCCGACCTCGGGCAGATTTTCGCCCACAGCAACATGGCCGAGCCGCGCGTGGCGGCCTACATGCTGGGCGTGATGATCCAGGGCATGGGCGCCGACCACGTGGTCTGGGGAACCGATGCGCTATGGACAGGCTCGCCGCAGTGGCAGATCGAGGCGCTGCGCCGCATGGAGATCCCCGAGGATATCCAGAACACCTACGGGCTGAAGCCGATGGGGCCGGCCGACGGCCCGGTGAAAACCGCCATCCTCGGCGGCAACAATGCCCGGCTGTACGGCTACTCGCCGAAGATGCAGGCCGCGCTGTCGAAAGACCAGGTCGCCTACTACAAGGGAATCTACGAGAAGCACGGCGGCGAGCGAACCAACCTCGCCTACGGCTACATCAACAAAGGCTAGACTTGGGGGATGAAAATCCTCGGAATCTGCGGCAGTCTCAGGAAGGCGTCCTACAACATGGCGGCGCTGCGCGCCTGCACCGAGCTCATGCCCCAGGGCATGACGCTGCACGTCACCAGCATCGCCGACATCCCCATGTACAACCAGGACGTCATGGACGCCGGCATGCCGGACGCGGTCAAGCGCCTGCGCGGCGAGATCGCCGCGGCCGACGGCGTGCTGATGGCCTCGCCCGAGTACAACTTCTCGGTGCCGGCGCCGCTCAAGAACGCGATCGACTGGGCCTCGCGCGCGCCCAACCAGGTGTTCCAGGACAAGCCGGTGGCGATCCTTTCCGCCGCCGCCCCCGGGCCGCTCGGCGGGGCGCGCGTGCAGTACGACCTGCGCCGCATCCTGACGCAGCTGTGGGCCTATCCGCTGCCGCGGCCCGAGGTGTTCATCGGCATGGCCAACACCAAGTTCGACGCGCAGGGCAAGCTCACTGACGAGACCACCCGCAAGTTCCTCGGCGACCTGCTGAACGGGTTCAGGGACTGGATCGTGCGGATGCAGCCGAAGAAGTAGGCCGGCGCAGCATCAGCGTGAGGATGAGCGCCACGGCCGATGCCGCAAGCGCCAGGAGGAAAGCCGCGTCGTAGCTGCCGGCGGCATCGAATACCAGCGCGCCGCCGTAGGCGCCGATGCCGCCGAACACCTGGTGCACCATGGTGATGAGGCCGGTGAGCGCACCCAGGTGCTTGGTGCCGAAGCTCTCGCGCACGAACAGCACCGTGAGCGGCGCGGTCACCAGGAAGGTGGCGCCGTAGACCAGCGCGAAGATGGCGATGGACGGCGCCGACTGGTCGATCGCGATGAGCGCGAACACCGCGATGCGCGCGCCGAAGGCGACCGCGGTGGCGAGCACCGGGCCCGCGCGATCGCTGATCGCGCCGGCCGCCAGCACGCCGATGAGCGCGGTCAGTCCCATGAGGGCGAGCAGGTTGCCGGCGAACAGCGCATCCAGCCCGCGGTCCTGCGCGAAGGCCACGACGTGCGTGCCGACGAAAAAATCGTGCAGCCCGCAGATCGCGTAGATGGCGAGCAGCAGCCAGAATTGCCGGGTACGCGCGGCGCTGCGCAGGCTGTCGCCGGCAGGCGGGGCGTGCCCTGACGAGGGCGGCACGCGGCCCGGCAGCGCATAGATGAACAGCGGAATCAGCACGAGGTGCGCCGCGGCCAGCCACACGAACACCGAGCGCCAGCCGATCTGCACCAGCACCGCGGCGAGCGCCGCGATCATCACCAGCTGGCCGAAGCTCTGTCCGGAAATGGCCGCCGCGTTGGCGAGCCCCGCGCGCCGCGGCGCCGCGCGCGTCACCATGACCCCGACGGTGGTGAGCGAGGCGGCGCCGTTGCCGATGGCGAACACCAGCCCGTAGAGGACCATGGCGTGCCACGGCGCCGACACCACGCTCATCAGGCCGATGCCGATCCCCCCGAGCACGGTGCCCGCACCCAGCAGCGCGCGCGCGCCCAGGCGGTCGGCCAGGCGCCCGGCGATGAAGGTGGCGAATGCCGACACCACCATGTAAAGCCCGACGGCGAGGCCAAGGTCGCTGCGCGCCCAGCCCAGGTCGTCGACCATCGGCCGGAAGGTGAGGCCGATGGCGAAGCGCGCGCCGCCGCCGACGAACAGCACGAGAAAGCCGGC
>CBDDSA010000265.1:0-13134 GCA_965233185.1 uncultured bacterium
CGATCTTGTCGATGTCGAGCAGATCGTTGATGAGGTCGAGCAGGCGCTGGCCGTTGCGCTCGGCGACGGTGGTCATCTCGGCGACGTCCTTCTCCACTTCGCCGACCACGCCGGTGTTGATGAGCTGCAGCGAGCCGATGATGGAGGTGAGCGGGGTGCGCAGCTCGTGGCTCAAGGTGGAGGTGAACTCCTTTTTCACGCGCTCGGCTTCGCGCTGCGCGGTGACGTCGCGTCCCTGCGCGAGCACCGCGATCACCGCGCCCTCGGGAGCGACCAGCGGCGTGAAGGTCCAGTCGCAGATCACGTCGAGGCCGTCGCGCCGCGGGTTGCGGATCAGGCCGGCTTCGGGGGTGTGCGTGTCGAGCATGCGCTTCCAGCGCACGTCGAAGTCGCCGTGGAACTCGGGCCGCACCAGGAAGCGGATGTCGCGGCCGATGAGCTCGGCCGCGGTATAGCCGAACAGGAGCTCGGCCGCGTTGTTCACCTCGGTGATGGCGCCGCGGCCGTCCATCTCCAGCACCGCGATCGGCGCGCGCTCGGCGAACAGCTCCAGCTTGCGCCCGCTCGCCTCCACCTGGCGGCGCGCCTCCTCGAGCTCGACCAGGTGGCGCTCGAGGCGCTGGTTGAGCACGCTGTAGTCCTCGGTGAGCCGGCCGTAGGCGTGGCGCAGCCGGTAGCCCGAGTGGAACACCTGGGTGAGGCGGTAGGCGATCGCCACGTTGATGGCGTAGAACATCGGCACCAGCAGGGCGATCTCGGTGAACAGGCGATTGCCGAAGGTCGCCAGCACGTAGGTGAACGGCGCGACGATGCCGGCGGCGTACAGGGCGAAGATCGGCCACGAGGCGGCGTACACCGGGATGCCGCCGGACATCATGCCGGCCAGCAGGAAGGCGAGGAACACCTGCTGCTCGTCGGTATGCGAGGGGAAGAACACCGCGCCGGCGAAGCCCCAGTTGGCGCCGCTCGCCAGCGCGGCGATGCCCAGCCAGCGCAGCCATTGCCCGGGATCCTTCACGCGGTGGCGGCTGCGCCGGTAGGCGTAGAGCAGGGCGCCGCTCGCCGCGGTGATCACCAGCACCAGGCCCCACCAGAACAGCACCAGCTCGCGCAGGCGCAGCTCCCAGAACTCGAACGTGGCGATGGCGCCGATGGCGAAGGTGCTGAGGATGCTGAGCCACATCTGGCCGTACAGCTGGTCCACCCGGTCGGCGAGCACCGCGCCCGGGTCGGCGCGCTCGCGGATGCCCGCGGCGGTTCCCGGCGGCGAAGCGGCGGAAGCGGCGACGGCGGCGCCTTCGGCGGTGCTGGTGTGATTCATCGGCGCGACATTGTCCCCTGCGCCCGATTTTAAGGTGAAAGGCCTAAGGGGAAAGGCAATCCTGCCGCAAAGCCTACAGTCCCTTGCCGTTGCGGATCACGCCCACCGCGACGCCTTCGATCGCCAGCGGCTCGCTTCGCAGATCGACTTCGATCGTCTCGAAGTCGGGATTCTCGGGCACCAGCTGCACCGCGTGGCCGCGGCGCCGGAAGCGCTTGACCGTGACTTCATCGGCCAGGCGCGCGACCACCACCTGGCCGGTGCGCGCCTCGTGCGTGCGATGCACCGCCAGCAGGTCGCCTTCGAGGATGCCGGCATCGCGCATCGACATGCCGCGCACGCGCAGCAGGTAGTCGGCGCGCGGGGTGAAAAGGTTGGGGTCCACCTGGTAGCGGCCCTGCACGTGCTCCTCGGCGAGCATCGGGCTGCCGGCGGCCACGCGGCCGATGACCGGCAGCTCGCACAGGCGCCCGGCGCGCCCCGCGGGCCGGCCCTCGCGCACCCGGATGCCGCGCGAGGCGCCCGAGGAGATGTCGATGGCGCCTTTTTTCTCCAGCGCGCGCAGGTGCTGCTCGGCCGCGTTCACCGAGCGAAAGCCCATGCGCTCGGCGATCTCGGCGCGGGTCGGCGGGTAGCCCGAGACCTCGGTCAGGTCGCGGATCAGCTTCAGGATTTCCGCTTGGCGCTCTGTAAGGGCATCCATTAGTGGCATTATGTACAGTATGCGGCGCATTGTCCACCTGGACATGGATGCCTTCTACGCCTCGGTCGAGCAGCGCGAGGACGCGCGCCTGCGCGGCCGGCCGCTCGCCGTGGGCGGCAGCCCGCAGGGCCGCGGCGTGGTGGCGGCGGCGAGCTATGAGGCGCGCGCCTTCGGCGTGCGCTCGGCCATGCCCATGGCGCGCGCGCTGCGCCTGTGCCCCGAGCTCCTGATCGTGCCGCCGCATTTCGACCTCTACAAGCAGGTGTCGGCGCAGGTGATGGCGATCCTGCGCTCGTGCACCGATCTCGTCGAGCCGCTGTCGCTGGACGAGGCCTACCTCGACGTCACGGCGAACCGCTGGGGGATGGGCTACGCGAGCCTCGTGGCGAAGGAGCTCAAGCGCCGCATCCTGGAGCAAACCGCGTGCACCGCATCGGCCGGCGTGGCGCCGAACAAGTTCCTGGCGAAGATCGCCTCGGGCTGGCGCAAGCCCGATGGCCTGACCGTGATCTCGCCCGAGCGCATCGAGCCGTTCCTGCAGGAGCTGCCGATCGAGGCGCTGTGGGGCGTCGGCCCGGTGACCGCGCGAAAGCTGCGCGCGCTGGGCATCGCGCGTGTGGTCGACGTGCGCACGGCCGACCCCGCGGTGCTGCACCGGCACGTCGGCAGCCTGGCCGAATGGCTGCGCCGGCTTTCCCACGGCGACGATCCCCGCCCGGTGGTGCCGCACCGCGCCGCGAAGTCGGCCAGCAGCGAGACCACCTATGCCGACGACCTCGAAGACCTGCAGGAAATCCGCGAGGAACTCGCGCGCCTGGCCCGCGAAACCGCGCAGTGGCTGGAGGGCAAGCGCCTTGCCGGGCGCACCGTGACGATCAAGGTGCGCTATGCCGATTTCACCACGGTCACGCGCAGCCACACGCTGTCGCGGCCGACCGCCGACGCGGACGTCATCTCGTCCTGGGCCACCGAGCTCCTGCACCGCACGCAGGCCGGCAAGCGCCCGGTGCGCCTGCTCGGCGCGCGGGTGAACGGCCTAGTCGAAAAGGCCTTTCTGGACCTCTGAGTCGAGCGGCGCGATCAGCGCCGGCGAGTCCTGCGCCGCCCGGTTCACCGCCGCGCTCACCGGGTGCACGCGCAGGGCGTCGGGCGGCGCGGGGCGCAGCAGCCCTTGCTCTAAAGACCTCGTTGATAAGTCGCCGTGCAGCCAGCCCGCGTATTGCCCGGGCGCGATGATCACCGGCATGCGGTGGTGGATCGCGCCTACCGCCAGGTTCGCCTCGGTCGTGATCACGGCGAAGCGCTCGTCTTCCCACATTCCGGCAAAAGCGAACAGCTCCCCGGCGGCCGGACGCACGTAGAACGGCTGGCTGAGCCCGCCTTCGCGCTTCCACTCGTAGAACCCGTTCGCCGGCACCAGGCAGCGGCGGCGGTGGTAGGCGTGGCGAAACGCGAGCTTGACCGCCAGCGTCTCGGCGCGCGCGTTGTACCGGTTGCCCTTCAGGCCCCAGCAGGCGAGCGCCGCGCCCTCGGGCTTGACGATGAGCGCGCTCGCCGCCGGCGCGATGTTGTAGCGCGGCGCGAAGTCGGGCACGCGATCGAGGCCGAACTGCAGCGCGACCACCTCGGGGCTGCTATGGAGAGCGTAACGGCCGCACATAATGAATAAATGAGCCGTGAGGTTACAATGCGCGCGGCATGATCATCCAGTCGCTGCTGGACACCGATTTGTACAAGTTCACGATGATGCAGGTGGTGCTGCATCATTTTCCCGGCGCGCAGGTCGAGTACCGCTTCAAGTGCCGCACCCCGGGGGTCGACCTGCGGCCGCATCTGGACGAGATCCGCGCCGAGCTGGCGGACCTGTGCTCGCTGCGCTTCGGCGAGAAGGAGCTCGCCTACCTGCGCTCCCTGCGCTTCATGAAATCCGACTTCGTCGATTTCCTCGGGCTGTTCCAGTTCAACGAGAAATACCTGCGCGCCGGGTTCGGCGAGGCGCCGGGGGAGATCGACATCACCATCCGCGGCCCCTGGCTGCATACCATCCTGTACGAGATCCCGGTGCTCGCCGTGATCTCCGAGGTGTACTTCAGGCGCACCCAGCCGCGGCCCAACATGGACGAGGGCCGCCGCCGGCTGCAGGCGAAGATCGACCTCGTGCGCACGGTGGAGACGTCGCTGGAATTCAAGATCTCGGACTACGGCACGCGGCGGCGCTTCTCGCTCGCCTGGCAGGAGGAGGTGCTGCAGACGCTCAAGCGCGAGATCCCGGAGAGCTTCGCCGGCACCTCCAACGTGTGGTTCGCCATGCGCAACAACCTCACGCCGCTGGGCACCATGGCGCACGAGTACATGCAGGCCTGCCAGGCGCTCGGCCCGCGGCTGCGCGACTCGCAGGTGTTCGCCTTCGACAAGTGGGCGCAGGAGTACCGCGGGGATCTGGGCATCGCGCTGTCCGATACCTACGGCTTCGACGCCTTCCTGCGCGACTTCGACATGTATTTCTGCAAGCTGTTCGACGGCACGCGGCACGACTCGGGCGACCCGTTCGAGTGGGGCGAGCGCATGATCGAGCACTACCGTCGTAACCGCGTCGACCCGCGCACCAAGACGCTGATTTTCTCCGACCAGCTGTCCTTCCCGCTCGCCATCCAGATCGCGCGCCGCTTCCACGGCCGCGCGCGCACCGCCTTCGGCATCGGCACCAACCTCACCAACGACCTGGGCTACGAGCCGATCAACATCGTGCTCAAGATGACCGAGTGCAACGGCCAGCCGGTGGCCAAGGTGTCCGACGCGCCCGGCAAGACGGTGAGCAAGGACGCGGGCTATCTCGCCTACCTGCGCCAGGTGTTCGGCCTGGAAAAGGGGTCAGAACAGATTTCCGCAGATACCCTGAACGACAAGCCCTAGTTTCCGGAAAATTGCTCTGACCCCTTTTCGCGGCATGGCGGCCGCCGTCCTGGCGGCGTGCTTCGCGCTCAACATGTTCGGGCGCGGGCTGGGCGACACCTACGCGGCGTTCCTGCTGCCGCTGGAGCGCGAGTTCCACTGGACGCGCTCGCAGCTCACCGGGGTGTACGCCATCTATCTCCTGGTGAACGGCTTCACCGCGCCGCTGGTGGGCATGGTGTTCGACCGCCTCGGGCCGCGCTGGGTGTACGGCGCCGGCATGACGTGCCTGGGGACCGCGTTCTTCTTCGCCGCGGACCTCACCAGCCTGTGGCAGTTCTACCTTTTCATCGGCGTGCTGGTCGGCCTGGGCGTGAGCCTGAACGGCATGGTGCCGGGCTCGGCGCTGCTGTCGCGCTGGTACCGCGAGCGCCTGTCGACCGCGATCGGCATCGCCTTTTCCGCCATCGGCGTGGGCACCATCGTGTTCGTGCCGCTGGCGCAGTACCTGATCGGCGAATTCGAGTGGCGCGCGGCCTACCGCATCCTGGGCATCGGGCTGCTCGCGGTGGTGCCGCTCATCCTGCTCGGCGTGCCGTGGCGGCGCTTCGCCGACGGCGACCCGGAGATGCGCCACGAGGCGCAGCGGCGCAAAAAAGCCGGAGAAGGCTGGACGCCGCGCGCGGCGCTGCGCACGCCGATGTTCTGGGGCCTCGCGGCGGTGTTCTTCTTCACCGCCATCGCGATGTTCTCGGTGGTGGTGCAGCTCGTGGCGTTCTTCATCGACGCCGGCTTCTCGCCGCTCACCGCGGCGAGCGCCTACGGCCTGCTCGGGCTGCTCTCGGCGGTGAGCGTCATGTCGAGCGGCTTGCTGTCGGACCGCTTCGGCATCCTGCGCACGGTCGGCACGAGCTTCGTCGGCACCGCGGCGGGCATGGGCATCCTGGTGGCGATGACCGCGCTGCCTTCGCCCGCGCTGCTCGGCGCCTTCGTGGTGCTGTTCGGGCTGTGCATGGGCACCCGCGGCCCGATCGTCTCGTCGATCTCGGCGCGCTATTTCTCCGGGCCGCACGTGGCCACCATCTACGGCGGCATCTATGCCGCCAACGCGCTCGGCGCGGCCTGCGGCTCGTTCATGGGCGGGGTGCTGCACGACCTCACCGGCGGCTACCGCGTCGGGCTGGCGGTGGCGCTCGCGTTCATCGCGCTGGCCGCGGCGCCCTTCTGGGCCGTCCCCGCGCTCAGGAATTTCCGCTGATCGCGCGCAGCCGCTTCAACTAATCGCGCTTAGGCGCTTTGCGCGCTCGCGCAGCGTGCAGCCGCGCAGATCCGCGGCGCCCTTCTCGGTCACCACTACGCCCGCCTCGCTTCTGGGCGTGGCGACCGGCCCTTCGAGCCTTTCGACAATCCTGGCCGCGGGGAGGCACACGAGGGAGATGCCCCCCGGCGACTGGTTGGCCGCGCGCACGAAATCCAGCGCACCGCCGACCGCGCCGACGTAGCTCCCCTTTGCCGTCTCGCCGTTCACCTGGCCGGTCAGGTCGATTTCCACCGCCGAGTTGATCGCCACGAAGCGCTCCAGCTTGGCCAGCACCGCCGCGCCGTGGGTGTAGTCCGAGGAACGCAGCCTGACGGCGGGATTTTCGCGCGCCCAGTCGAACAGGCGCTGCGAGCCCATCAGCGCGCCGCCCGCGACGCGCGACAGACCGAGATCGACGACGCCGTCCGGAATCAGGCCGGAATGGAACGACAGGCCCTGGCGCCCACGCAGCGCCCAGAGCACGGCGTTGGGCAGGTTTCCGATGCCGCATTCGAGCACCGCGCCCTCGGGAATGAGCTCGGCCGCGTGGCGGGCGATCGCCTTCTCCAGCTCGCCGGTGCGGTAGGGCAGAGTGATCGGCGGGCGCGAGGTCTCGACCAGGAGCGCGAAGTCCTCCCTGCGCAACAGCGGCTCGGTGTGCGTCCACGGCACGCGGTCGTTCACCTCGCCCACCACCACGCGCGCCGCCGCCAGCGCAGGCGCGAGGTACTCGACGCCGAGCCCCAGGCTGTACTCGCCGCGGGCATTGGGCGGCGATACCTGGAGCAGCACCACATCGGCCGGGATTTTCCTTCCCTTTATTAAAGGTCCAAGCTGGGAGTAGGGCGCGGGCAGGATCTCCAGCACGCCGGCATCCGCGAGCGCACGGTTGGTGCCCGTCCCACAATAGGACGTGAGCCGCAGGTGATCCGCGTGCCCGGGCTGCACGATCCCGGAGTAGCTGGAGCCCAGGAACACGCGCGCGCCGGAAAACGCCTCGCGCTGGCCCACGAACGCCTCGACCAGCGTCTGTGGCTCGGCGCAAGCCTGGCCCCATACGATGCCGTCGCCGGGACGAATTAGACTAGCCAGATCGACCATCGGTGGATTATGACTGACGACAAAACGCTCGACCTGATGCTGCGCAAGGCGCGCAGCTATGCCGAATTCGAAGACCGGCCGGTGCCCGAGGTGCTGCTGCGCGCCGCGCACGAGCTCATGAAGTGGGGCCCGACCACCGCCAACAGCCAGCCGGCGCGCATCTTCTATCTCGTCTCCCAGGAAGAGAAGAACAAGCTCGGCCCCGCGCTATCGAACGTGAACCGCGAAAAAACGCTCAAGGCGCCGGTGGTCGCCATCGTCGCCTACGACACGCGCTTCTGGGAAAACCTGCCGCGCCTGTACCACAACCCCGAGGCCATCAACTGGTACAAGGCGCCGGACAAGGCCGAGATCAACGGCTTTCGCAACGGCAGCCTGCAGGGCGCCTACCTGATCCTCGCCCTGCGCGCGGTGGGTCTCGACTGCGGCCCCATGTCCGGCTTCGACAACGCCAAGGTGGACGCGGCGTTCTTCCCCGACGGGCGCCTGAAGTCCAACTTCCTCATCAACATCGGCTACGGCATCGGGGCGAAGCTGCCGCCGCGCGGCTACCGCTTCACCTTCGAGGAGCAGTGCCGGATCCTGTGAGCGGTAAATAATTCAGGGACGATCGAGCTCCTGGTCGTCGTAGGAGGAAGGGTCCGAGATCGGCTCCAGGTGCACGAACACGCCCGCGTTCGGCACCAGCATGCGGATGCGCTCCTCGATTTCCTCCGACAGGCGGTGCGCCTGCGCCACGCTCCATTCGTCGGGCACCAGCAGGTGGAAGGAAATGAAGCGGCGCGCACCGGCCTGGCGGGTGCGGAATGCGTGGAAGGCGACGGCATAGCGCTTCTCGTACTCCGCGAACAGCTTCGTGACCTCCGCGGCATCCTCCAGGGAGATGGCCGCGTCGAGCAAGCCCTTCCACGAGCGGCGCATCAGCCGCAGGCCGGTCCAGAGGATGTGCACGGCGACGGCGAGCGCGACCAGCGCGTCGAGCCGCAGCCAGCCGGTGGCGAACACCAGCCCGACGCCCACGATCACGCCGGCCGAGGTCCATACGTCGGTCATGAGGTGGCGGCCGTCGGCCTCCAGCGTGATGCTGTGCTCGCGCTTGCCCACGCGGATCAGCAGGGCGCCCACCGCGAGGTTGATCAACGAGGCTACGACGGTGAGCCCGAGGCCCAGCGCCGGTGCGTCGAGCGGCTGCGGCGCGATGAGCCGCGGAACGGCGGTGGCAACGATGCCGGCGGCCGCGAGCACGATGAGGGCGCCCTCGATGCCGGCGGAAAAGTACTCGGCCTTGGAGAAGCCGTACTGGTGCGCTTCGTCCGGCGGCGCGGCGGCAAGGCGCAGCATGGACAGCGCGAGCAGCGCCGCGGCCAGGTTCACCAGCGACTCGAGCGCGTCGGACAGCAGGCCGACCGAGCCGGTCAGCCACCACGCCAGCGTCTTCAGGCCGATGGTAGCGAGCGCTGCCGCTACCGACAGCCAGGCGTAGCGCTCAAGCCGCTTGGTAGAGGCGGTAGACAATGCCCTTGCCGGAACCGATGTCAGGGCTCGCCACCTCGCAGAGCGTGATGCGTTCGCCGTCCGCGGCAACGAAGTGCCGGACCTGCAACGCGTTTTCGGTTTCCCGGTTGAGAAGCAGCGCTTTTGCCCCCGGGTGCGGGCCGGCCGAACCGGGCTCCACCTGCTCGCAGGCCCAGCGCTTGAACACGACTGTCTTGCCCAGGCAGCGCCGGCTCCAGGGGGTCTGATTCTGAAACCGCCTTAGGTACTCCGGTGAAGACAGCACCTTCAGCGAGTCCAGCTCATAGGTCGCAAGATATTTGCTCTGGCCCGCAGGAACCTCCGCCACCCAGCGCGTCGCGGAACGAAACCCCGGGATGGCCAGGCGCTCGGCGAGATGCTCCTGGTCGTACCAGGCGTTGAACTCCTCTTCCATCGCCGGCGGCGGCTCGGTCAGGGTCAGCAGCAGTCCAAGACGGGTCATGTCGGCAGCGGCTCCTCGCGCACGTGGCCTTTCTCGATGAGATACGCGCGGTCGGCGACGCGCCGCGCGAAATGCAGGTTCTGCTCGCACAGCAGGATGCTCATCCCGGCACGCTTCAACTCCAGGATGGTATCGGTAATCTGGCGCACGATGACCGGCGCGATGCCCTCCGAGGGCTCGTCGAGCAGGATGGCGGCCGGGTTTCCCATCAGCGTGCGGGCGATGGCCAGCATCTTCTGCTCGCCGCCCGAGATGCGCCCGCCCAGCCGAGCGCGCATGGACGCGAGGTTGGGGAACAGCGCGAACAGGCGCTCGTGCGTCCAGGGCGGCACGCCGGGGCGCGGCGCGCGTCGCCCGACCTCGAGGTTCTCGGCCACCGTGAGGTCGGTGAAGATGCGCCGGTCCTCGGGTACATAGCCCAGGCCCAGGCGCGCGATCTCGAAGGGCTCCAGGCGCTCGATGCGCTCCCCGGCAAAGGAAACGCTTCCCGAAGCCGCCCGCACCAGTCCCATGATGGCCTTGAGCGTGGTCGATTTTCCCGCGCCGTTGCGCCCGAAGAGCACCGCGACCTCGCCGCGCTCCAAACGCAGGGCGACATCGAACAGCACCTGCGCGCGTCCGTAGCCGGCGTCGAGGCCCGCGACTTCAAGCATCGCCAAGGTAGACCTCCCGTACGCGCGCATCGGCGCGCACCTGCGCCGGCGCGCCGGCCGCGATGACCTCGCCCAGGTGCAGCACGAGGACGCGGGTTGCGTACTGGAACACGACATCCACGTCGTGCTCGGTGAAGAGGATCGCGATGTCCTCGCTGCGCGCGAGGCCCGCGGCGAGCGCCATGAGGTCGCCGCGCTCCTCGGGCGCCATGCCGGCGGTCGGCTCGTCCATCAGCAGCAGGCGAGGGCGGTTGGCGAGCGCGATCGCCAGCTCCACGCGCTTGAGATCCCCGTAGGCGAGCACCGCGCAGGCGCGCCCGGCCTGCTCGCGCATGCCCACGCGCTCCAGCAGCTTTTCGGCTTCTTCGGTCTTGAATTTCGAAGCATTTTTCGAAAGCGAATACAGACCCTTCGCGTGCGAAAGCAAAGCCATCTGCACGTTCTCGCGCACGGTCATCGAGCCGAAGGTGGCGGTGACCTGGAAGGTGCGCCCCACGCCGAGATGCCAGATGCGGTGCGGCGCGAGGCCGACCAGGTTGTGCTCGCCCAGGCGCACCTCGCCCGAGTCGGGGACAAGCTGCCCGTTCAGGATGTTGAAGCAGGTGGTCTTGCCGGCGCCGTTGGGGCCGATCAGGGCGACCAGCTCGCCCGCGCCGACGTCGAAGCTCACCTCGCGCAGCGCCTGCACGCCGCCGTACGCTTTCGAGATTTTTTTTACTGAAAGATTCGCCATCGTCTTACCGTACCGGCAAGCCCCTGTGGAAAGGCGAGCACCAGCAGCAGGATCACCGCGCCGATGGCCGCGCGCCAGTAGGCGATCTCGCGCGACACCGAGTCTTCCAGCCAGGTGAAGAGCGCCGCGCCCCACACCGGGCCGGTCAGGGTCTGCAGCCCGCCGAGCAGCACCATGACGAGACCATCGACCGAGCGCGGCACCGACAGCGTTTCCGGCGAGATCGAGCCCTTGGAGAACGCGTACAGCGCACCGCCGACCCCGGCCAGGGCGCCCGCGACGACGAACGCGGCCCACTGCAGGCGGCGCACGTCGATGCCGATCGCCTCGGCGCGCAGCGGCGAATCGCGCCCGGCTCGCAGCGCGTAGCCGAAAGGCGCGTAGATCGCCTTCCACAGGAAAAGGATGCCCAGGCTGCAGACCGCGAGCGCGAGGTAATAGAAGGCGGTCTTCGAAGCAAACCGCTCCGGCGGCCACACGCCGATGAGGCCGTTGGAGCCGCCGGTGACGCCGTCCCACTGGAACACCACCGACCAGACGATCTGCGCGAACGCCAGGGTCAGCATGGCGAGGTAGACGCCCGAAAGCCGCACGCAGAACCAGCCGAAGAGGAGGGCGGCGAGGACCGCGGCGAGCGGGCCGAGGAGGAGCGCCGCCTCCATCGGCAGGCCAAGCTGCAGGAAAAGGAGCGCCGCGCCATACGCGCCGAGGCCGAAATAGGCGGCATGGCCGAACGACAGCATGCCGCCCGGGCCCATGATGAAGTGCAGGCTCGCCGCGAAGAGCGCGAACACCAGGATGTCGGTGAGCAGGATCAGCGTGTAGGTGCCCGCGAGGAGCGGCAGCGCGGCAAGCAGCGCGACGCCCAGCGCAAGGGCGAGCTTGTCCCTGGAAGTGGCCTGCTCGAGCAGCGGCTCGACCGCGGCGGCGCCGCGCGCCGCGGCGACCGGGCGGCCGAGCAGCCCCCAGGGGCGCAGCACCAGCACCACCGCCATGACGATGAACTCGACCGCCAGGGTGAGCTCCGAGTAGCCCAGGCCGATGCAGAACGCCTTCACCTCGCCGATGAGCAGCGCCGCGAGGAAGGCCCCCGGGATCGAGCCCAGGCCGCCCACCACCACCACGACGAACGCGTCGGCGATGAGCGCGAGGTCGATCTCCAGGTTCGCCGGCTCGCGCGGGATGGCGAGCGCGCCGCCCAGCCCCGCGAGCAGCGCGCCCAGGGCGAACACCGCGGTGAAGAGCAGCCGCTGGTCGACACCGAGCGCCGCCGCCATGTCGCGGTCCTGCGTCGCGGCGCGCACCAGCACGCCCCACCGGGTCTTGTTGAGGATCACATACAGGAGCGCGAAGACCGCCGGGCCGATGCCGATCAGGAAGAGGTCGTACTGCGGGAACCGGCCCCCGGCGATGTCCACCGCGCCGGCGAGCCCCGGCGCGCGCGGCCCGAGCATGTCGACCGGCCCCCACGCCCACAGCGCGAAGTCCTTGATGAGCAGCACCAGCGCGAAGGTGGCGAGGAGCTGCAGGAGCTCGGGCGCGCGATAGATCCTGCGCAGCACGAGGAGCTCGACCAGCAGCCCCACGAGCGCCACCGCGAGCGCCGCGAGCGGCACCGCCGCCCAGAAGCCGACCTCGCCCGACAGCCACACGGCGAGGTACATGCCGAGCATGAAGAGCGACCCGTGCGCGAAGTTGACGATGCGGGTGACGCCGAAGATGAGCGACAGCCCCGCGGCGAGGAGAAACAGCGAGCTCGCGCCCGCGAGCCCGTTCAGGAACTGCAGCAGGACCGCCGAGCCGCTCACGTTTGGTTTCTACTGCCTGGGTGTTACTTCGCGCGCAGCTTGCGCACTTCCTCGTCCGGTGGCTGGAACTTCGCGCCGTCGGCGTAACGCCAGTTCACCATCGTGCCTTTGCCATCCTTCTTCGCGAGCTGCCCGACATAGGCGCCCATGGTCGACTGGTGATCGAGGCCCCGCCACACGATCGGCCCGAACGGCGTCTGCATCTCGAGCCCTTCCAGCGCCTCGACCAGCTTTTCCGTCTCTGCAGTCCCGGCTTTCCTGATCGCCGCGGCCACGGCATGCACGGCGCTGTAGCCCACCACCGAGCCTTGGCGCGGGTAGTCCTTCCAGCGCTTCTGGTAGGCGTCGCGGAACTTCTTGTGCTCCGGAGTCTGGATCTCGCTCCAGGGATAGCCGGTGACCCACCAGCCTTCCGGCGTCTCTTCCCCCAGCGGATCCAGGTACTCCGGCTCGCCGGCGAGCAGGTTGAACACCGGCGTGTTCCTGAACAGGCCGCGCGTATTACCCTCGCGCACGAACTTCTGCAGGTCCACGGCAAAGAGCGAGCTGAAGATCGCGTCCGGCCTCGCGTCCGCGAGCGCCTGCACCACCGCACCCGCGTCGATCCTGCCCAGCGCCGGCGCCTGCTCGGTCACGAACTCCACG
>CBDDSA010000266.1:0-2634 GCA_965233185.1 uncultured bacterium
AAGACCGACTACGACTGGACGACCTCGGTGCCGATTCCCTCGGGCAGCACCTACGAGCCGCCCACGGGCTACACCGTGCGCTATGTCATCCATCGGCTGTGCGAGAACTCGGGCGACCCCACCGGCTCGAGCGCGAACTGCGTCAAGGTCGGCGGCGCCGCCGGCACCGCCGCCTCCGGCACCAAGGGCGCGGCGGCCTACGGCACTTACGCCATTACCGTGCCGACCTCGGCGATGTACCGGATCACCGTGCGGGTCACCGGCCCGCGCAGCGCGCAGAGCTACGTCCAGGCCACCATCTACTAGGGCCGGGGCGAAAAAGGGAGACGTCATGGACGCGATCAAGAACCTCGGCAGACGCCTGGCCGCCTCGGCGCTCAGCTTGTCGCTCGTGGTGCCCGGCGCCCTCTATGCGCAGGCGACCGACATCGCCGACGGCCCGCTCGCCCAGCCGGCGACGAGCGTCAAGCCCAACATGCTGCTGATCCTCGACGACTCCGGCTCGATGGCGCGGCAGTTCACGCCCGACTACGTGTCCAGCAACTCCAACGCCGGGACGATGGCGAACTGCTTCGACAGCCTCGACGGCGGCTCGATCAACGAAACACCCGAGGACTGCTACGCGGGCGACCCGCCAGCCATGACGCCGGATTTCAATACCCAGTACTACAACCCGGACATCCGCTACTTCCCGGCGGTGAACTACGACGGCTCGTCCAAGGGCGACCTGAACAGCGCCGCGACCGCCGCCTGGACGCTGGTGCCGACCGACAACGTCAGCAGCGCCACCGCCAACGACGCGCGCAAGACGCCGCATCTGGGCAGCCTGAGCAGCACCACCGCCGAAGGCACGCACTGGGACACTGGCAACCCCGGCACGCCGGTGCTGACGATGGACCTCGCCGCCGGCTACCCCGACCGCGTCTGGTGCAATTCCACCGGCGCGATCGCCACCGACACCGCGAACTGCAAGACCAACAGCGCGTACACCTATCCGGAGTTCACCTTCGGCCACGGCGTCGACGGCTCGGGCAACCGCAAGTACAAGCTCGGCGCGCCTTACTACTACCGCATCCTGCCGACCGAGTTCTGCACCGACGCGACGATGACGAACTGCATCGCCGCGACTTCGGCGACCACCTCCGGCGGCCTCACCTACAACGTGGCTGCCCGGGTGCGCTTCTGCGACAGCACCGCGCACACCAACTGCCAGGCGAAGCGCACCAGCACGTTCAGGTTTCCGAAGTTCCTCGGCCGGGTCAATCCTTCCTCCGGCGCGGTGGCCGGCGTGAAATCGCGCGGACGCATCACCTTGACCGCGGGCGATGCCGGCGCGCCGACCATCCAGCAGATCACCGTCACCAAGCCGGACGCGACCTCGGTCATCCTGCTGAGCGCGCCGCTTACCACCGTGGCGACCAACAGCTCGGGCAACCGCACCACGGCCGCCACCGCGATCAGGAACGCCATCAACGCCAACACCTCGCTGGGACTCAACCATGGCTATGTCGCCTCGCTCGGCGCCACCGGCGGCACCACGCAGATCATCTTCCTCGATGCGCCGACGATCCCCGTCGACAACAACGTCGGCAACGACGGCAGCACCATCGCCGTCAACGCGCCGGCAACGAGCGGCACGCCTGCCTTCCTCTCCTTCACCATGGGCGGCGCCAACAACAGCGGCGACAAGGTGAGTTCGCTGCGCATCGGGCCGCCCGGCGGCCCGGCGGTAGACCTGATCCCCGGCGGCGGCGTGAGCTGCGGCTCGGGCTGCAGCAACACCCAGATGGCCACCCGGCTGCGCGACTCGATCAATGCGAACACCTCATCGGGACTGGGCCACGGCTACACCGCCACTTCCAGCAGCGCCACCGTGACGATCACGGCGCCGGCCGGCACCGGCTCCGAGCGCAACGGCTGGCCGATGACCTGGGCCGATACCGGCCTCAACAACCAGGACGGGCTCTCCCTCGGCGGCGGCAGCACGGTCGGCGACCTCTCGCACTCCACCACCGCCTTCACCGGCGGCGTCAACGCCCAGGCCGCGGGCCTGGCGGCGAGGGTGGGCGTCGGCAGCTTCGTGCGCACCAACATCGTGTCGGGGCAGACCTATCCCAAGGGCCCGGCGCGCTCGGACTGTGCGGGCGCCACCGCCTGCACCTACGAGGAGGAGATGACCAACTTCGCCAACTGGTTCGCGTACTACCGCACGCGCTTCCAGATGGCCAAGAGCTCGATCGGGCGCGCCTTCCTCACCCTGGGCAGCGACTTCCGCGTCGGCTTCATGACCATCAACTTCTCGACCACGCACTGGCTGGCGGTGAACGACTTCAACACCGCGGCCGCCCAGCAGAAGGACCTTTGGTTCGGCAAGCTCTACAACGCCACCGACAACGGCTCGACGCCGCTGCGCGGCGCGCTCTCGCGGGCCGGGCGCTACTACGGCAACCAGAACCCCGGCGGCACCATGGGCACGAGCCCGATCCAGCAAAGCTGCCAGCCGAGCTACTCGATCCTGACCTCGGACGGCTACTGGAACGACTCGAGCGGCTACTACCAGCTGAACGGCAGCACGAGCGTCGGCAACCAGGACAGCGGCAGCGGCAACCCGCCCGCCGAGGTGACGCCTTACGC
>CBDDSA010000267.1:0-4264 GCA_965233185.1 uncultured bacterium
TGGCGAGCGAGCCCAGGCCCATCAGCATCTCGCCGTCGCCGGTGATCACCAGCACGCGGCGCTTGGGCTGGGCGAGCGCGAGGCCCAGGCCCATCATCGCCGCCTGGCCCATCGCGCCCCACATCGGAAAGCTGAGCGGAGAATCGCCCGCCGCGGTGATGTCCCAGGCGGTGGAGCCCAGGCCGGCCACGACTAGGGCATCGCCTTTATTGTTCATCAGCTTCTGCACTACTTCCCTTCGATGCAGCGTCATGGATTCGGGCTCTGACCCCGATTGAGGATTGAGTTCACTGCGAGGCCTGCTCCTGGAAGCTCTTGATGCCGATGATGCGCTGGGGAATCAGCACCGCCACCGAGGCATAGCTGTTGTAGGCAAGGCGCAGGGCGGCGTTGACGGTGGGAGCAATGTCCTCGGCGCTCGACGGGCGCTGCACCACGGTGCCCATGGCCTCGAGCGTGGCGCGCGTGGCCTGGCCCATCGGCACCTGCCAGGGGTTGAACTCGCCCTCCTCGCCGCGCATGGTCACCAGGATAATCAGCGGGAAGCGGCATTCCTTCACCATGCCGAGCACGTTGATCACGTTGCCCACGCCGCTCGATTGCATGAGCAGCGCGCTGCGCTCGCCGCCGAGCCAGGCGCCGGCGGCGAGGCCGATGCCCTCCTCCTCGGTGCTCAGCACCACGGTGCGCATCGAAGCATCGGCCTGGCACAGCTCGATCAGGCGCTTGTGGCCGGCGTCGGGCACGTAGCCCACCAGGCGCACGTTTGCCTTGATCAGCTCTGCGTGGATCTGGTCAGGCCACATGCTTGAGCAGCGTCTGTCCGGGGCGGATGCGCGTGAAGGCCACGGGTTTCATCTCGATCGCGAGGTCCTTGCGGATGCTCGTAAAAGCGGACTGCTCCAGCGGGCCGGAATCCGGGAAGTCGGAGCGAAAATGCGCCCCGCGCGAGTCCTCGCGCGCGCTCGCCGCGGCCGCGATGGCGCGGCTCACGCTGACCAGGCTCTTCAGGTTCATCCAGTCGTGCCAGGTGAGATTGAAGGCGCGATTATGGTCGGGCAGGCCGTGCGCATCGAGCGCTGTTTCGAGGGAAGCGAGCTCGCTTGCCGCCTGGGCGAGCCCGGCGGCGTCGCGGATGATGCCCACCTTTTCCCACATCACCTCGTAGAGCCTCTCGCGCAAGCCTTCCAGGTTGCCCGTCGATGGCCGGTTGAAAGGCTGCTCGCAGCCTGCGATGGCGGCGTCGATGGCGGCGCGATCGGGCTCTGCGAATTGCGCTTCCTGCACCCAGCCCGCCATGACGTCGCCGGCGACCGCGCCGAACACCGTGGAGTTGGCCACGCCGTTGCCGCCCAGCCGGTTGGCGCCGTGCACGCCGCCCGCGTCCTCGCCCGCCACGAACAGGCCCGGCAGGGCGGTGCTGCAATCGCCGCGGAACTCGACGCCGCCCATCATGTAGTGCGCGGTGGGCACCACCTCCACCAGCCCGCCGGCCAGGTCGAAGCCGCAGTCGGCGCAACGCTCCACCATGCCTTTGAACTGCCGGCGCACATTTTCCGGGCCGAGGTGCGCCATGGAAATGTAGAGGCCGCCGTGCGGGCTGGTGTTCTGGTTGCGGATCTCGGCGAACATGGCGCGCGACACGAAATCGCGGGTGGCGCGCTCGGCCTTGGGATCGTAGCGCGGCATGAAGCGCTCCTTCGCGCCGTTCAGCAGGTACCCGCCCGACCCGCGCAGTCCTTCCTCGAGCACGGTGCCGGTCATGCGGGTGTGCGTACCGGCGAGCAGCCCGGTGGGGTGGAACTGCACCATCTCCATGTCGCGCAGCGCGAGCCCGGCGCGCAGCGCCATCGCCAGGCCGTCGCAGCTCTTGTCGCCGGAGGGGGTGTGGTACTTGTACATGGTGGGTCCGCCGCCGGTGGCGAGGAGCACCGCCTTGGCGCGCACGAAAACGTACTCGCCGGTGCGCATGTCGACGAACAGCACGCCGGCCAGGCTTTTCCCATCCTTTGCCTTGATCAGCTCGATGGCGCGATGCTCTTCCAGCCGATCGATTTTTCTGGACCAGACCTGCTCGGCGAGGCGGTTGATGATCTCGATGCCGGTCAGGTCGCCCTTGTGCACCGTGCGATCGAAGGTCTGGCCGGCGAAGGCCTTCTGGTGCACCGTGCCGTCGGGGTTGCGGTCGAAAAAGCAGCCCAGCTCGTTCTCCAGCTCGCGGATGCGCTCGACCGCGAGGCTCACCAGCTGCCAGGCAAGGTCCTGGTCGGGCAGCCACTTGCCGCCCTCGATGGTGTCCATGAAGTGGCGCTCGATCGAGTCTTCCCGGGCGAGCGCCACGTTGTAGCCGCCCTGCACCATGCGCGTGCAGCCGCATTTGCCCAGCAGGCCCTTCACCGCGACGCTGATCGAGAGCTGCGGGGCTGCCTGGTGGGCTTGCAGGGCGGCGAACAGGCCCGCCCCGCCCGAGCCGAGGATCAGGATGTCGGTGTGGAGGGTTTGCGAAACCATTGCGTGAAGAGCACGACGGCCACCAGGCCGAACCCCAATACGTCGAACAGCGTCTTCGGATAGACCAGCGCCACCCCGGCCACCAGCAGCATCAGCCGTTCCCAGGCCGGCGAGCGCTTGAAAAGATGCCCTTGGAACGCCCCGGCAAGCGCCATGATGCCCACCGCCGCGGTGAAAGTGACCAGGGCAATCGAGCCCCAGTCGGCGTTGCCCAGCGTCTCGAACGAGCCGGTGAGCAGCAGCCCCTGGCCGCTCGGGTCGAGCACGAACATGAACGGCACCAGGAAAGCCGGCGTGGTGTATTTCCAGCATTGCAGCGTCGTGCGATAGGGGTCGCCGCCGGTGATCGCGGCCGCGGCGAACGGCGAGAGCGCGGTGGGCGGCGACACCTCGGACAGCACGGCGTAATAGAAAACGAACATGTGCGCCGCGAACGCCGGCACCTCGAGCGCGATCAGCGCGGGCGCGGCGATGACCGCGCAGATGATGTAGCTGGCGGTCACCGGCACGGCCAAGCCGACGATCCATACGATGAGCGCGGTGTAGATCGCCGTGAGCAGCAGCGAGTTGCCCGCGTACGCCAGCACGATGGAGCTGAACTTCAGTCCCAGGCCGGTCAGCGTCACCACGCCCACGATGATGCCCGCGCCGGCGCAGGTCGCGGCCACGTTGAGCACCGCCAGCGCGCCGCCTTTCAGCGCCTTGAGCAGGCCCGAGCCGAGCACGCCGCGCACCAGCGGCATGCGCCCCGTGAACAGCTCATAGGGCAGAAGCGCCGTGTCCCTGCGCAGCATGCTGGTGGCGGCCGACACCATGGTCGCCCAGAACACCGATAGCTCGGGCGAGTAGCCCCATAGCATGAAGGCGATGTTCGAGACCAGCGACAGGAAGTGGAACCAGTATTTCTTCGCCAGGCTCCACGCCGACTCCACGCGCTCGACCAGCACGCCCTTCATGCCGAACTTGCGCACGTCGATTTCGACCATCAGGAACAGCGTGAGGTAGTACAGGCAGGTCGGGATGACCGCCATCAGCAGCACATCCAGGTAGGAAATGTTGAGGAACTCGGCGATCAGGAAGGCGGCCGCCCCCATCACCGGCGGCGAGATGATGGCGCCCAGGCCGCTCGCCGAGAGCAGCCCGCCCGCCTCCTCCTTGCTGTAGCCCACTTTCGCGAGCATCGGCGCGGCGACCGAGCCGAGCGTCACGGTCGTGGCTACGCCCGAGCCGGAGGGTCCGCCAAGCAGGAACGACGCCAGCGTCACGGTGCGCCCCGCGCCGGTGGGCTTGCCGCCCATCGCCGAGAACGAGAAATCGATGTAGAACCGGCCCGCGCCGGAATACTGCAGGAAGGCGCCGAAGATGGTGAACTGGATGATGAGCGTCGAGGAAACCGCGATCGCGGTGCCGTAGATGCCTTCCAGCGTCATGTACATGTGGCCCACCAGGCGCGGGATCTCGTAGCCCTTGTGCGTCCACGGCGCCGGCAGGTATTCGCCGAAGAAAGCATAGGCGAGGAAGCCCGTGGTGATGACCGGCAGAATCCACCCGGTGGTGCGGCGCATCGCCTCGAGGATCAGCACCACCAGGCCGACGCCGAAGACGATGTCCCAGGTCTCCGGGATGATGGAGCGGTCGAAGAAATCGTCGCCGCCCATGATGAGGTACACGGCGGTGCCCACGCCGGCGGCCGCGAGCAGCCAGTCCCACCACATCACGCGGTGGCGGAAGCGCCGCGCCAGCGGAAACACGA
>CBDDSA010000268.1:0-3184 GCA_965233185.1 uncultured bacterium
GCACTACGAGGAGCAGCGCGCCTCGATCGGCTTCGAGCTGCGCGTCACGCGCCTGGGCCACGTGGTGCGCGGCGGCAACCCGACCGCCGCCGACCGCGTGCTCGCCACGCGCCTGGGCGCCGCGGCGGTGGAGCACCTCGCGCGCGGCCAGCACGGCGTGGTCATCGGCACCCTGTGCAGCGAGATCGCCGCCACGCCGCTCGCCGAAGTGGCCGGGCGCACGCGCCCCGCCGACGCGCGGCTTCTCGAGCTCGCGCGCATCATGGCGATCTAGAACCAGGGTAAGAGCCCGATTACCTATTCGGGCTCTGACCCCGATTAGGCGAGCGCGTCCAGGAGCTGCACGCTCACCGGCTCGCCGGCGTCCACCTTGCCGCGCTCGTGCTCGAGCACGATGAAGCAGTTCGCCTCCGACATGGAGCGCAGCACGCCCGAGCCCTGCTGGCCGGTGGTCTTCACTTTCCACTCGGCACCGTCGCGGAACAGGATGCCGCGCTGGTACTCGGTTCTTCCAGCCACTTTCCTCAAGGAAACAGCCGCCGGCACTCTGAGCAGCGGCACGGTGTAATCGTCCGTCCTGCCGGAAACGAAGAGCAGGGCGTCGCGCACGAACTGGTGGAAGGTGACCATCACGGCGACCGGATTGCCCGGCAGGCCGAAGAGGAACGCATCGCCGATGCGGCCGAAGGCCATCGGCCGGCCGGGACGCATGGCGATTTTCCAGAACAGTACCTCGCCCAGCTTCGCCATGAGCTCGCGCGTGAAATCGGCCTCGCCGACCGACACGCCGCCGGTGGTGATCACGACGTCGCCTGCTTCGGCGGCTTTCCTGAACGCTTTCTCGAGCTGCGCCGGGTCGTCGCGCACCACGCCAAGGTCGATCAGCTCCACGCCCAGATCGGCCAGCATGCCGTACAGCGTGTAACGGTTCGAGTCGTAGACCTCGCCTTCCTTGAGCGGCGCGCCGATCGAGGCGAGCTCGTCGCCGGTGGCGAAAAACGCGACGCGCAGCCGGCGCTTGACTTTTACGCTGGCGATGCCCAGCGAGGCGATCAGCCCGAGGTCGGCGGCGCGGATGCGTTTTCCGGAGCGCAGCACCGCGACGCCCGCTTTCAGATCCTCGCCCGCGTAGCGCACGTTCTGCCTGGCCTTCTGCCCGGCGGGAATGACGATGCGGCCATTCTGTTTTTGCGTGACTTCCTGGATCACCACGGTATCGGTGCCCGCGGGCATGACCGCGCCGGTCATGATGCGCACGCATTGCCCCGCGCCGACCTTGCCGTCGAACACGCGGCCGGCGAAAGCGGCGCCGACTTCGTCCAGCGCGGTTTCGCCTTGCAGGTCGGAAAAGCGCACCGCGTAGCCGTCCATCGCCGAGTTGTCGTGCGCCGGGACGTTCATCTGCGGCACGATGTCCTGCGCGAGCACCCGGCCCAATGCCTCACGGATCGGCACCTCTTCGGTCTCGCTGATCGGCGTAAGGCACGCCTGAATCGCCTGCAACGCCTTGTCCACGCGCAGCGCGTTCGGGTCGTAGCCGTCCAGGCAGCTGACCGTGTCGGCGATGCTCATCGCCCGTCCACCCAAAAAGGGGTCAGAACAATTTTCACGGAACGCTCCAAGGCCGCCGCTTGAAATTTGCGGAAAATTGTTCTGACCCCTTTATTCACTTTATTCATGCCTTGCCGAGCTCTTCCAGCGTGTTGATGTTGCGAAAGGCGTCGGCTTCATCATCGAAGCTCACCTCCACCACGCGCAGCGACGCGTACCAGGCGTCGATCTTGCGCCCGCCGCCCGCAAGGAAGCGCTCCAGGTGCTCCACCAGCTCTTTTCTCACTAACGAAAAAACCGGGTGCGCCTGGTCGCCGGTCTTGGCGACCGCCAGGTCCTTGCCCTCAATATGCTGGCTCAGCCTGGGAACCAGGTCCTGGGGCAGGAAAGGCGAATCACAAGGCACCGTGGCCACCAGGGGATGGGCAGCGGCTCTCAGGCCGGCATGCAGGCCGGCGAGGGGGCCGGCGAAGCCGCCGACTTCGTCGGGGACCAGGCGCCGGCCGAAGCGCGCATAGGCCTGCAGATTCTGGTTGCAGTTGATCAGCACCTCGTCCACCTGCGGGGCGAGGCGCTCGATTGCCCATTGCGCCATCGGCTTGCCGCGCAGGGGCTGCAGGCCCTTGTCGACCCCGCCCATGCGCCGGCCCTGTCCGCCGGCGAGGACCAGCCCGGTGATGAGAGTCACGTGGCGGATTTTACGGTTAAGCTTCGCCCCATGACGAAGCCGCGTTTCCTGGTGCCGTTCATCAACGTCGGCCACCTGCTTGCCCACCTGGTGATGCTGGTGTTTCCGACCGTAGTGGTGGCGCTGGGCCGCGAATGGGACCGGCCCTATTCCGGGCTCCTGCCGCTTGCGCTGGGCGGCTTCATCGCTTTCGGCGCTTTTGCGATCCCCGCGGGCTGGCTTGCCGACCACTGGAGCCGCTACAGGATGATGGCGGTGTTTTTCTTCGGCATCGGCGGCGCGCTGTTCGTGACCGGGTTCGCGCAGGCGCCCTGGCAGATCGCGCTGGGCCTCACGCTGGTCGGGATGTTCGCCGCCATCTATCACCCGGTGGGCATCGCCATGCTGGTCGCTGCGCCGGGCAAGATGGGCAAGGCGCTGGGCTGGAACGGTCTGTGGGGCAACCTGGGGCTCGCCGCCGCCGCCATCGTCTCCGGCGCGCTGATGGATTTCTTCGGCTGGCGCGCCGCGTTCTTCATCCCAGGCATCGCCGGCATCGCCGCCGGTGCGGCGTTCCTCGCGCTGGTGCCCGACCCGGGCCCGGTGGAGAAAAAGTCCAAGACCATAGGACTGCACGTCGACGCGCGCACCATGGCGCGCATTTTCGCCATCCTGCTCGTCGCCACGGCCTGCGGCGGCATCATCTTCAACTCCACCACCGTGGCCATGCCCAAGGTGTTCGACGAGCGGCTGCGCGACCTCACGCAGACCAACCTGGGCATCGGCGCGCTGGTGGCGCTGGTCTACACGCTCGCCGCGTTCGCGCAGGTGGCGATGGGCGCGCTCATCGACCGCTTCGAGCTGCGCCGGCTGATGATCGGCATCGCGCTCGCCCAGATTCCGCTGCTCGCGCTGGCGGCCAACCTGCAGGGCTGGGCAATGCTCGCCGCGGCCCTCGCCATGATG
>CBDDSA010000269.1:0-11572 GCA_965233185.1 uncultured bacterium
TGAACTCGATCGAGCCCAGGCCCGCGTACGCCTCCGGGATCTTCGCCCACACGTACATCGAGGCGCGGGGCATCTCGACCATCCAGCCGATGTCGTGCAGGCCCTTCACCATCACGTCCCTGCGCCTTTGGTAGGTCTTCCCTATCTCTTCCACGCAGGCCTGCGGCCCTTCGAGCGCCACGATCGAGGCCACCTGGATGGGCGTGAAGCTGCCGTAGTCGTGGTAGCTCTTGATGCGCGCCAGCGCATGCACGAGGTCGCGGTTGCCCACCATGAAGCCGATGCGCCAGCCGGCCATGTTGTAGCTCTTCGACATGGTGAAGAACTCGACCGCGATGTCGCGCGCGCCGGGCACCTGCATGATGGAGGGCGCCTTGTAGTCGTCGAAGGTGATGTCCGCGTAGGCGAGATCGTGCACCACGAGGATGTCGTGCCGCTTCGCCAGGGTCACGATTTTCTCGAAGAAGGCGAGATCGACGCACTGCGCCGTGGGATTGGACGGAAAGCCGAGCACCAGCATCTTCGGCTTGGGGGTGAGCTCGCGGATGGCGCGCTGCAGCTCCTCGAAGAAGTCGACCCCCGGGGTCATGCGCACCGAGCGGATGTCGGCGCCGGCGATGATGGCGCCGTAGATGTGGATCGGATACGAAGGATTGGGCACCAGCACCGTGTCGCCGCGCTCCAGGCACGCGAGCATCAGGTGCGCGAGGCCTTCCTTGGAGCCGATGGTGACGATCGCCTCGGTTTCCGGGTCCAGCTCGACGCCGTAGCGCCGCTGGTACCAGGTGGCAATGGCGCGGCGCAGGCGCGGGATGCCCTTGGAGACCGAGTAGCCGTGGGTATCCTGCCGCCGCGAGGCTTCGACCAGCTTGTCGACGATGTGCTGCGGCGTCGGCCCGTCGGGGTTGCCCATCGACAGGTCGATGATGTCCTCGCCGCGCCGCCGCGCGCTCATTTTCAACTCGTTGGTGATGTTGAAAACGTACGGCGGCAGCCGCTTGATCCTGGAAAACTCCCGCATTGTAAAATTGTAGCAGTGAAGCTCCACGCCTCCGCCCCGGGCGCCGCCAACACCTTCACCGGGTACGGCGAGGGCTACGTGCTGGTCAACGGCGAGCGGCGCGATTCGAGCCTGGTGGTCCTGCCCGATCGCATCGAGGCGTGGCGCCCGCGGGCCTTCGACGGCCTGAGCGCGGAAGATTTCGCTTTCCTGCGGCAGCTGGATGTCGACATCGTTCTGCTGGGCACCGGCGCGCGCCAGCGCTTCCCGCATCCGCGCCTGACGCGCGCGCTGGCCCAGGCGGGGATCGGCCTGGAGGTGATGGACGTGCAGGCGGCCTGCCGCACCTACAACATCCTGGTGGCCGAGGAGCGCAAGGTGGCCGCCGCGCTGCTCTTCGCGTAAGCGCGCATGGCGAGCTGGGTGATGGGGCTGGTGTCCGCCACCGGCTACCTGGGCATCGTGGCGCTGATGTTCGCGGAGAACGTGTTCCCGCCGATCCCGTCGGAGCTCATCATCCCGCTTGCCGGCTACATGGCGACGCGCGAGGAGCTGCACCTCGCCGGCGTCGTCGCCGCCGGGACGGCCGGCTCGGTGCTCGGCGCGCTGCCGCCTTACTGGCTGGGAAGGTCGTGGGGCGAAGAGCGCGTCAAGGCGTTCGCCGACCGGCACGGCCGCTGGCTGACCGCTTCACGCGCGGACCTGGAAGGCGCCCGGCGCTGGTTCGACCGCCACGGCGGCGCGGCGACCTTCTTTTGCCGGCTGGTGCCCGGGGCGCGCTCGCTCATTTCCATACCGGCGGGCATTGCGCGCATGCCGCTGCCCGCCTTCCTTGCCTACACGGCGGCGGGCGCCGGCCTGTGGACCGCGCTGCTCGCCTGCATCGGCTATCTGGTCGGCAGCAATTACGCGCAGGTGGGCGAATACCTCGATCCCGCGTCGTGGGTAGGCTTCGGCGCGGTCGCCGCGATCTACCTGTACCGCGTCGCGCGCCACAAAGGCAGCCGATAATGGGGCCACCATGAGTGACCTGTTCCCGGGATTTCAGGCAAGGAAAGTGCGCACCGGCGGCGCGACCATCCACCTCGAGCACGGCGGCAAGGGCGAGCCGCTGCTGCTGCTGCACGGCTACCCGCAGACGCACGCCATGTGGCACAAGGTGGCGCCGGAGCTCGCGCGCGACTACACCGTGGTGTGCGCCGACCTGCGCGGCTACGGTGATTCGTCCAAGCCCAAGGGCCTGCCCGACCATGCCAATTACTCCAAGCGCGCGATGGCGCTGGACATGGCGCAAGTGATGAGCGCCCTGGGCCACGAGCGCTTTCACGTCGTCGGCCACAACCGCGGGGGGCGCGTCGCGCACCGCCTGGCGCGCGACCACGCGCGGCGCGTGCGCTCGCTCACGGTGCTCGACATCTCGCCCACGCTGAAGATGTACCAGAACACCAGCCTGCAATTCGCCAAGGCGTACTGGCACTGGTTCTTCCTCATCCAGGAGGCGCCCCTGCCCGAGAAGATGCTCGAGGGCCAGGTGCCGTTCTACATCCTCAAGCGGCTCGGGCGAGGCAAAAGCGGCCTTACGCACTTCTCCCGCGAAGCCATGGCCGAGTACGTGCGCGCCTTCAAGGACCCGCGCACCATCCACTCGACCTGCGAGGACTACCGGGCGGCGGCCACCATCGACCTGGTCCATGACCAGCGGGACAAGTCGAAGCTGAAAATGCCGGTGCTCGCCCTGTGGGGCAAGCACGGCGTGATCGAGGCGCTGTTCAACTGCCTGGCGGACTGGCGCGAAGTCGCCCTTGATGTGCGCGGCCGGCCGCTGCCGTGCGGTCACTTCATCCCCGAGGAGAAGCCTAGGGAGCTTCTGGCCGAGCTGCGCCGCTTCCTGCGCCCGCCGGCAGCACGAGCTTGAAGCGCGCGCCCCTGCCGGGCTGGGATTCGACCGTGAGGTCTCCGCCGTGCATGGCGGCAATGCGCTTGGCGAGGTACAGGCCAAGCCCCAAACCGCCCTGGCGCTGCTTGCCGCTCACGAAGCGCTCGAACACGTAGGGCAGCAGTTCCTGCGGGATGCCGGGGCCCTGGTCGATGACCGTGACATCGGCGCGCGGCCCGTCGGGACGGCTTTGCTGCAGCGTGACGAACACTGAAACCGCCGCATGGTTGGGCGATTTCTGCACCGCGTTGGCGATGATGTTCTCCAGGCACTGGCGCAGGCGACCCGGATCCGCCGCGACCTCGATCCTGCGGCCTTCCTCCACCGTGACCGAAACCGGATGCTCGTGGGTGGCGAGCATCGTGGCGGTTTCGCGCACCAGCGCACCCAGATCCACCGGCTGCGGCTCGAAGCGGAACACCCCCTGGTCGATGCGCGCCACGTCGAGAATGTCGGACACCAGGCTGCCCAGGCGCAGCACCGCGTTGGCGGCGGAGTCGGCATCGCGCACATCCTCCTCGCGCCCGTCGCGACGGGCGCGCATGCGCATCAGCTCCAGGCGCATGTGCAACGGGGAGAGGTAGTTGCGCAGGTCGTGCGCAAGCACGGTGACGAGCTCCTCGGCGCCGGCGCGCCTGCCCTGCTCCACGGCGTTGCGGCCGATCTCCTCCGTGAGCTCCGCGCGGTGCGCCAGCACCCCGACCCAGCGTCCCACCGCCTCGATGAACCTCACGTCTTCCGCGGTAAAGAAGTCGGGCTTGAGCGACGCGACCATCATCATGCCGCGGCGCTGGCCGCCGATGTCGAGCGGCACGCCCACCTTCGACTGGATGCGCAGCCCTTCCTTCACGCCCTTCAGCTCCTCCGGGTCCTCCTGGAGGCGGCCGGTGACGAAGGTCTGGCCGGTCTTGTAGACGTACACCACGCGCCCGCCGTTGGAGAGCTGCAGCACGTCGAGCCCGAGCTGGCGCTGCAGCACCGACAGCGGCTGCGTGCTGGTGCCCACGGCAACGAGCGAGTCGCGCGCCGGGTCGTAGAGGAAGGCGTCGATCTTGTCGGCGCTGGTGGCGCCGGCAACCAGGTCGGCGATGTGCGAAAGGGTCGCCTGCACGCTGCCGGACCGAATGCGCAGCAGCCCTTCGAGCAGGTGCAGCTCGCGCTGCGGCAGGTGTGCCTTGGATTCGCCCAAGGTGCATGGACACGGCGAAAGCCCTTTGGTTTCAGCTCTCTACGCGGCGCTTGCGATTGAGGCGAAAAACATGTTCAATGAAAGCGTTACAACGCATTGCTAAGAAGGGTTTAAGAAACCTCTGGAAATGCTGGGAAAGCCGGTCCCCGACTTCAGTCTTCCCTCCACCGGCGGCACGTTTCAGCTCTCTTCTCTTCGCGACAGCTACAAATCGTTCAGGCGCGCAGCTTGCGAGGTGCTCGGCATCTCGCGCGACTCGCTCGCCTCGCACCAGCGCTTCAAGGAAAAAATGAAATTCCCGTTCGAGCTGCTGGCGGACCCGGATGAGGCGGTCTGCAAGCGGTTTGGTGTGATGAAGCTGAAGAACCTGTACGGGAAGCAAGTCCGCGGCATCCCAAAAGGATGGCGCGGGGTCAAAGTCCCAGGTCACATCCAGGAGGTATTGAACTTTGTTAAAAGCCTATGATGTCGAGCAGGCCGCCGCCGAGTCCACATCGGTTCCCTCCCCCTCCGTGATGTCCAGGCAGTCCCGTCCCCCGCGCAAGCCCAAGGTGAAGAAGCTGTTCGTGCTGGACACCAACGTGCTGATGCACGACCCGACCAGCCTGTTTCGCTTCGACGAGCACGACGTCTACCTGCCCATCGCCACTTTGGAGGAGCTCGACTCGCACAAGCGCGGGTTATCGGACGTGTCGCGCAACGCGCGCCAGGCGAGCCGCTTCCTGGACGAGATGGTCACCGGCACCATCGAGGACATCAAAAGCGGCCTGGCGATCCGCATCAAGGAAGGCCAGCAATCCAAGGGCCGCCTGTTCCTGCAGACCGAGGCGATGAACGGCAACCTGCCGACCACCCTGGCCGCGGGCAAGAACGACAACCAGATCCTCGCCGTGGTGCGCGCCCTGCAAGCGCGCGAGCCGCAGCGCGAGGTGGTGCTGGTGTCCAAAGACATCAACATGCGCATCAAGGCGCGCGCGCTCGGGCTCGCCGCCGAGGACTACTTCAACGACAAGGTATTGGAGGACGCCGACCTCCTCTACACCGGGGTGCGGCGCCTGCCCAAGGATTTCTGGGACAGCCACGCCAAGGACATGGAGTCGTGGAAGAAGGAAGGCCACACCTATTACCGCGTGCACGGTCCGCTCGCGCCCAAGCTGCACGTGAACGAGTTCGTCTACGACGAGTCCGGCGACCGGCCGCTGTATGCGCTGGTGAAGGAGGCCGCCGGCCGCATGGCGGTGCTCGAGACGCTGAAGGACTATACGCACGCGAAGAACTCGGTGTGGGGCATCACCGCGCGCAACCGCGAGCAGAACTTCGCCCTCAACCTGCTCATGAACCCGGCGGTGGACTTCGTCACGCTGCTCGGCCAGGCGGGCACCGGCAAGACGCTCCTTGCCCTCGCCGCCGGCCTTACCCAGGTGCTGGACGACAAGCGCTATTCCGAGATCATCATGACGCGCGTCACCGTGCCGCTGGGCGAGGACATCGGCTTTCTCCCCGGCACCGAGGAGGAGAAGATGCAGCCCTGGATGGGCGCGCTCGAGGACAACCTGGATGTGCTCAACACCTCGGACGAGTCGGGCGGCGAATGGGGCCGCGCCGCCACCCGCGACCTGGTGCGCTCGCGCATCAAGATCAAGTCGCTCAACTTCATGCGCGGGCGCACCTTCGTCAACAAGTGGCTGATCATCGACGAGGCGCAGAACCTCACGCCCAAGCAGATGAAGACCCTCATCACCCGCGCCGGGCCCGGCACCAAGGTGGTTTGCCTGGGCAACATCGCACAGATAGATACGCCGTACCTCACCGAGGGCAGCTCGGGCCTCACCTACGTGGTGGATCGCATGAAGGACTGGGGCCACGCCGGTCACGTGACCCTCGCCCGGGGAGAGCGCTCGCGCCTCGCCGACCACGCGGCCGAGGTGCTGTAGCCGGAAGGAATAAACCGCCGGGACCGGTGTTTTGCCAATCCCGGCGGTTTTTTTGCTAGGCTCGCAGCCTCCTTCTACCCCCAGAGAATACGAAAATGATTTCGAACGCACGCTGGATCGCCGCGCTGGCGAGCCTGTTCCTGGTTTTCAACGCCGCCGCGCAGTCCAGGTTCGAGCCGCAGGTCGGCCAGGCCGGCAAGGACGTGATCTGGGTGCCCACGCCCGACGATGTCGTCGAGCGCATGCTCACCATGGCGCAGGTCACGCCCAAGGATTTCGTCATGGACCTGGGCGCCGGGGACGGCAAGATCGCCATTGCCGCGGCGCGCAAGTTCGGTGCGCGCGCGGTGGGCATCGAGTACAACCCCGAGATGGTGAAGCACGCCAACGCCAACGCCGAAGCCGCGGGCGTGGCGGGCAGCGGCGCCGGCAAGGCGGTGATCCGCCACGGCGACATTTTCCAGACCGATTTCAGCCAGGCCACCGTGATCACCCTCTACCTCCTGCCGGCGCTCAACATGAAGCTGCGCCCGCAGCTGCTCGCCATGCGGCCGGGCACGCGCGTGGTGTCGCACTCCTTCACCATGGAGGACTGGCAGCCCGACGAGGTGTCGTCGATGGACGGCCGGCGCGCCTACTTCTGGATGGTGCCGGCGCAGGTGATGGGCAACTGGACGCTGGAGCTCAACGGCCAGAAGATCGACATGACGCTGGAGCAGGTGTTCCAGAAGATCAGCGGCACGCTCGCGCTGGCGCCGATCCACGCCGGCCTGCGCGACCCGCGGCTGCACGGCGCGGCGATCAGCTTCTCCTTCGTCGGCCAGGACGGCATGCGCCGCGACCTCGCCGGCCGGGTGAACGGCACGCGCATGGAAGGCACCTTCCGCGACGAAAAGGGCGCGCAGGGTCGCTGGAGCGCCGGCAAGAAATAGCGTCTGCTAAGGCAGCGCCTTGTGCGAGCCGTCGCAGAAGGGCATTTTCTTCGAGCGCTTGCAGCCGCACAGCCAGACTTTCTGCGCCTCGCCCATGGTGAACCTGACCGGCGAGAACTCCGAGCCCTTGTGCGAGCTGTCGCAGAAGGGCTGGCGCCGGGAGCGGCCGCAGGCGCACCACCAGTAATCCCCCGGGGCAAGCTCGACGGCATAGGGTGAACGCTGCGCGACGTGCGGCTCGGCCATGGCGCCTCCTCCTTGCCGCTAGTATGCGCCCGGATCCTGGTAGTTCTCGAATCGCGTGTGCTGGCCGAGGAAGGTGAGCTTGACCGTGCCGATGGGGCCGTTCCTCTGCTTGCCGATGATCACCTCGGCCATGCCGCGCTGCTCTTCCGGCAGGTCGGGCTTGTAGACCACCTCGCGGTAGATGAACATGATGATGTCGGCGTCCTGCTCGATGGCGCCCGACTCGCGCAGGTCGGACATCACCGGGCGCCGGTCGGGGCGCTGGTCGACCGCGCGGTTGAGCTGCGACAGCGCGACGACCGGCACCTCCAGCTCCTTGGCCATGGCCTTCAGCGAGCGCGAGATCTCGGAGATCTCGGTGGCGCGGTTCTCGCCCTGGCCGGTCGCCGCCATGAGCTGCAGGTAGTCGATCACGATCAGGCCGAGCTTCGAATACTGCCTTTTCAGCCGCCGCGCCCGCGCCCTCACCTCGAGCGCGGTCAACGCGCCGCCCTCGTCGATGAACAGCGGCGTCTCGTGCAGCTTGCCCATGGCCTCGGACAGCTCGCCCCACTCCTTGTCGTTCAAGCGCCCGGTGCGCATCTTGTGCTGGTCGACGCGCGCGATCGAGCCGAGCATGCGCATGGCGAGCTGCGTGCTCGACATCTCCATGCTGAAGATGGCCACCGGCAGGCCGTTGTCCACCGCCACGTGCTCGGCGATGTTGAGCGCGAGCGCGGTCTTGCCCATCGAGGGGCGCGCCGCGACGATCACCAGGTCGCCCGGCTGCAATCCCGAGGTCATCTGGTCGATGCGCGTGTAGCCGGTGGGCACGCCGGTGACGTCGGACGGGTTGTCGCGGTGGTACAGGTGGTCGATGCGCTCGAACACCTTGGCGAGCACCGGCTTGATCTCGAGCAGGCCCTGGTCGCGGCGCGCGCCGGACTCGGCGATCTGGAAAATCTTCGACTCCGCCTCGTCGAGCAGCTGGCCCACCTCCTTGCCTCCCGGCGAGAGCGCCGACTCCGCGATCTCGGTGGCCACCTGCGCCAGGCGCCGCTGCACCGCGCGCTCGCGCACCAGCTCCGCGTAGCGCCGGATGTTGAGCGCGCTGGGCGTGTTCTGCGCGAGCGCGCCCAGGTAGGCGGGGCCGCCGGTCTTGTCCTTGTCCTCGCTGCCCTCGATCGCCTCCGACACCGTCACCACGTCGGCGGGCCTGGCGTGCTCGATCAGCCGCGAGATGTGGCGGAAGATGCGCCGGTGGTCGTCGCGGTAGAAATCCTCCGCGGTGACGAGGTCCCCGATCCGGTCGAACGCCTGGTTGTCGAGCAGCAGCGCGCCCAGCAGCGACTGCTCCGCCTCGATCGAGTGCGGCGGCACCTTCAATGCGAGCAGCTGCGGATCCGCGGGCTCGGCGCGCGAATACGCCGTGCCCTGCTGTGCTATTGCCATTTTTGTATCCCTCCCCAAGCCGATGCGCATGCTATGTGGGGAGCGGGCATGGCGGAAAAAATTCTTCCGGCTTTGGCGTGCGTTATCCACAGGCCCGCGAGCAAGCGGTAGCCAATCAGCGGCTTGCGCGCCGCCGGGCCTGTGGAAGACATGTGCCTAACCTGTGACTAGCGTGTGGGCGGCGCTGTATCGTTCCGGCCCGCTTGTTTGCCAGGCGAAACTGAACCTGGGCGGGGAGCGCTACACGGTGCTTTCGCTGCGGCCGGCGGACCCGGTGCAGTCCGGGAGTGGCACTGCGAGCTGCCCTAGCCGCCCCTGGACAACCGGCTTTCCTACTGCTCGCCGATGACGGCCACGGTGACGGTCGCGGTGACATCGGTGTGCAGCGATACCTCGATCGGGAACTCGCCCACCTGCTTCAGCGGCCCCTGCGGCATGCGCACGTTCGAGCGCTCGACCTCGTGGCCCTGCTTCTCCAGCGCCTCGACGATGTCGTAGTTGGTGACCGAGCCGAACAGGCGCCCGTCGGCCCCCGCCTTCTGCGTGATCTCGATCTTCAGGTGCTCCAGCTTGGCGGCGCGCTCCTTGGCCTTGGCGAGCGCCTCGTTCTGCGCGCGCTCCAGCTCGGCGCGGCGGCCCTCGAAGTGCTTGATGTTCTCCGGCGTGGCGCGCTTGGCCTTGCCCTGCGGGATGAGGAAGTTGCGCGCGAACCCGTCCTTCACCTTCACCACGTCGCCGAGGTTGCCGAGGTTGGCGACCTTTTCCATCAGGATGACTTGCATAGACCTCATTTCTCCTTTCGGCTCAGTGCAGGTCGGTGTAGGGCAGCAGCGCGAGGAAGCGCGCGCGCTTGATGGCGTCGGACAGCTGGCGCTGGTAGCCGGCGGCCGTGCCGGTGATGCGCGCCGGGATGATCTTGCCGGTTTCGTTGACGAAGTCCTTCAGGACGTCGACGTCCTTGTAGTCGATCCACTCGACCTTCTCGGCGGTGAAGCGGCAGAACTTGCGGCGGCGGAAGAGGGCCCGCTGGCCCTTGTCCTTCTTGTCCTTGCCGAACTTCCCTTTGCCTTTGCCTTTACCTCTGCGCGGCGGGGGCATATCTACTCTCCTTCAGTGAATTCGATGTTCGTTACGTGCAATACCAGCTTCTTCGAGCGGTGGCTCTTCGCGCTCAGGAAGCCGTGAAACTTCGCGCTCGTTCCCAGGGGCTTGCCCATCAGCAGCCGCGCCTGCGCCTCGAATGCGATGCCGCCGATTTCCGCCTCGACCTTGCGCGGCCCGCCCGCCTCCTGCTGCTCGGACTCGTGGCGCAGCTTGAATTCCACCGCGGGGACGCCGGCCGGCGTATAGCGCAGCGCGCTCAGCTCAAGCAGCCGGCCGCTCAGCTCGAGCCGGTTCAGGCGCGCTTTCCGCGGGCCGGCTTTCGCCGCCGCGCTCCATCATCGACTTGGATTTCTCCTCGCGCATCATGGGCGAGGGCGTGATGTGCGCCTTGGTCATCTTGATGATCAGGTGGCGCAGCACCGCGTCGCTGAACTTGAACGAGTGCTCGAGCTCGGCGAGGGTCTCGTTGTCGCACTCGATGTTCATGAGCACGTAGTGCGCCTTGTGCACCTTCTGGATCGGGTAGGACAGCTGGCGCCGGCCCCAGTCCTCGAGGCGGTGCACGGTGCCGCTGCGCGCGGCGATGACGCCCTTGTATCGCTCGACCATGGCGGGCACCTGCTCGCTCTGGTCGGGATGCACGATGAATACGATCTCGTAATGTCGCATGCTCTGATTGGCTCCTTTTCCTATGGGCTCGTTGCAGTGGGCCAACCGCCATGCGTAGCGGTGTGACCAGGAAGGGGGCGAATTCTACCCTTACTTCAGGATCCTGAGAAGGTTGTGGTGGGAGTCGGTGAACAGCGGCAGCTCGGGGCGCGGCTCGATGGGCTCGGCGGCGGCGGCGACATGCGGCCAGTCGAGCAGGCGCCGGTTGCGCGTGACGATGACCTGGTCGGTGGCCGAGTACCAGTATTCGGGGCCGGTCTCCGCCGCCGGGGAGTCGGCCACGTTGAGCGCCTCCATGCCGAACTCCGCGGCCAGGCGCTGGATCACCGGCAGCAGGTCGACGAAGCGGTTGGTGGCCTGGAACACGATGACGCCGTCGGGCTTCAAGTGCTTCACGTAGATCGCCATCGCCTCGCGCGTCACCAGGTGCATCGGGATCGAGTCGCCCGAGAACGCGTCGATGCCCATCACGTCGTAGCCGCGCGGGGCTTCGCGCTCCAGCGACAGGCGCCCGTCGCCCAGGACGATCTCGGTGCGCGCCGCGGTATCCGCGAGGAAGGTGAACTCGCGTCGCGCGATGTCGACCACGCGCGGGCTGATCTCGTAGAAGGTCAGCCGGTCGCCCGGCTCCATCCAGCCGGCGATGACCCCGGCGCCCAGGCCGATGACGCCCACCTGCAGCGGCTGCCGGGGCCGCATGTCGCGCAAGGACGCGAACACCCGGCCGTAGCCCGAGCCCGGGCTGAAATAGTCGGCCGGCGTGTTGCGAAACGAGTCTCCCAGGAGCTGCCCCCCGTGCATGATGGCCCCGTGGTACATGGAGCGGTAAGGCACCGGGCTGTAGTGGTCGACGGTGCGCACCACGCCGTAGAAATCGCGCTCCATCACGCGCACGTCGCCGGCATAGTCGTGCGCGCCGCGCACCACGAATACCGCGGCGAGCAGGGTGACCAGCACGCCCGCGATCCTCAGCAGGCCGGTAACACTGGCCAGCAGCAGCGCGGGCAGCAGCACCAGGGCGATGCCGAGCTCGAAGTAGCCGGGCAGCAGGAGCGGCGCCGCGATGGCGACCAGCACCGCGCCGAGCGCGCCGCCGAGCGACATCATGAGGTAGAAGCGCGTGAGCTGCGC
>CBDDSA010000270.1:0-6080 GCA_965233185.1 uncultured bacterium
TTCCGCAAACGCTCCGAAAGCCCAAAAACGCCGCTTCAAATCGGCTCGGAGCTTCGACAAGCCGCACTGCCGGCCCAATGGCGATCGGCAAGCCGCTATCTGCTCGTTCGCCTCACCCGCTGTGAGAAATCCGGGCTAGCCCTCCCGGTCGCTACGCAGGTAGACGCTGAACGTGGACCCTTCGCCGGCGCGAGACGCCACGGCGATGCGCCCGCCGTGGCATTCGACAATATTGCGCGCGATGAACAGGCCCAGGCCGGTCCCCAGATGCGCCGTGTCGGCCGCCTGCCAGTAACGGCCGAAGAGGTTCGGTAAATCCTTCTCGGCGATGCCCGGACCCCAGTCACGCACGTCGATGCGCAGCCACTCCCCCTCGTCGACCAGCCGCACCTCCACGCGGGCGCCCTCCGGGGAGAATTTGACCGCGTTGCCGATGAGGTTGGCGAGCACCTGCGTCAACCGCTGGCGGTCGCAATGGGCAATGTGGCCGCCGTCCCCGGGGACCTGCAAATCGAGGTTTACGCGCCGGGCGTCCGCCGAGAGCCGCGCCGACTCCACCGCATCCTCGAGGATCGGCCGCACGTCTTGGCGCGACGGGTCCAGGCTGAAGCGGCCGGCCTCGATCCGCGCGGCGTCGAGCAGGTCGTCCACCAGCCGCTTCATGCTTTCGGCCGAGCGGTGGATGGCGTCCAGCGCCCCATCCAATCCCGCCAGGGCCTTTTCCTCCCCGGCCGCGCGCTTTACATAGCCGATGCCCAGCAGCACCGCAGTAAGAGGCGAGCGCAGGTCGTGCGAGACGATGGCGAGCATGTTCTCCCGCGCGCGCTTGGCCTGCTCCACCTGCTGCAGCTGGCCGTGCAGGCGCCGATGCGCATCGCGCAGCGCCGCCACCACGCCGGCGATGAGCACGCCGATCGCGACATAGGTGAGCACGCGGGCAACGCTGGTCCACGAATCGAACACCGCCGCCAGCGGCACGGCGTAGTAGTAGTCGATGCCGATCGCGGTCACCGTGGCGTCGAGCAGCGCCGGGCCGAGACCGCCGTAGAGCGCGCTCAACACGACCGAGGCGACGGCAAGCGACGAAAGCTGCGTGCCTTCGACCAGGTGCAGCAGGTGCACCAGGGCAAGCGAGCCGAGCGCGAGCGCCAAAGCAACCCCGTAGCGGCGCCACGGACCGCGCTCCGTGAGCACGAATCGCTCGAGCCAGGACATCTAGCGACTATAGAGGTAGGCGGCGATGTCGCGCGCCTGGTCCGGGCTGGCGCCCACCGCCGGCATCGCGGTGTTCGGCGCGAGCTCGCGCGGGTCCACGATCCACTGGATGAGCTGCGCGGCGCTGTTCGTCGCCACGCCGGCGATGTACATGCGCTTGCGGAAATCCTGCAGCGGCGGGCCGATGGTGGCGCTCGCGCCCGGCACGCCGGGGATGGTGTGGCAGGCGCCGCAGCCGAACTGCGCGATCAGGGCCTGTCCGCGGCGCGGGTCGCCGCCGGTGGCGGGCTCGGTGTCGGGCAGGCTGCGCTCGCAGCCCGCGAAAAGCAGGACGAGGATCAGGCGGGAGAGCGGCGCAGCCATCGCGATACCAGGAACAATGCGGCCAGCGGATAGGCGAGGCCGGCGGGCACCCACATCACGAGCCCGGCGAGCTGCTGGTCTTCGAGGTCATAGCCCGCGTACCAGGAGGTGCGCGAGAAGGTCATCAGCGCCCCCAGCGCCCCGGTGTGCAGCATGGTGGTGAAGAGCGACGCGATGGCAGCGAGCTGGCGCGAACCGGGCGCGAGCACCGCCCACCAGAAAATCGCCGCCGGCAGGAAGAAGCTCGCGTGCTGCAGGAGGTGCAGCCACGGATTGCGCACCGCGGCTTCGAACAGCACCGGCACGTGCCACAGCCACACGCCCAGAGCGTGCAAACCCCAGGCGAAGCCCGGGTCGGTGAGCAGCCGCGGGATGCGCAGCGGCACCACCCAGCGCCACGCCTCTACCGGCTTGCCGAGCGCCAGCAGCGGCGCGGCTACCACCATCAGAAGCTCGTGCTGCACCATGTGCGCCCACAGCAGCCGCTCGGCGTAGTGGTGCAGCTCGGAGAGCAGCGCGATGGCCACCACCAGCCAGCCCAGGCCGAAGCACGCCACGTGCGTGTAGCGGATCCCGCGACCCGCCCCCGCCTTGCGCCACAGCCGGCCGACTCCCCAAAAATACAGGCCGAGTGTAAAAGCGAGCAGCGCGACGGTCAGGGCATGCATGGGGCAATGATGAGCGTGGTCGCCCAGGCAGCGGCGATGACCAGCGAGAATAGCGCTGCGGTCCAGGTCGCCACCAGCGGCAGGAATGGGTCTTTGCGGCCTTTCATGGAGCGCGCGGCGCGGGCGCCGGCGGCGACGGAAAAGACTAGCGGCAGGAGGAAGGCCAGGTGCAGCGCCCACGTCCAGTCCCCGCCGCAGGCCGCCGGGACCAGCGCGTAGCCGGCGCTGATGGCGAAGAACGCGGCGAGCGGGGCGAGCAGCAGTGCCGGCCAGACGCGCATGTCAGAGCAGCCGCGGCGTCCAGTAGATGACCGCGTAGATCGGCAGCCAGCTATAGACGACGAAATACCAGTACATGCCGTTGTCGCTGACATCCACGTGGCGCTTGCCCTCGATGCGGCCGGAAAAGAATACCGCCGCGAGCACCGCGCTGTCGTACAGGTCGGTCGCCAGGTGCACGGTGTGCAGGCCGAGCAGCACCCAAAGGATGGAGCCGTAGGCATTCTCGTCTCAGCGCACGTTGAGCGCGCCGAGCTCCAGCGCACGCACCACCAGCATGGCGATGCCCAACAGCACGACGATCGACAAGCCGATCTTGATCTTGCGGTTGTCGCCGTCCTCGCCGGCCTTCTTGGTCCAGTGGTTGGGCCAGATGCTCGCGAGCAGCAGCACGATGTTGACCGTGCCCCACAGCAGCTCGGGCGGCGCCGAGCTCATCGGCCAGCTTTGCGCCTGGCTCCACAGGTAGAAATACGCCGCCACCGCGAGGGCGAACACCGTGCCCTCCACCGCGATGAGGCCCATCGTGCCCCACCAGATGATGCTGTGGTGGCTGAACTTGTAGCTCGGAAGCTGCGACACATCGAGCATGGGCGAATCCGGAGGGGTCATGGGCGCTTCTCCAGGGCGAGGTGCTCTTCCGTCTCCTCCTTCTTAGGCCAGAACCAGGCGGTGACGGCGATGGCTACCGGAATGGCGCCCCAGACCACCGCCCAGGGCGTGAACACCGAGCTGATGAATAGCGTTGCCACCGCCACCGCGCTCGCGAAGGGCCAGATACTCGGGTTGGGAAAGGTGCTGCGGTGGTCGGGCAGCGCTTCCACCACCGTGGTCACCAGCGCTTCGCGCGACTCCTCGGCGAGGCCGGTGACCGCGCGCGGCTCGGAGGCCGGCACCGGCGCCTGAGCCCACAGCGGATCGCGACCGCGCACGATGGGGATCTTGTCGAAGTTGTAGCTCTGCGGCGGCGAGGCGCTCGCCCATTCGAGGGTGGCGGCGTTCCATTGGGTCGTCGGCCTCGCCGTGCTCGGGCAGTTCGCGCTGGGCTGGTGGATGCTGGATGTGCCCAAGGGCGGCGACGGCGAGCGCGCCTGGTGGTTCAATCTGCACAAGTCGATCGGCATGACGCGCGCCTACGTCGCCTGCGAGCTCGCCAATACCGTCTACGCGATCGACGCGCACGCGCACCGCGTGATCGCGCCGATCCCCGCGGGGGAATTCTCCAACGGCGTGGCGATGCGGCCCGACGGCAAGCGCTAGGTGTCGAACGGCCGCGGCGCGAGCGTCTCGATCATCGACACCGCGACCGAGCGGCGTGTGACCGACATCACGGTCGGCAGCTTTCCCTGGGGCGTGGCGATCTTCTAGCTGCTATTCTTTTGGGGCATGGACAGCCCCAAGACCGCTACCGTGGTCGCCGCGGCGCTCGGCCTCATCATCGCCGGCGGCGTCGGCTACGGCCTGCACCAGCAGGTGAAACAGCGCGCCGAGGCGCGCGCGGTGGTGAGCGTGGTTAGCGAGACCACGGCGCAGCTGCGCGACGTGCTGAAGCGGCCCGCGCCCGAGGTCGCCGAGAAGATCGACGGCAACCTGCGCGTGGCGCGCAGCTGGGGCAATGCCTACATGGCGGATGCCACCGAGCACTACCTCATCGGCGCGCGCGAGATCGCGAGGAAGCGCGCCGACGCGGCGCGCCACGCGCAGAAGTTCGCCGCCAGCCGCGCCGCGCTGATCGCGCACATGCGGCGCGCCTCGCAGCGCGACTCCTCATGGATCCACACCGCCTCGCAGCTCAAGAAGCAGATGGAGCAGGCGCACTTCGAGCTCGAGACTTCGCTCAACGCGCTCGCCGAGCTGCTGCAATCCCTGCCCGAGGCGCAGAAGCGCCTGGAGCCCTACGTCGAAGCCTCGCTTACGCTGGACGACGCCGCGCGCCGGCAGGCGCGCCAGCAGGCGCTCGACGAAGTGAAGCGCGCCTCGCAGGAGCTGAAAAGCGCCCGCTCTTTCGGCCCGCGCTGAAAATAAAAGCCCCGGTCCGAGGGAGGGGTGCCGGGGCTAGACCGCGCAGCTTCGCGCGGTAGGGGTGCGGGGAATCTAGTGCCCTTCGCCGGTACGCGCCACGCCGTTTCGAAATCGCGCCGCCGTGTAGGGGGTCTCCCTACATTAGGCTATGGGATGCTGTGGAAAAAGCTGTGGCTGCTCTTCACCGTCATCTGGGTGGTGGTGGCGGCGCTCAACATGATCACGATTCTCGTTTTCGCCGAGGAGCTCGAGCGCGCCAAGGCGCTCACGCCGTTGTTCTTCGCCGTCGCGGTGCCGGCTTTGTTGTACCTATTTGGCTGGGCGTGGGAGCGCTGGAAAAGCCGCAGATAGCAGCGTAGATCTGCTCGAGCGGCGCGAGCACCGCCGCGGGCGCGAACTGCTCCAGGGCGCGCCGTCGGCCGCTTGCCCCCATACGCTCGCGCAGCCCCGGGTCAAGCAGCAGACGCAGAACGTGCTCGGCGAGATCCTCCTTCGCGCCCGGCTCCACCAGGAACCCGTCGACGCCGTGGCGCACCGCGTCCGGGATGCCGCCGACGCGGGTGGAGACCACCGGCAGGCCGGCAGCCATCGCTTCCAGAATGCTGACCGGCAGGTTCTCGTTGTACGAGGGCAGCACGTACACCGACGCTTCGGCAAGGCGCCGCAGCTTTTCCTCACCGGCGACCCAGCCCGGCAGCTCGAGGCTCGCCTCGACGCCCAGCTCGCGCGCAAGGCGCCGCACCTCGTCCAGCTCGCCGCTGCCGCCGGCGACCAGATGCGCCGCCGGGTGCGCGGCGGCTATCTGCGCCAGGACGCACACCAGGTCGTAGATGCCCTTGCGCTTGCCGATCTCGCCCAGGAACAGGATGCCGTTCGGCGAGCGAGCCTGGCCGCTCGCCTCGATGCCGGCCTGCACGGCCGCGCCATCTACCATGTTCGGGACAACGACGATGCGCGCGGCGGGCACGATGCGCGCAAGGTAACCGCGCCAGTTCTCGGAGAGGGCGATCACAGCGGTAGCCTTCTCCAGCGTGCGGCGCACCAGGCGCTGGCGCAGGGGCCCGCACTCGCGCTCGTAGAACTCGACGAAGGTGGAGCCGTGCAGGTGCACCACGGTGGGCACGCCGAAGGCGCGCGCGAGCGCGAGCAGCAGCGCCTTCCTCCAAAAGCTGCCGCGCATCGAGACATGCGCGTGCACCAGCGCCACGCGGAAGGTGGCGAGCAGCGCGGCAAGCTGCACCAGCGCGCGCAGCGCCAGGGCGAGGCGCCCGGCAAGGTTCGTGCGCTGGTGCGTGATGATGACGCGCGTGGGATAGCGGGCAAAGAGGCCGCTGCGGCGCAGGCTTGCGACCACCTCGGCCATGCCTCCCGGCGCCGCCGTGCAGAGCATGACAATCGACTTCACCGTCCTATGTAACGCGGTCGGCCGTTAAAAACGTCGAAAGGACTATGCGCCGAAAGGCATCGAATCGGGGTCAGAGCCCAATGGCACTACCTTAAGGTAGGCCATGGGGATGGGGTTGAGAGGGCTGA
>CBDDSA010000271.1:0-2906 GCA_965233185.1 uncultured bacterium
TCCTGCAGGACATCGTCATCGCCTCGGTAGGCCTGGTGCTGCTGCTGGAGGCGACCCGGCGCGCGGTGGGCCTGCCGATGACCATCCTCGCGCTCGTGTTCCTCGCCTACATCATGCTCGGGCGCTACCTGCCCGATGTGATCGCGCACAAGGGCGCTTCGTGGGACCGCATGCTCACGCACCAGTGGCTTACCACCGAGGGCGTATACGGCGTGGCGCTGGGGGTGTCGGCGGGCTACATCTTCATCTTCGTGCTGTTCGGCTCGATGCTCGACCGCGCCGGCGCCGGCAACTACATGATGCAGGTGTCCTTCGCCATGCTCGGGCACCTGCGCGGCGGGCCGGCCAAGGTGGCGGTGGTGTCCTCCGCGCTGAACGGCCTCATCTCGGGCTCGTCGGTGTCCAACGTGGTCACCGGGGGCATCTTCACCATCCCGCTCATGACCAAGGCCGGCTATGGCGGCGTGAAGGCCGGCGCCATCGAGACCGCCTCCTCGGTGAACGGCCAGATCATGCCGCCGGTGATGGGCGCGGCCGCCTTTCTCATGGTCGAGTACGTCGGCATCCCGTACACCGACGTCATCAAGCACGCCTTCCTGCCGGCGCTGATCTCGTACATCGCGCTTTTCTACATCGTGCATCTGGAGGCGCTGAAGCTCGGCCTCGCGCCCACCGCGCGCCAGCGGCGCCGCACCATGTCGCGCAAGGCGCTCGGCTGGGGCCTGGGCATCTCCGGCACGATCGTGGTGTGCGCGCTCATCTACTTCGTCGCGCAGGCGACCAAGCAGGCGTTCGGCGCCGCGGCGCCGTGGGTGCTCGCGACGCTGCTGGGCGCCCTTTACGTGTACTCGGTGTACGTGGCGGCGAAATGCCCCGACCTGCCCACCGACATCGACGTCGAGAACCCGGTGCTACCCGACACCTGGCCGACCGTGAAGGCGGGGCTGCATTTCCTCATCCCGATCGGCGTGCTGATCTGGTGCCTGATGATCGAGGAGCTGTCGCCCGCGCTGTCGGCGTTCTGGGCCACGGCGACGCTGATCGCGCTGATGGCGACGCAACGGCCTCTGACCTCGCTGTTGCGCAAAAAGAGATCGATAGGAAAGGAAGCGGTCAGCGGCCTGTCGGATGTCGTGCACGGCCTGAACGACGGCGCGCGCAACATGATCAGCATCGCCATCGCCACGGGCACCGCGGGCATCATCGTCGGCGGCATCACGCTCACCGGCCTGGGCTTTCGCATGACGGATTTCGTGGAAGTGGTGTCGATGGGCAACGTGGTGCTGATGCTGCTGTTCACCGCGTTCGTCTGCCTGGTGCTCGGCCTGGGCGTGCCGACCACGGCGAACTACATCCTGGTGGCCACGCTGATGGCGCCGGTGATCGTGGAGCTCGGCGCGCAGTCGGGCATCGTCATCCCGCTGATCGCGGTGCATCTATTCGTCTTCTACTACGGCATCATGGGCGACATCACGCCCCCGGTGGGCCTCGCCACCTTCGCCGCCGCGGCGATCTCGGGCGAGGACGCGATCGCCACGGGGGTGCAGGGGGCGGTGTACGCGCTTCGCACCGTGGTGCTGCCGTTCGTGTTCGTGTTCAACCCGATGCTGCTGCTCATCGACGTGCGCGGCTGGCTCGATGTGGCGCTGGTGGCCGGCGCCGCCACCATCGCTTCTCTGGTGTTCGCCGCGGCTACGCTCGGCTGGTTCCAGACGCGCTGCAAATGGTGGGAGGTGGTGCTGCTGCTGGTCGCCACCTTTGCGCTTTTCCGCCCGGATTACTTCATGGACCGCATCGCCGCGCCTTACACCGAGGTGCCGGCGAAGGAGATTTTCAAGGTGGCCGGCGAGCTTGCGGAAGACGACCGCCTGGTGCTGGTGATCGAGGGCACGACCATCGAGGGCGATGAGGTGCGCAAGACCGTGGCGGTGCAGCTCGCCGGCCCGCCGGGCGACGGGCGCAAGCGCCTGAGCGAAGCCGGGCTCACCGTGACGGCGCTCGGGCCGCAGGTGCAGGTGGCGGCGGTGCGCTTCGGCAGCCGCGCGCGCAAGTCGGGCTTCGAGCAGGGCTTCCAGGTGGGCGCGGTCAAGGTACGCACCGAGCGCCCGTCGGAGCACTGGGTGTACATCCCGGCGCTCGCGCTGGTGGCCTTCGTGTGGTTCCTGCAGCGCGCGCGCACGCGCCCGCGCAAGAAGAAGATCGCCCGCGCCCCGGTGAGCGGCTAAGTGTGAGCCGACTGCTTAGACCAGCTTCGCCAACTTCCGCGCCGCACCATCACACGCGTCCCCTAGAATCGCCCCCATGCTGGCCGTCGAGAACCTCACCAAGCGTTTCGCCACCGCCGACGGCGGCGTGACCGCGGTCGAGGACCTTTCGCTCGAGGTGCCGAAAGGCCGCTTCGTGGCGGTCATCGGCCCCAGCGGCTGCGGCAAGTCGACTCTGTTCAACATCATCGGCGGCCTGGTGGACGGCTACGACGGCCGCATGTCGATCGAAGGCAAGACCGTGAGCGGCGTGCACCGCGACGTCGGCATGGTGTTCCAGGAGGAATCCACCTTCCCCTGGCTCACCACGGTGGAGAACGTGGCGTTTCCGCTGGATGTCGCCGGCGTGCCCAAGGCCGAGCGCCTGGCGCGCGCGCGCAGCCTCCTGCGCCTGGTCGGGCTGGAGGGCTTCGAGCACCGCTACCCGGCCGAGCTTTCCGGCGGCATGCGGCAGCGCACCGCCATCGCCCGCACGCTCGCCTTCGAGCCCAAGCTCCTGCTCATGGACGAGCCCTTCGGCGCGCTCGACGAGCAGACGCGGCTCCTGCTGGGCGACCAGGTGCTTCGCATCCACCGCGAGCTGCAGCAGACCACGCTGCTCATCACCCACAGCATCACCGAGGCGGTGCAGCTCGCCGACCA
>CBDDSA010000272.1:0-4911 GCA_965233185.1 uncultured bacterium
CGCTTCTTGCAACGATGCCGCACGTCCACACCCGGGTCGACGAGCTCGCGGCGCGCCTCGCAAAAGTCGAAGAGAAGCTCGCTACCCTGTCCTGAACGCGCAGGGCCTCGCGGGCACGCAGATGGGAGGCCGAACCCATGAAAGGGTAGGAAATTCCTTCGGATGCTCACAACGTAGAGAAAACTAGGTATGGACGCCTGTTGGCGGGCGTAAGCTAAGCTTCGAGTCGCCCTATCGCCGGAGGCAACGATGGCTTCGCTCAAGGGAAAGACGCTGTTCATCACCGGAGCGAGCCGCGGAATCGGCCTCGCGATCGGGCTGCGCGCGGCGCGGGACGGCGCCAACGTCGCCATCGCCGCCAAAACCGCCGAGCCGCACCCGAAGCTCCCCGGCACCATCTTTACGGCGGCGGCCGAGCTGGAAGCCGCGGGCGGCGCGGCGCTGCCGCTGCAATGCGACATCCGCGACGAGAGCCAGATCCAGAGAGCGGTCAAAGAGACCGTCGCGCGCTTCGGCGGCATCGACATCCTGGTGAACAACGCGAGCGCCATCAGCCTCACCGGCACGGCGGAGACGCCGATGAAGCGCTTCGACCTCATGTTCGGCGTCAACGTGCGCGGCACCTTCGCCGCGACCCAGGCTTGCCTGCCGCATCTCGCGAAGGCGGCGAACCCGCACGTGCTCACGCTCGCCTCGCCGCTCAACATGGACGCGAAATGGTTCAAGGACCACGTCGCCTACACCATGGCGAAGTACGGCATGAGCATGTGCGTGCTCGGCCATGCCGAGGAGCTCCGGCCGCTCGGCATTGCGGTGAACGCGCTTTGGCCGCGCACGCTCATCGTGACCGCGGCGCTGCGCATGCTTCCGGGCGTCGATCCCGGGCGCGGGCGCAGGCCCGAGGTCATGGCCGATGCCGCCCACTGGGTACTGACCCGGCCCGCGCGCGAGTGCACCGGCAACTTCTTCATCGACGAAGAGGTGCTGCGCCGCGCCGGCGTCAGCGATTTCAGCCGCTACGCCGTCGACCCCGAAAAGGAGCCGGCGGAGGACCTCTTTCTGGGCTGAGCCGAGCGCGCTTCTACGTCCTCACCCGCGGCGCGAGCGGCGCGGCGCCGTTGCGCACGAGCGACTCGATCTGCGCCCGGGAATAGCCCAGCTCGGCGAGCACCGCGCGCGTATCGGCGGCGAACGCGCGCGGCGCTCTTCGCACCCCGGGCGGCGTGCGCGAGAGCTTCTGTGGCGGCCCGACGGCGCTGAAGCCATCGAGCGAAACCAGCATGCCGCGGTGCGCGGTGTGGGGATGCGAAAGCGCCTGCGGCACGCTCTGCACCGCGCCGGCCGGCACGCCGGCCGCCATCAGCCGCTCGCACAGCGGCCCGATGCGCTCGCCGCCAAGCGCAGCCTCGATCGCGGCACGCAGCTCCGCCCTGTGGGCGAGGCGCTGGGCGTTGGAAGCGAAGCGCGCATCGGCCGCAAGCTCGCTGCGGCCGACGACCTCGCAGAAGCGGCGGAACTGCGCGTCGCTCACGACGCCAAGGAACATGAGGCCGTCCGCCCCCGCGTAGGTGTCGTAGGGACTGATGTTCGGGTGCGCGTTGCCTAGAAGGCCCGGCTCCGCGCCGCCGACGATCCAATTCGAGGCGTGCGGATGGAGCAGCGCAAGGCCGCTGTCATACAACGTCGATTCGACCATCTGTCCCCGGCCCGAACCCGAGCGCTCGGCGAGCGCGAGCAGCACGCCGATGGCGGCGTTCATTCCGCTTGCGATGTCGACGATCGGCACGCCGACGCGCGTCGGCCCGCAGCCAGGAAAGCCGTTCACGCTCATCAGGCCGCAGAGCGCCTGCGCCACCGCGTCGTAGCCCGGCCGTCCGCCGAGCGGTCCGTCCGCGCCGAAGCCGGTGATGCGGCAGTACACCAGGCGCGGGAAGCGCGCCGCAAGCGCCTCCTTGTAGCCGAGCCCCCACTTTTCCATGGCGCCCGGAAGAAAGTTCTCGATCAGCACGTCGGCGCGCTCGATCAGGCGCAGCAGCACCTCGCGCCCCGCATCGATCGCGAGGTCGAGCGCGATGGCGCGCTTGTTGCGGTTCAGCCCGCGGAAATACGCGGCGAGGCCCTGCTCGTCGAACGGCGGCCCGAGCCGGCGCGTCTCGTCGCCCTCCGGCGGCTCCACCTTGATCACCTCGGCGCCGTGGTCGGCGAGGATCTGGGCGCACAGCGGGCCGGCCAGCACGCGCGAAAGGTCCAGGACCTTTAATCCCCGCAGCGCCCCTTGTCCGGCCGGCTTTGCCATGGCTAGATTTTCGCCTCGCAGCCGGCTTCGAGGAGCGCCAGGGCGCCCGCCTGCGCTTCGGGAGGCATGGGCACCGCTTTTCTCGCCGCGAGATCGAAAAACAGCGCCGCCACTTCGATGCGCGTGGCGATTTCGCCGTTCGGGGAGTCGAGGAGCTCGTGGAAGAAGCGCAGCACCTTGCCGCGCACTTCCAGCACGCCGCTGCGGATTTCGACCGCCTGTCCCGGCCGAAGCGCTGCCCGATAGTCGATCGCGTAGTCGAGCGCGGCGGAGCCCAGGTTGCGGCTGCGCAGCACCGGTTTCGAGGCGCCGATGCGGTGAAAGAGATGGGTCGCGGCCTCGGCGAAGCGTGCGATCTGGAAGCGCGGCGGCACGCGGCCCGTCTCGTCGCACTCCCACGACTCGAACGCGCCGCGGTACGTGAGTACCGTAGCGCGCGGCGCGCCGGGCGGCGCCTGCGGGCGCTCGATGCCGGCAGGGCGCTCGTGTCCGGCGCCGGCACGCGCCATTTCGGCGGCCTTCGCCGCCACCGGCGCCGGAAGCTCGCATGCCGCGCCGCTTTCCAGATCGGTCAGCCCCGCTTGCGTCTCGAAGAGCGCTGAGCTCTCGCCGGTTTCCTCGTTCGTCATCACGCTGAAATAGCCGAGCGCGGCGCCATGGACGGCGCGCACTCCGGAGCGGATGCACACCGCGTCGCCGGCGCGCAGCTCGCGCTTGAACAAGATGCGCTCCGAAGCCGGCACCAGCGCGCGGCGAGCGGTCCTTAAATACGACGGCGCAAGCCCAAGCGCGCAGCACAAGGCCGCCTGCGCATCGGCCGCCTTCGCGAGATAGAACTGCACGTTCTGATGGCCCCACTGGTCGCACTCCCAGGCGTTCACGCAGCCGCGGTACGTCACCTGCAAGCGGCTCATGCCAGAATCTCCTCGACCAAAAACGCCTTCGCCCGGGCGAGGATCGCCTCTTCCACCGGTATCGCCTTCCTTCGCTCCAGGTCCATTCCCAGCATGAGCACCTTGGCGCTCATCACCGGTGCCGCGTCCTCCACGCGCGTCATGCGGTGCAGGAACCAGACTTTCTTGCCTTCGGCCGCGAGCACGCCGCTATGCATGGCGATGAGATCGCCGGCGTTTAGCTCCGCGAGGTAGGAGATTTCCTGGCGTATCGTCGCGAGCGCGCGGCGCTGCGTGCGCACATAGCTCGCGGTGATGCCCATCGCGGCGTTGAGCACGACCGTCGCGTCCGAGATCCTGGCGACGTAGAACTGGATGTTCATGTGCCCGAGGTGGTCGCATTGCTGCGGCGCGACTCGGCCGCGGTAGGTCTCGATCGGCCCGGCCACGGCTTACGACTCCCGCGGCTTGAAGAGCAGCGTCTCGGTGAAATCGGCCACCACCTCGTTCCTCTGGTTCTTCACGACGTGGCGCAAGTCGACCAGCGTGTAGCCCCGGCTCGTCCGCTCGCGCGCCCAGGCCTCGCCCTCCACGTGCAGCGTGTCGCCGGGAAACACCGCCGCCTTGATGCGCGCCTCGAGACCCGTCATGCCGGCGAACGGGCCGGCGTCTTTGCCGGCGAGCACTTTCTCGATGACGCCGAGCACGATGGGCGCGACCAGGCCCATGCCGAGCGAGATGATCATCGGCCCGGGCGCAAAGCGGCTGCGGTGCTCCTCAGACATGTGGGCCTTGATGTATTCCATGTCGATGAAGAACGGCTCGTGCAGGCCGACCACATTGACGAAGGTCACGATGTCCGCTTCCGTGATGGTGCGGCGGTGGGTGACGAACCTATGCACGGCTTGCGCCCTCTCGGCAGCGGCGGACATCAGGCACCTCGCTTGTCGGGTTGATGGGCCGGGGCGCCGCGATGGCGCTGAGAGAGCTCGGCCACCGCCGGGTGCGCGCTGTCGACCATCGTCGCGAAAGCAAGGAACCGGGTGCTCATTCGCTCAGACAGTTGGGCAGCTTCGCGAGATGGAAACCTTCGAACGGCCTCGAATTGGCGTGCGGCGCAAGCTTCCAGGTGTGGCGCGCATTCGGCACGCCGCCATCGACACGGACGCACGAGCCGGTGATGAAGGCCGCGGCCTCGGACAGCAGAAACACGATCGCCGCCGAGACCTCCGCCTCGGTGCCGAAGCGCTGCAGGGGCACCTTCCCCTTCAGGCTGCGCAGCTCGGCCTGCATCTCGGGGCTGTAGGTGTCAAAGCCGCTGGAAGCGACCCAGCCGGGCGCGACGCAATTGACCCGCACGCCCGATTGCGCCCATTCGCAGGCCGCCGATTCGGTGAAGTTGAGCATGCCGGCGCGCGCCGCGCCGGTATGCGCCATGGTCGGCATGCCGCCCCAGATGTCGGCGATGATGTTGACGATCGCGCCGCCATGGCTTTCCATCCACTGCGTGTAGCACTCGCGCGAGAAGATGAAGCCGCCGGTGAGGTTGTTGCGCACCACCGCTTCCCAGCCCTTGGTGCTCATGTCGCGGATGCGGGAGGGGAACTGCCCGCCGGCATTGTTCACCAGGCCGTCGATGCGTCCGTGCGCTTCGAGGATCGCCGCCACGGCCGCCCGCACCGCGGGCTCGTCGCGGATGTCGCAGGCGTGAACGCTGGCCCG
>CBDDSA010000273.1:0-18250 GCA_965233185.1 uncultured bacterium
CGCAGGCAGCGCTACGGGTTGAAAGTCCTCCTGCATCTCCCGGCTGACTCGATCGAGGAAATGCGCTTTCTCGTTCATAGGTGGCTCCGATCTGATTTCATTCGGGCTCTGACCCCGATTTCGAATTCGGGCTCTGACCCCGTTTCGCTCCGCTGTGCGTGACCGCGCCCAGGTGCGCCGAGCCGACCAGGCTCGCATATTTTTCCAGTACGCCCGAGAGCGGCGCCCGCTTCGGGAAGCTGGCTATGCGCTTGCGCAACTCGCTTTTCGATACCCGCAACTCGAGGCGCCCGCGTGCGGCATCGATGGTGATCAAGTCGCCGTCCTTTACCAGCGCCAGCGCGCCGCCCGCGGCGGCCTCCGGCGAGGCATAGCCGATCATCATGCCGCGCGTCGCGCCCGAGAAGCGCCCGTCGGTGAGCAGCGCCACTTTTTCCCCCATGCCCTGGCCGTAGATGAGCGCCGTCACGCCCAGCATCTCGCGCATCCCCGGCCCGCCCTTCGGGCCTTCATAGCGGATCACGAGCACGTCCCCTTCCCGGTACTTCCTCCTCTTGACGATCTCCATGCACGCTTCTTCCGAATCGAACACGCGCGCGCGGCCCTCGAACTGCAGCGCCTTCAGGCCGGCCACCTTGATGAGCGCGCCGTCGGGCGCGAGGTTGCCCTTCAGCACCACCAGGCCTCCGCTCTTCGTGATCGGCTCTTGCCTGATCACCGAACCGTCGGGGTCGGGATGGGTCCTGAGCGCGTGCTCGAGGGTTTCCCCGGACAAGGTGAGGCAATCGCCGTGGAGCGCACCGTGCGCGAGCAAGGCCTTGAGAACCGCATACACGCCGCCCACGGCGTGCAGGTCCTTCGCCAGGAAGCGCCCGCCGGGCTTCATGTCCGCGATGAGCGGCGTGCGGCGCGCGACGCGCGCGAAGTCGTCCAGCGTGAAGCGGATGCCCGCCTCGTGGGCGATGGCCGGGATGTGCAGCGCCGCGTTGGTCGAGCCACCGGTGGCGGCGACCGCGGCGCATGCGTTCTCGAGCGACTTCCTCGTGACCAGCTCCCGCGGCAGCGGCCCGCCGGCGCGCAGGAGACGCATGACCGCCTCCCCCGCGGCTCTCGATAGGGAGCTTCTCTCCGGAGCAACGGCCGGGAGCGTGGCGGATCCCGGAAGCGCGAGGCCGAGCGTCTCGGAAACCATGGCCATGGTGTTCGCGGTGAACTGCCCGGGGCAGGAGCCCAGCGTCGGAATGCAGGCCAGCTCAAGCGCGTGCAGGTCAGCCTCCGCCATGTCGCCGGCAAGCACCGCGCCGACCGCCTCGTAGGTGTCCAGCACGGTGACGTCGCGATCGCGCCAGCGCCCGGGAAGCGCGGCGCCGCCGTAGACGAACACCGCCGGCAGGTTGAGGCGCACCATCGCCATCATCATCCCCGGCAGCGTCTTGTCGCAGCCGGCGAAGGCGACCAGCGCGTCGTAGGCATGGCCGCGCGCCACCGCCTCCACGCCGTCGGCGATGAGCTCGCGCGAAAGCAGGGAGTAGCGCATGCCGGCGTGGTTGATGGACATCGAGTCGGCCACCGATACCGAGGCGAAATCGAAGGGCACGCCGCCCGCCTCGCGCACCGCCGCGCAGGCGTCGCGCGCGAGCTCGCCGAGCAGCGCGTTGCACGGCGTCACGCGCCCGTCGGTGGAGGCCACGCCGACGAACGGCTTGCCAAGATCGGCCTGCGACAGCCCCAGCGCGCGCAGGAAAGCGCGGTGCGGCGCGCGGTCGAGCCCCTCAACCGTGATGCGCGACCGGAGCTTCTTCATACTCACGCACGATTTCCCGGATGTCCCGGCTGTGGGTAAAGCCGAGCTGCGCGGCGCGCGGCGAGCGCGTGGCCTCGGGCACCGCATCCATGATCGCCTGGATGGCGGGATCGGGCTCGAACCGCACCCGGCCTTTGGCCCGCTCCCGCACCGCGTCCCACATCGCCTGCGCGCTGACCGGAATGCCGGTGAGCAGCACGCTGCGGCTCCGGGAGGCCATCTCCAGTCGCGAAGCACGGATCAGCGACTGCACCACCTTGTCGAGGGAGATGCAGGCCATGGTGGTGTCCGGGCGCACCGGGCAGACGTAGTCGCGTCCGGCGAGCGGCTCGCGGATGATCGCGCTCGCCCAGCCCGACACCGCGGTGTTCGCGCCGCCGGGCCGCACCATCACAGTGGGCAGGCGCAGCGAGCGCCCGTCGATGTAGCCGCGCCGCGAGTAGTCGTCGATCAGGATCTCGCAGACCAGCTTTTGCGCGCCGTAGGACAGGCGCGGCGCGGGCGGCGTGGCGTCGTCGATCTCGTCCACCCCGCCGTACACGGCGATCGAGGAGGCGAACACGAATTTGGGGCAATGGCCGCCGAGCCGGCAGGCTTCGAGCAGATCGCGCGTGGCGTCCAGGTTCACCTTGGTGCCGAGCTCGAAGTTCTGCTCCGCCCCGCCCGAGACGAGCGAGGCGAGATGGAATACCACGCCGACCTCGGGTGTGACGAGCGAGCGGGCGAACTTCGGGTAGGCGAGGTTGCCGATGACGGCGGCCGGCGCCGCCTGGTCCGTCGAGACGACGTCTTCGGAACCCAGGGCGCGCACCAATGCAGAACCGATATAGCCGGCCGCGCCGGTGACGAGTATGCTCATCGCCGAGATTCTAATGAGGAGGAGGACATGATTCGCGCGCTTGCTGCATTACTTCTGCTTTCGTTCGGCGCCTCGGCCTGGTCGCAGGGCTATCCGTCGCGGCCGGTGAAGATCATCGTGCCCTACGGCGTCGGCGGCTCGGCCGACGTCTACGGCCGCTACCTCGCGGCGAAGCTCTCCGACGCCCTGGGCCAGCCGGTGGTGGTGGAAAACCGCCCCGGCGGCGGCTCGATCGTCGGCACCGACGTGGTGGCCAAGTCCGATCCCGACGGCCATACCCTGCTCATGATGTCCAACACGCACACGGTGAACGAGACGCTGATCACGAAGAAGCCTTTCGAGCTGATGCGCGACTTTGCCCCCATCACCGGCGTGAGCTACTCGGATCTCCTGATGGTGGTGCCCACCTCGGTGCCGGCCAGCACGCTGAAGGAATTCATCGCGCTCGCCAAATCGAAGCCCGGCGAGCTCAATTACGCCTCCTCGGGAAACGGCACCCCCTACCACATGGCGGGCGAGCTCTTCAAGACAATGGCCGGCGTCGACCTGGTGCATATCCCGCACAAGGGCAGCGACCAGGCGCGCGCCGCGGTGCTCGGCGGGCAGGTGCAGATGATGTTCGACGCCGTGCCGACCATGGCGAACCATGCGCGCGCCGGCAAAGTGAAGGCGCTCGCCACCTCGGGCAGCAAGCGCTCGCCGGTCACGCCCGACATCCCGACGGTGTCGGAGGCGGGCGTGCCGGGCTACGAGTCCGGCATCTGGCTGGGCCTGATGGCCCCGGCCAAGACGCCGCGCGCGGTGCTGGAGAAGGTGAACGCCGAGGTGAACCGGATCATCGGCTCGGAGGAGACCAAGGCGGCGTGGCTCAAGCAGGGCACCATCGCCATGGGCATGTCGGTCGACCAGTTCGACAAGTTCCTGCGCGACGAGATCGTGAAGTGGCGCAAGATCGTCCAGGCCTCCGGGGCGAAAGCCGACTGAGCGAGGAGCGCATCGCGATCGTCCAGGTGGTCCACGACTGGGCGATCTGGCGCGATGCCGGCGACTGGGAGCGCTTTCGCACCGTCTGGCACGACGACGCCTGGATGTCGGCCACCTGGTTCCAGGGGCCGGCGCGCGAATTCATCGAGGTGAGCCGCGCCGGCTTCGAGAAGGGCGTGAGCATCCTGCACTTCCTCGGCGGCTCGAGCGTCGATCTGGCCGGCGCACGCGCCATCGCCCAGACCAAGATGACCATCAGCCAGCGCGGCAGCGTCGAGGGCATCGCCGTCGACGTGCTGTGCACGGGGCGCTTCTACGATTTCTTCGAGAAACGGGCCGGGCGCTGGGCCATCGCGCGCCGCCAGCCGATCTACGAGAAGGACCGCATGGACCCGGTCGACCCCGCCGCCCGCCTCGTGCTCGATGCCGCGCTGCTCGCGCGCTTTCCCGAGGGCTACCGGCACCTTGCCTACCTGCAGACGCGGCTGGGCTTGCGCGTGAAGCCCGACATGCCGCAGCTGCGCGGCCCGCAAGTCGAGCGCCTGTACGCGCAGGGGCAGGACTGGCTCGGAGGCGCTAATATAGACGTCACCTGAACCGGAGGAGAACAACAACTATGTCCGGCGGCTCGCTCGTCACCCAGCTCGTCCTCACCACGCTCATCGTCTTCTTTTTCGTCGGCAGCCTGCTCGGCCTCGTCCTGGGCGCGGGCCTGCTGCTCAAGGCAAGGCTGATGCTGCCCTTCATCCAGCTGATGAACCACTGGGTATCGGCCCGGCAGGCGCTCAGGCCGCTGGAGGTGCCCCGGCAAATGGCCCCCGCCGCTTCCGGCACGCGCTGGTTCGGGGCGGTGCTGGTCGCGCTGGGCGCGTTCTCGGCCGCCATCCTGCTCGGCCGGCTGGACCCGGCCGCGGTCGCCGGGTTGCTCAAGGCGGACGGGCGCGCTTCGCTGCTCGGCATGCTGCTGGAAGCCATGCGCTGGTTTCTCGTGCTGGGCAGCCTCGCCGCGGTGGCCACCGGCGTGATGCTGCTTTTCTTTCCCAAGGCGTGGCGGCGGGTGGAGGCACGCGCCAACCACTGGTATTCCACCCGCGAGCTCGAGATCGCGGGAGACGCCCTGCACCCGTCGCTCGAGCGCATCGTCGAGGCGTTCCCGCGGGCCTCGGGCGCGGTGATCCTCGCCCTGTCGCTCCTGGCGGCCGCTTCCTCCGCCATGCTGCTCTTCGGCCGCGCCTAGTCCTAACGGCGCCCGGGCGGCGCCCGACTCCCGGGCAGGCGTGCAACACGCGCGCCCCACGATAGGCGTTCTTATGAGGCTGGGACCACACCTGGGGTACGGACGCGTGCTGGTCCTGGGAGACTACCGGCAGACCGTTACGGTGGTGCGCTCGCTTGGCCGGGCGGGCTTCGAGGTCACCCTGGGAACCGACGACCCGCGCAGCTCGAGCACCCTGTCGCGCTACGTCTCGGATGTCTGGGTCTACGACAATGCCTCGCCCCAGCGCTTCTGCGACAGCCTGGAGGCCTTCCTGCGCAACGAGCGCCCGGACTTCGTCTTCACCATCGGCGAATCGCAGCTGCGGCGGCTGCTCGATGCCGGGCCGCGGCTGGAGCCGCTCGCCACCTGGGTGAACCCGGAGTTCGCGACCGTCGGCCGCTGCTTCGACAAAAGCGCCCTGTACGAGCTCGCGCCGACGCTGAACATTCCTGCGGTGGCCTGGGCGCGCTTCACGAGCGTCCAGGACTGGCGCGAGCGCGCGCTCGCCATGGGCTATCCGGTGGTGGTGAAGCCCAAAAACTCGGCCGGGCAGGTCCTGGAGCGCAAGGCGCTCATCTTCGAGAACGCGGCGCAATTCGAGCCGTTCCTCGCGGGGCTTTCACGCGATGCGGACACCGGCTCGCTCATCCTGCAGAAGTTCGCCGCGGGCGTGCGTCACAACTGCCATGTCGCAGCGGCGGAGGGGAAGTTGGTCCTGTACTTCCAGCAGAAGGTGCTGCGCACCGACGAGCCCGACGATACCGGCATCGGCGTGCTCGGCGTTTCGGTGGCGCCCTCGCCCGTGTTGCGGGCCCATTGCGAAGCTTTAACGCAGGCACTGCGCTACACCGGCATCGGCTGCATCCAGTTCCTGCTCGACGAGCGCTCGGGGCAAGTCGCCTTTCTCGAGTTCAACGCGCGCATGGACAGCACGGCGGCGCTGCCCTACCGCCTGGGGATGGACTTCCCGCTGATCGGCGTGCAGCTCGCCGCCTACCGCAAGGCCCGCACTCTCGGGCGCGACGAGGCGCGGCGCCTGCTGCCCGCCCCGCTTCCCGGCGCGTATCCGGCGGGGCGCGCCTATCACTGGCTGTACGGCGATCTCAAGACCTGCCTGAACGAGCTGCGCTGCGGCCGCATCGGCGCCGGCCGGGCCGCCGCATGGATCGCCGACATGGCGCGCCGCTCGCTCGCCAGCACGCACCTCACCTTCGACTGGCGCGACCCGCTGCCCACGCTGCACATGTTCTGGCGCAAGTTCCTGCAGGCGCCGATGCGCCGGCGCCTGCCGCTGTTTCGCCCCGCGGCGCGCTGAGCGCGGTGCGCACGAAGGTCACCCGCGCGCTGAACATCGAGGACCTGCGGCGCCTCGCGCACCGCCGCCTGCCGCGCGTGGTCTACGACTATCTCGAAGGCGGCTCGGAGGACGGCCTGACGCTGAAGGCGAACCGAGAGGCCTTCGAGGCGATACGCTTCGCCCCGCGCACGCTGGTCGACGTCTCCAAGCGCACGCAGAAGGTCACGCTGTTCGGCCGCGTGTACGAGTCGCCCATCGGGATCGCGCCGATGGGCGCCGCCGGGCTTTTCTGGCACGACGGCGACATTGCTTTGGCGCGCGCCGCGCGCAGCGCCAACCTGCCTTTCGTGCTGTCCACCCATTCCTTCGTGCCGCTGGAGCGCCTTGCCTGGGAATCGGGCGGGCCGCCGTGGTTCCAGCTCTACCTGCCGCGCGAGCGGGAGACGGCGCGCGCCATGATGCGCCGCGCGCTGCAATCCGGCTGCGAGGCGCTGGTGCTCACCACGGACGTGCCGGTGGGCGCCAACCGCGAATACAACGCGCGCAACGGCTTCAGCCTGCCGCTGCGCCTGGAGCCGCGCAAGGTGCTGGACGCGCTCGCGCATCCGCGCTGGCTGGCGTGCATATTCGCCCGCGCCTGGCTGGCGCGCGACAATCCCATGAAGCTCGCCGAATGGACCACCCGGCGCGACCACCACAGCTGGCAGGACTTCGCCTGGCTGCGCGACGCCTGGCCGCGGCGCCTGCTCGTGAAGGGCATCCTGTGCGTGGAGGACGCGCAGCTCGCCGCCGAGCACGGCGCCGACGGCATCTTCGTGTCCAACCACGGCGGGCGCCAGCTCGACGGCCTGCCCTCGACGATGGAAGCGCTGCCCGGCATCGCCGCGGCGGTGGGCGAGCGCATGGCGGTCATCGTCGACAGCGGCTTTCGCCGCGGCACCGACATCGTCAAGGCGCTGGCGCTGGGCGCGGACATGGTGTTCCTGGGCCGCGCGGCGATGTACGGCGTAGCCGCCGGCGGCGAAGCCGGCGCGCGGCGCGCGATCCAGCTGCTGCGCGCGGAGATCGACCGTGTGCTCGCCCTGCTGGGCTGTGCGTCCATCGAGGAGCTGGGTCCGGCGCACGTGCGCATGCCGGCCAAGGGCGCCGCGCCGGTCCTGCCGCTCGCCTTGCCCAAGCTGCGCACGGTCTGATGGACGGGGGCTGGCTGATCGCGTTTCTCGGCGCGTTCATCGCCGGCCTCGCCGGCCTGTTCCTGTACGGCTGGCTGCGGCGCAAGGAAAAGCCCCCGCCCGGCGTCAAGCCGTTGCCTGACGACGACGACTGGCCGCGGTAGTGCGGCCGGCCACATGACACGCCCCGCTTTGGCGACTGGCGCGGCGGGGCACCGGAAGCCACCATGCGACGCATGACCGACAGCAATCTGGATTCCTGCCCGACCGCGCCGGCTGCACGCGCCACGGTTCATACCCGGGTGCTGCACCGCGCATGCCAGAAGCTCGGCGGGGTGGAGCCGCTGGCCCGGTTCCTGAACGTGCCGGCCGCCGCCGTATACCGCTGGCTGGAGGGCGACAGTGCCCCGCCCACCGCGGTGTTTCTCAAAGCCGTGGATATCGTGATGCCGGCGTGGAGCGACGAGGACGAGATGTTCTCGCGCGAGCTGCTCTCCCGCCGGCCGAGGCCGCCCGGCAGAAACCGTTAGCCGGGCGCCTCCAGGCGCGACAGCGCCGCGCGGCGCAGCGCCTCGCGGGCCGCTTCCTGGCCCTGCTCTTCCTCGATGGCCTGCATGTCCACGAACTCGGCGACCCCGAGCGCCTCCAGCGCGAGCGCGATGGCGCGGCGCGCCCCCGCCGACAGCGGCCGGTGCCGCACCCGGCAGCACACCACCGGGATGCCGCGCGCCGCCGGCCGCCCGGCGAGCGCGCCCAGGAAGTCGAACATGCGCGAGTCGTCGAAGCGCACGTTGCAGATGATGAGCTTCACGCCGCGCTCCACCTCGGCGAGCGCCTCTTCCACCGACTGCGCGCCGACGAGCTCGGCCTGCTCGTCCAGCACCTCGCGCACCGCGGCGATTCCCAGGCGGGTGCCGGCCACGAGCACGCGAGGCCTCGTTTCCATGGCATAAACCTACGCTGAACTTTGCCTACCGGTAAAGCAGCGCCGCTTCTCTTTGCGTCTGCCAGGCGTCTTCGTCCGCACCGGCGAGCGCCTCGAGGTCGCCCGGCGTCGCGGCCGGGTCGTCCACCCATTCGCGCAGCAGGCTGCCGCCGTTGATGACGTCGATCGGCCGGCGCCGGTCGTATTCGTAAAAAAAGTCACGCCACAGCTCGTAATCCGGACGCAGGCGGCGCAGCGCCTTGAACGCCAGCGCCACCAGGCGCCAGGGACGAAACGCGGCGTGGCGGTAGCCCGGCTCGTCGAGGTGGATCTGCACGCCGGCGCACAGCTCGCCGGCATGCTTGTGGAACGTGGGCTCGAAGGCGCATTCGCGCAGCCGGCAGCCTTGCAGCCACTGCGACGCGAGGCGCTGCATCTCGCCGAGCAGCCGTCGCGGCTCCAGGTCCGGCGCGCCCCACAGCTCCAGCGGCCGGGTGGTGCCCCGCCCTTCCGACAGCGTGGTGCCTTCCAGCATCACAGTGCCGGCGTAGCAGCGTGCCATCCACAGGTTGGGCGCGTTGGGGCTCGGATTCACCCACGCGCGCTCGCCGAGCGGCCAGCCGTAGCCCGGCGCCGCCTCAGGCGTCCAGCCTTGCATGGGAATCACATCGCATTTCACGTTGAGATTCAAATGTGAGACGAACCAGCGGGCAAGCTCACCGATGGTCAGGCCATGGCGCATCGGCAGGGGCCCGGCGCCCACGAAGCTTTCCCAGCCCGGCCGCAGCATCAGGCCCTCGACCGGCCGCCCCGCGGGGTTGGGCCGGTCGTGCACCCAGACTTCCTTTCCGTGCGAGGCGGCGGCTTCGAGCACGTAGCGCAGCGTGGTGATGAAGGTGTAGATGCGGCAGCCCAGGTCCTGCAGGTCCACCAGCAGGACGTCGAAGGTCTCCATCATGGCCGCGGTCGGCCGGCGCACCTCGCCGTACAGGCTGAATACCGGGATGCCGTGCACCGGGTCGGCGAAGTCGGGCGACTCCGCCATGTTGTCCTGCTTGTCGCCGCGCAGGCCGTGCTGCGGGCCGAACGCCGCCGTGAGGCGCATGCCCTCGAGCGCGGCGAGCGCGTCGAGCGAATGCACGAGCTCGCGCGTCACCGAAGCCGGATGCGCGAGCAGCGCGACGCGGCGGCCCCGCAGGCGCTTTTGCAGCGCGCGCTCTTCGAGAAGATGGTCGATGCCGAACTTCATGCGAGCTCCAGCGCGAAGCCCTCGCGATGGTGGAAGTCGGGCTTGCCCGGCGCGTGGCGCAGCGCCCAGTACGACAGCGTCCCGTCGCGCTCCTCGATCACCGCCGACAGGCCCAGCAGGAGGCTTCCCCCCGGCAGGTCGAGCGCAGCGTTGAGCTCGAGCGCCTGCGCTGAAACCCTCACGACGATGCCCGGGTCCGCAGCCTCGATGGGCTTGCCCTCGCGGTAATCGGTGAACGCGTAGGCGGCCCAGTCCCCCGAAAGCGAAAAATTGAACTCATGGTACGCCGGCATCCCCGCGCGCGCGACGAAGGCTTCGCAGCAGGTATGCTGCCAGAGCGGACGCAGGCCGCGCGGCGGCAGCTGCAGCGCGTCGATGTTGCCGTAGATCCGGTAGGTCAACAAAAGCGTGCCGCCGCTGCGTTGCGGCTCGATATGGATAGCGCGCACCGCGCGGCTGGGGCTCCCGGGATGGCAGGCGAGGCTCGGCATCCGTTCACAGCACCTCGTTGAAGAGATAGTAACCGTGGTCCTTTAGCCGGTGCCAGGCGCCGCGCTTTGCCCAGGACGCGCGGTCCAGCTCGACGCAGTGCTGGCGGTCCTGCTCGAAGATCTCTTCCAGCCGCAGCGCCAGCGCGGGATCGAGGAAGCCCAGGGTGATCTCGTCGTTGGTCTCGAAGGAGCGATCGTCGAAGTTGCTGGAGCCGATCGCGCACCAGACGCCGTCCACCGTCATGACTTTCTGGTGCAGCAGGGTCTTGCGGTATTCGAACAGCCGCACGCCGCCCGCGAGCAGCCGATCGAAGTTGCGGTGCGCGGCGTGCTGGACCATGCGCATGTCCGAGGCGCCCGCCGAGGGCATCATCACGCGCACATCGACGCCGCGCTTCACCGCCCGTGCGAAAGCGTCGATGGCTGCGGGGTCGGGGATGAAATAGGGGTTCTGGATCCACAGACGCTTGCGCGCGCAGCACAGGGCCACAAGGTGCAGGATCTTCACGGCCGGGGCCGAGCCTTCGGGCTTCAGGCTCGCCATATGCGCGGCGACCTCGCCCGCGCGCTCCAGCGGCGGGAACACCTGGTGGCCGACGAACAGCTCGCCGGTCTCCTCGCACCAGTTCTCGCTGAACGCCGACTGGACGGCGTGCACGATCGGACCGCGCAGCCGCACCGACAGGTCGCGGAAGTGCTCCGCGTCCTGGGCGCTTCCCAGCCAGGAGTCGACGATGCAGTGCCCGCCGACGTAGGCGATGCGCCCGTCGATCACCGCGATCTTGCGATGGTCGCGCTCCGCCAGCACGCCGATGTTTTTCCAGGTGCGCGGGTGGTAGCGGGCCAGCTTGCAGCCGGCATCCTCCATCTGCCGCGTCACGGCTTCGCCCATCTTCCTGCCGCCTTGCGCGTCCACCAGGACGCGCACCTCCAGCCCCGCGCGGGCGCGCTGCGACAGGGCCTCGGCGATGCGCCGCCCGAGCGTGCCGTCCTTCCACAGGAAGGTCTCGAAGTGCACCGAGCGGCGTGCCGCGGCGATGTCGTCGAGCAGCCGGTCGAAGAAAGCGCCGTCCTCGAGCAGCTCGACCGCGTTGCCGTCGATCGGCATGCCCAGGGACAGGCCGGAAAGCGAGCCGATCAGCTGCTCGAAGGGCAGCGCGGACTCAATATCGAGTTTCGGGTTTCGGTGGCGCTTGATCGACCAGATGGCGAGGCCAAGCAGGGCAACGACCAGCAGCAAGACCGCCACCAGCACATACGGCGTGGCCGAAGCTTCAGCCAAGCTTGCCCGCGAGCTCGACGAAGCTTTCCGCGGTCACATCGACGCAGGTCGGATCCGCGGCGAGGTCCGTGGTCTGGCCCGGACCATGCTCCCGGGGGCGCGGCACGAAGGCGGTCGCGAGGCCCTGTGCCTTGGCGGCTTTGAGGTCGCCGTTGTGCGCCGCCACCATCATCACCTCGCTCGGCGGCAGCGCGAGCTGGCGGCAGGCGGCGAGGTAGGCCTCGGGCATGGGCTTGTAGGCACGCGCGGTTTCGGCGCCCAGGATGCAGTCCCACGGCAGGCCGGCGCGCTTGGCGAGGTTCACCATCAGCGCGATGTTGCCGTTCGAGCACGGCGCGATGATGCGCTGGCGCTTGAGCCGGGTAAGCCCTTCCACTACGTCGGGCCAGGGCTCCAGCCGGTGCCAGGCCCGGTTCATGTGGTCGATGTCGGCCTCGGAGGGCCGCGGCACCCGGTAGCGCTCCAGGAGGGCGACCAGGCTTTCCCGGTGCAGCACGTCGAGGATGGTCCAGGCGCGCCGTCCGGAGCGCACTTCGTCCATGGAGGGCTGGTAGAGCTTGCGCCATTCGACGGTGAACTCCAGCCAGTCGAGCGGCGGCAGATCACGCTGGCGGGCGAAGGCGGCGAGGTCCCGGCTCACGCTGGTGCGCCAGTCGGCCACCGTGCCGAACACATCGAACAGGCAGGCGCGGATCTCCACGGCCGCCCGCGGTGACTGCTAGCCGCCCGCCCGGTAGGCCCGGCCGCGCTTCTTGCCGCGCGAAATCGCGCCCTTGCGGGACACCGAGCCGTAGTTGTTGCTGTTGTCGGCCATTTCTTTAGCGCGCAGGCGCTGGCCCTTTTCGGCCTCGGTCTCGCGGGCGAGTGCCGCCCCGTATTTGCGTTTCATGCTGGCTCCGGAAAAAGGCGTGACGATAGCAGATTGCGGGGCCTCAGCCCCACACCATCCACCACGCCGCGGCGAAGGCGAAAGGCAGGGCAAGCGCGAACGTGCTGATGGCGCGCATGCGGTTGTGCTCGCCCGGATCCACCTCGACTTTGCGATGCAGCCGCACCGCGCGCTCGCGCGCCGCCTTCTTGATGAGGAGGTACTCGGCGCCCACCAGGAGCACGGCGAGGCCGAGGCCGATCAAACCACCTTCGAGCCAGACGGGCATGGTGGCGCTAGCCTAACGTATCCAGAAATAGCCGCAAGGCAGCGCCGGCGAAGCGGTGCATGTTGGCCAGCCGGTCGGCGCTGCCGGTGCGCAAGGTGACCGCGCGCTCCGCCGCGCCCGACACGGCGAGGCAGGCATGGCCCGCCGGGTCGCCGTAGCGGTTGCCGCTCGGGCCGGCGGCACCCGTCTCGCCCAGGCCCCAATTCGCCGCCATGTGCTCGCGGATGAACCGTGCGCGCGCAAGCGCGTTGCCCTCGGTGGCCGAGCGGAACCCGCCCAGGATCTTTTCATCGAAGCCGCGCAGCGCGTGCCAGCCCTGCTTCGTATAGATCACGGTGCCGCCCAGGCACCATGCCGACGCCCCCGGGACCGCGAGCAGCGCCGCCGTGATCAGCCCGCCCGCCGAGGACTCGGCGACCGCCACCGTCTGCTTGCGCGCGAGCAGCAGCGCCGCCACGCGCTCGGCCTGCGCCACCAGCTCACGCACGCGCCGCCCCCAGCCCGAGCCGCAGCGCGAGCCACAGCGCGAGCAGCCCCGCCGCCACGCTAAGCGCGACATTGGATCCGGCGACCAGCAGCTCGCCTTTGCGCAGCAGGTACATCGTCTCCAGGCCGAACGCCGAGAACGTGGTGAACCCGCCCAGCAGCCCGGTAAACAGCAATAGCCGCGCGTCGGCGGAAAACATCTCCTGCTTCTCCGCGAGCCCGGCGAGCAGGCCGGCGATCAGGCAGCCCGCCACGTTGACGGCGAGGGTCCCGGCCGGGAATTTCCAGTCCAGGGTGTGATGCAGCACCCAGCCGGAAACCTTGTAGCGCGCCACCGAGCCGAGCGCGCCGCCCAGCGCAACGAGCAGGATCGCCTTCATGCCCGGCAGTTTAGCCTGCGGCGTTATCAAGGCGCTCGAGCAGCCGGCCGCGTCCCGATGACGAGCACGGCTGCGGCCAAGAGGGCGGTGGCGATCAGCGCAGGGTCGGGCGCCTCGGCCAGCCTGTCGCCGGCCGCACCGAGCACGCCGGTCATCCGAAGAAATTGTGGAACAGCGCCGTGCCGAAAATGTCCCGGCTGACCACCCAGAAGACGCTGGTGGCCAGGCCGATTGCGGCGAGGAATGCCACCATCCGCACTTCGTTGAACGGCGGGCTGTGGGCGAAGTGGTACAGCGCGAAGAGCACGCTTGCGGCCGCGGCAGAAGCGAAAAGCGCGCGCCTGCCTTTGAGCGCAAGGCGCAGCGTGCCGCCCGCCAGGGCCCAGCACACCGTGACCTCGGCCGCCGTGACCACCCATACCTGGGCGAACGCATTGAGCATCACGAGCGGCTCGACCGGCTGCGCCGAGGCGGATCGAACCCGTAGTCGCGCCGCGTGCCCCAGCCGGCGCGCAAATGCCGGCGTATCAGCCAGAAAGATAAGAGCATGCCGATGCCGAGGTTCGCGATCAGCGCATACGCGAGGCGCAACCCCGGTGCTTCCGGCCGCAGCAGCGTGCGCGGCAGGCCTTCCAGCAGCCAGGTCGCCGCCACCCATAGCAGGTAGACCGCGAGCGCGTTCCTAAAGGAGCTCAATGCCGAAGCGGCGCAGCAGGATGGCGAACAGCACGAAGCACGCGGCCGTGAGCAGCACGCAGGCGAGCAGCGCCGGCCAGAAGCCCAGCCGCGGCAGCAGCGGCGGAAAGGCGAGAAACATCGGCAGCGTCGGCAGCACGTACCAGAAGGTGTACCAGGCGTGGTTCGCCAGTTTCTCCTGCGGCTGGCGCTCGACGTGGAGCCAGATGAGCGCGAGCACCGTGACCAGCGGCAGCGCCGCGATGAGACCGCCCAGCCGGTCGCTGCGCTTGGCGGCTTCCGACACCAGCACGACGATCGCGGCGGTCGCCGCATACTTTGCGATGAGCCAGGCCATGCACGCTCCGAAGAAAGTAGAGCCGGGAATCTTGCACTCGGCGCTTGCATTTCCGCAAAGCCGATAGCATGATGATCAGCGAATCTAAGAAGAAGGGCTGGTTACCCTCTGAAAAGAATGAATACAACGCTGGTGCTGAATCCCAAGGGCGGGTCGGGCAAGACGACCATCACGCTCAACCTGGCGAGCTACTTCGCCTCGCTCAACGTGCCGACCGCGGTGATGGACTACGACCCCCAGGGCTCGAGCCTCAACTGGCTGCGCCTGCGCCCGCCGCATGCGAACAAGGTCTACGGCGCCAACGCCGCCAAGCAGAAAGGCACCCGGCTGCGCAGCATGGCGATGTACGTGCCGCCGGACACGCGGCAGCTCATCATCGACGCGCCGGCCGGCGCCTCCGGCACCCTGCTGCAGGAGATGCTCGACCGCGCCCATTGCGTGATCGTGCCGGTGCCGCCCTCGGCGATCGACCTGCACGCCACGGCGAACTTCATCCGCGAGGTGCTGCACAGCGCGAGGATACAGGCGCGCAACCTGCCGGTGGCGATCGTCGCCAACAAGGTGCGCCGCTCCATGCCGCGCTACCAGCCGCTCGACTGGTTCCTGGAATCGCTCGAGCTCACCCTGACCGCCCGGCTCATCGATTCGGACGTGTACCTCAAGGCGGTGGAAGCCGGCTTCGGCATCTTCGAGATGTCGCCCTCGCTTGCGGCGGCCGAGTGCCAGCAGTTCATGCCGATCGCCGAGTGGGTGGAGAACCAGAGCAGCACCGGCCATGCGCCGCGGCCCGAGGACAACGTGTATGCGCTGGCGCGCGGCGCTCAGCGCTGAGCGAGCAGCTCCCGCCGGATCTCGCGCAGCTTCGCCTTGACGCGCCGCGCGTTGTCGGCGCCCATGCGCATCATGATCTTCTGCCCGGCGGAGCGCTTCTGCAGATCCTCGTCGGCGTACTCGTAGAGCACCTTGGGCTGGATGAGCTCCGGCGGCTCGGTAAGCTCCGGCGCGGCGAGCAGGTTGTCGATCGCCTCCACCAGCCGGTCGTTGAAGTTCCGGTTCGGAAAGCCGAGCTCCGCATAGGCCTGCTGGAACAGCGGATAGGCCTCGACATAGCGCTGCACCAGCGCGCGCGTGTCCAGTGATTCCAGCACCCGCACGTAAGGCGCGTAGCGCGCCTGGTTCTTGGGCTCCGGGACGAAGCGGCCGGGCACCGGCTCGACCGGCATGACGCGCGTGGGCGCGGTCTCGCGCGGCAGGTTGTCCACCGTCGCCACCACGTTGCGGATGAGCTGGGTCGGGCGCACCAGGGCGTCGAACGCGTTGCGCCCCACCAGGCCGCTCGCCGACTCGCGCATCATGGGATCGCTGTTTTCCAGCGTGGGCAGCGGCTTGGCCGCCGCAGCTTCCGGCGCCGGCGCCGGCGTCGGCACCGGGTAGCGCACCACCGGCTCTTCTTCCTTGGGCGCCTCGGCGCGCGGCTCGGGCGCCGCGATGGGCTCGGGCTGCTGCGACATGAGCGGCTGGTCCTGCTGCCAGAAGTAATAGCCGGCGCCCGCGCCGAGCAGCACGATCATCAGCACCCACAGCCACCACGGGCTGGACGAAGGCTCGGGTGGCCTTACATACGGGCTGTCGTCACGCGCGGACCATTGCTCCATTGCGGCCTCCAGTATCCACGGGGCGCCTTAAGCTCGCCTTAAGGGCTCAGCGCGCCAGGGGATCCGGACGGAGCTGGAAATGCACCGCGAGCGGCAGGCTGCCCTTGCCGCCTTCGCGCAGCCAGGGCGTGCGGTCTCCGCTGGAAGTCCACAACCCGCGGCCTTTCCAGCCGGCGCTCGCGTCGTCGATGCGCCCGTCGAAGCCCTTGGCGTAGAAGCCCATCGGGTAAGGCACGCGCAGCACCACCATGCGCCCGTCCTTGAGGGCGACCAGCCCGTCGTTCAGGTTGCCGGTCGACATCGGCACGTTCTCGCCCAGGCCGAAAGTGTTGTGCTGGTCGACCCAGGTGTAATAGCTCGACTCGGCGCTGTTCTCGCCGATGCCCTGGAACCCGGGCCCCGGATACTGGTGGAATGCCCAGCCTTCGGGGCAATGATCGCCGGTTGCCCTGGGACCGTTCAGCGGCGCCTTGCATTTGCGCCGGTCGAAGCTCCCGAGGTGACCGCTGCCGAGGGAAACCCACACCACGCCGTGCCGGTCGATGTCGCCGCCGCGCGGCCCGAAGCCGGGCTTGGGGACGTAGAAAATCTCGGAAAGCTGCGTCTTCGGATCGTAGCGCAGCACGCCGCCGCGTCCGGCAAAGACGCCTACCGTGTACCAGATGGAGCCGTCGGCCGGATTGGGCATTACCGCGTAGGTGCCCGAGCCGCCGGTGACCCGCACGTCCTTGGCGGCGTCGGCGGGCTGGTCGGGCTCGGTGTGCGGATCGCGCCTGCCGTTGCCGTTGGTGTCCAGCACCATGGCCGACCAGCCCTGCGAAGCCGCCGCATCGCCGGTCTGGTCGAACTTCTTCGTATCGACCCAGCCCACCACCGGGCCGCCGCCGCTGGTCCACAGCGTGTCGTTCGCGTCGTAGCCGAACTGCAGGTGGTGGGAGCCGAAGCAGGTGTCCACCGGCCCGTACTTCATGGTTTTCGGGTCGAGCACGGCGAGCTGGCGCACGTTGCGCTCCAGCGGGAACGCCTTCGCCGAAGGATGCGCGGACCCCTTGCCGCAGAACTGCGGATTGGCCGGCCCGCGCACCGCGGCCGCGAGCCACAGCCGGCCGCGCCGGTCGAACATGGAGTTGTGGTTGTTGGCCTTCGAGTCCCACAGCTTTTCCTCGCCCCAGTAAGGCGAGGGCTGCAGCGGCTTTTCGATCGCCGCATGGCCGGGCCCGAGCGCCTCGGGCGTTTCGGGATCCACCGGCGCCTTGAAGTAAGTCACGGTGTGGGTCTTGGGATCCAGGATCGGCAGCATGTCGGTCGCGTATTCCGGCGAGCCGAACAGCGGGCCGTAGGCATTGACCGTCGGATGGCGGCGGTCGGAAGCGATGAGGTCGTGCAGGTACTTCTTCGGCTCGCCCCATTCCCACCAGCTCACCACGATATTGCGCTCCACGCCTTCGGGGCGCCGCGGCTTCGCGTGGGGCAGCTCGCCCTTCGCCACGCGATCGGTCCAATCGGCGAGGTACTTGAACGGCGCGCCGCCGAGCTTGCCGGCGAGCGGGTTGATCATGAGCGGCGCCGCCTGCCCGGATTGCACGCGCCGCATCCAGGCCTCTTCGCTCGACTTGATGTCGGCGAGCGCGGCCGGAATGGTGCGGGTGGACGCGTTGCCCAGCTGGTGGCAGCCGACGCACGCCTGGTTTTTCATCGTCGTGAGCCAGTCGCTCTGCGTGATGTTCTTCGGGATATTGCTCGCGCCGCCGAACTCGCTTTCCCCGGGGATCTTCATCATCGAATACCAGTAGATGGCCGGGTAGTAGTGCGCCGCCGCGCGCTCGTCGGGCGCCCGCACGGCGGTGTGGTTCAGCGCCCTGCCGGGCACGGCGCGCAGCTTGGGCGAGTCCACGAGCCCGTAGCCGCGCACCCAGACGCTGTAATTCGCTTTTGGAAGGTCGGGAACGAGATAGCGGCCGCGCTCGTCGGTCACGACGATGCGGGCAAAACGCGTGGGAAGGTCCGTGGTTTCGGCGATCACCCAGACCCCGGCTTCCGGGCCCGTCGGGCTGCTGACCACGCCGCCGATGTCGCTCGCCCCGAGGTTGACCTGCGCGCTTGCGCCCGTGCTGACGACGAGCGCCGCCCAGAACCAGCTTTTCATGACCCACCTCCTCCGAAATGGAGGTGACAGTCTACGAGGCTGCCGGCGAAAACTCCATGGCCGGCGCCGCCG
>CBDDSA010000274.1:0-4787 GCA_965233185.1 uncultured bacterium
CGATCTTCGGATGCTTGACGCCGATCGCGCTCGCGAGCGTCGACTTTGGGCGCAGCCGGGCGTTGCGCGCGAGCGCGGCGAGGCGCCCGAGGTAGCCGAGGGCGCCGAGCGCCAGCGCCGCCGCGGCGTAGGAGGCAGCCAGGTCCGGCTGCAGCCACGCCGCCAGCGCCGTGGCCAGGGTGACGCCCGAAGCGCTGCCGAGCGCGGTGTAGTTGATCACGGTGAGCGGCGTGTGCCACTCCTGCAGGAACTTGAGGCAGGCATAGATCATCCCCGTGCAGATGAAGAGCGCCGCCGCCAGGACCACCCCCACCACCCCAATCCAGATACTTGAAATTCCAAACCAATGGGCCGCGCCCCAGCCGAAGACCGCCGCCATGAACGCCGGCAGCACGATCACCTCGCGCGACAGCCACGAGGTACGCCACATCGCCGCGCTGCGCCACGCGCGCTCGGGGTGACCGAGGTGGAAGAAAGACGCGACCAGCCCGGCCGCCAGCAGCCCGAAGGAGACAAGAGCTCCGACAAGGAAAAAAATGCGTGCTTCAAACCCCGCCAGCTCGGCGGCAAACAGGGCCAGGAACAGCCCCTGTCCCGAGCCGATCAGCGTGGTGAGGAGCAGCACCGACCAGGCCGGCCTCATGGCCTACCAGCTCGTGACATCGTCGAGCGCCGGGTCGCTCGCCGCCGGGCGCGGCAGCAGGCCGTCGACCTTGAGCGGATTGTCCTCGCGCGCGAGCTCCTCCGCGTGCACCGGCCGCGCGGTCTTGCGCCGCGGCAGGTAGTGGTTCGCCGGCTGCGTGCCCCATTCGGGCATGAGCGCGTAGCCGCCGCTGTCGCGGATGGCGCGCGAAGCCTGCGAGTCCGGATCGTGGATGTCGCCGAAGATGCGCGCGCTCGTCGGGCAGGCCATCACGCACGCCGGCTTGCGCTCGGCCTCGGGAAGCGCCGCGTCGTAGATGCGGTCGACGCACAGCGTGCACTTCTTCATCACCTTCTGCTGCTCGTCGATCTCGCGCGCGCCGTAGGGACAGGCCCACGAGCAGTACTTGCAGCCGATGCACTTGTCGTAGACGACCAGCACGATGCCGTCCTCGGCCCGCTTGAAGCTCGCGCCGGTGGGGCACACCGGCACGCAGGGCGGATCCTCGCAGTGCAGGCAGGACTTCGGGAAATGCACCGTCTCGGTCTTCGGGTACTCGCCCACCTCGAAGGTCTGCACGCGGTTGAAGAAGGTGCCGGTGGGCTCGGCGCCGTAGGGATTCTGGTCCGACAGCGGCCCCGCGGCGCCCGCGGTGTTCCACTCCTTGCAGCTCGTCACGCAGGCATGGCAGCCGACGCACACGTTGAGGTCGATCACCAGAGCGAGCTGTGTCATGCGGCGACCTTCTTCACGATCGGAAACTCGGGATACGCGCCTTGCTCCTGCGCCGGGTAGATGCGCACGCGCACGTCGTACCACCCGGCCTGCCCGGTAATGGGGTCCGAGTTGGATATACGGCTTTCCCCCGCGGGAAGCTCGTCGCTGATCAAATGATTCAGAAGAAACCCTTGGCGTGATTCGTTCGCATCCGCGGCGAGCGCCCAGGCGCCCGGCTGCTTGCCGATGGCGTTCCAGGTCCACACCGTGCCGGGCTCGACCGCCTCGCTGTAGCGGCCCATGCAGCGCACGCGCCCCCACGGCGATTCCACCCACAGCCAGCCGCCGTCGGCGATGCCGCTTGCGCGCGCCGTGCCCGGATTGATGAACAGGTAGTTGTGGGCGTGGATCTGCCGCAGCCAGGCGTTCTGCGAGTCCCAGGAGTGGTACATGGCCATGGGCCGCTGCGTGACCGCGGCGAGCGGGTACTTCTCCAGGTCCGTGGCCCGGTGCTCCAGCGGCGCGCAGTAGAAGGGCAAAGGATCGAAATAGGTCGCGACGCGCTCGGCGAGGTGCGCGGGTGGCCGGCGCCCCGGCCACTTGCCCTGCCCCGCCAGGCGAAAGCGCTGCAGCACCTCCGAGTACAGGTGGATCAGGATCGGCTCGCCCCAGCGGCGCAGGCGCATGCGTTGCGCCCATTCCATGTAGCCGCGGTTCCAGTTGCGCATGTAGCGGTAGGACGGCGGCGTCGGGTAGTGGAACACGCAGTTGTTCTTTGCGTACATCTCCCACTGCTTCGGGTTGGGCTCACCGCGCAGCGCTTTCTTGCCGTCGGCGCCGCGCCAGCCGGCGAGAAAGCCGATGCCCGAGCCCGGCTCGGTCTCGTGCCGCACGATGAAATCGGGATAGTCCTTGTATTTTCTTTCCCCACTACCGTTCACGAACGCCGGCAGCTTCAGCCGGCTGCCGAGCTCGATCAGCACCTCCTGGAATGGCTTGCACTCGCCCTTCGGCGGCACCACCGGGATGCGCACCGAGTCCATCGGCCCGTCGAACTCCGAGATCGGCCGGTCGAGGATCGACATCACGTCGTGGCGCTCGAGGTACGTGGTGTCGGGCAGCACCAGGTCGGCGAACGCGGTCATCTCCGACTGGAAGGCGTCGCACACCACCAGAAAAGGGATCTTGTATTCGCCGCTCGCTTCCCCGTCCTGGACCCGGTCGTTCAGCATGCGCCGCACCTCGACCGTGTTCATGCTCGAGTTCCACGCCATGTTCGCCATGAAGATCATCAGCGTGTCGAGCCGATACGGATCGCCGCGCCACGCGTTGGTGATCACGTTGTGCATCAGGCCGTGCACCGACAGCGGGTGCTCCCACGAGAAGGCCTTGTCGATGCGCACCGGGTTGTCCTCGGCGTCGATGAACAGGTCCTCCGGGGAGCCGGGCCAGCCGAGCGCGAGGCCGGCGAGCGGCGTATCGGGCTGCACGCCCTCGGGCCCGGTGGGCGTCTTGGCCGAGGGCGGGATGGCGCGCGGGAACGGCGCCTTGTGGCGAAACCCGCCCGGGCGGTCGATGGTGCCGAGCAGGCTCATGAGGATCGCCAGGCTGCGCACCGTCTGGAAGCCGTTGGAATGCGCGGCGAGCCCGCGCATGGCGTGGAACGCCACCGGGTTGCCGGTCACGCTCTGGTGCTCGCCGCCCCAGCAGTCGGTCCAGGCGATCGGCAGCTCGATCTTCTCGTCGCGCGCGGTGATGCCCATCTCGTGCGCGAGGCGCCGGATGGTGGCGGCCGGCACGCCGGTGAGGTTCTCGGCCCACTCGGGGGTGTGCGGCGCCGCGCGGTCGGCGAGCAGGTGGAACGCCGGCTGCACGCGCGTGGCATCCTGCAGCGTGAACTCCCCGAACAGCGCCGGGTCGCTGTCCGGCGTGTGGCTGAGCACCTCGCGGTTGGTGTGGCGGTCCCACCACAGCTGGTTCTGCGGGTACTGCGGATTGCCCGGGTCGACGCCCTCGTCGGTCGCAAGCAGCCCGTAGCGCGGCGAGGCCGGGTCGGTGATCACGAGCTGACCGCCGTTCGTGTAGCGGGCGACGAACGGCCGGTCGTACAGCCCCTGGGCGATGATCTCGCTGTTGAGCGCGAGCAGCAGCGCGCCGTCGGTGCCCGGCCGGATCGGCACCCACTCGTCGGCGATCGCGGAGTAGCCGGTGCGCACCGGGTTGATCGACACGAAGCGCCCGCCGCGCCGCTTGAACTGCGAGATCGCGATCTTGAGCGGGTTGGAGTGGTGGTCCTCGGCGGTGCCGAGCATGACGAACAGCTTCGCGCGCGCGAGGTCCGGGCCGCCGAATTCCCAGAACGAGCCGCCGATGGTGTAGATCATGCCGGCGGCCATGTTGACCGAGCAGAAGCCGCCGTGCGCCGCGTAGTTCGGCGTGCCGAACTGGCGCGCGAACAGACCGGTGAGCGCCTGCATCTGGTCGCGCCCCGTGAAGAGCGCGAATTTCTTCGGATCGGTCTTTCTTATCCCCGACAGCCTTCGTTCGAGGATCGCGAAGGCCTCGTCCCACGAGATGGGCTCGAAATCGCCCGCGCCGCGCTCGGCGCCCGCCTTGCGCCTGAGCGGTCGCGTCAGCCGCGCCGGCGACACCTGCTTCATGATGCCGCTCGCGCCCTTGGCGCAGATCACGCCCTTGTTGAGCGGGTGCTCCGGGTTGCCTTCGATGTAGCGCACCTCGCCGTCGCGCACGTGCACGCGGATGCCGCAGCGGCAGGCGCACATGTAGCAGGTGGTGGTCTTGACCTCGGTGGTACTCAGGGGTGTATCCCAAAACCGCCATTGTGCGCGGGCGCGGCCGGCAGCGGCCAACGAGTTAATTCGATCCCGCCATAAGCGCGTGATCTATCATGGCGCGCATGAAGAAGCTCGTTACCGTCCTCGTCCTGGCGCTGGCTGCGCAGCACGCCGCGGCCCAACCGGTCCTCGTGCCGATGAAGCGCATGTCGCTCGATACCGCGCTCAAGGCGGCGCGCGCCGCGCTTGCCGCCTGCCGCAAGGAGGGCGTGCAGATCGCCGTCACGGTGGTCGACCGCGGCGGCCATCCGCAAGCGGTGCTGCGCGATGCCTTCGCACCCGACCTCACGCTCGACGTGAGCCGCGGCAAGGCCTACGCCGCGCTGTCGTTCGTCGCGCCGACCTCGCAGCTGGAGAAGCGCTTCACCGCGCCTTTCGGGCCGCCCGCGGCCGCGTCACGCCCGCTGGTGATCAGCCCCGGCGGCGTGCCGGTGCAGGCCGGCGGCGAGCTGGTGGGCGCCATAGGCGTGAGCGGCGCGCCTTCGGGGGAAGTGGACGAGCGCTGCGCGCGCGCCGGCTTCGAGGCGATCCACGAGGACCTCGAGCTCGGCGGCTAGCGCGAGCTAGCGCCC
>CBDDSA010000275.1:0-41820 GCA_965233185.1 uncultured bacterium
CCCTCGTGCTCGTCCTTCTTCTTCGCCGGCTTGATGAAGTGCGAGCGCGTCACCTTCATCCACATGAGAAGCGCCGCGGCGACGAACACCGATGAATAGATGCCGAACAGGATGCCGATGGTGAGCGCCAGCGCGAAATAGTGCAGCGCCGGCCCGCCGAAGACGAGCATGGTGGTAGCCATGATCTGCGTGCTGCCGTGGGTGATGATGGTGCGCGAGATGACCCCGGTGATGGAGGCGTTGATCACCTCCACGGTGTCGGCCTTGCGCAGCTTGCGGAAGTTCTCGCGGATGCGGTCGAACACCACCACGGATTCGTTCACCGAGTAGCCGAGGATGGCGAGCACCGCCGCCAGCACCGGCAGCGAGAATTCCCACTGGAAGAAGGCGAAAAAGCCCAGGATGATGACCACGTCGTGCAGGTTGGCGAGGATCGCGGCCAGGCCGAACTTCCACTCGAAGCGCAGCGCGAGGTAGGCGACGATGCCCAGCGCCGTCACCAGCAGCGCGAGCGCGCCGTACTCGGCGAGCTCGCGGCCCACCTGCGGCCCGACGAACTCCACCCGCCGCAGCTCGGCTTTCCGGTCCCCCTCGTTCAGCACGCCGAGCACTTTCTGGGAGAGATCGGCGCTGGACTGGTTTTTCTCGATGTGCATGCGGATCAGCACGTCGCGCGAGGAGCCGAAGTTCTGCACCTCGGCCTTCCAGCCGGCCTTCTCCAGCCGCTGGCGGATATCCTCGACGTCCGCCGGCTGCTGGTAGCTCACCTCGATCAGCGTGCCGCCGGTGAACTCGATGGAGAAGTTCAGTCCCTTGGTGGCAAGGAAGAACACCGCCAGCAGGAAGGTGACGAGCGAGACGATGTTGAAGGCGAACGCATGCCGCATGAACGGGATGGTTCGCCGGATCTTGAAAAATTCCATTTATCTCATTTCCAGGCGGTGTTGCCGATGGCGATCTTGTGCACCCGGCGGCGATGGCCGTAATAGAGATTCACCATCGCGCGCGACACGACGACGGCCGAGAACATCGAAGTGAGGATGCCCAGGCAATGCACCACCGCGAAGCCGCGCACCGGGCCCTGGCCGAAGATGAGCAGCGCGAGCCCGGCGATCAGCGTGGTGATGTTGGAATCGAAGATGGTGCCCCAGGCGCGCTCGTAGCCGGCGGCGATGGCGGCCTGCGGCGTGGCCCCCCCGCGCAGCTCTTCGCGGATGCGCTCGTTGATCAGCACGTTCGCGTCGATCGCCATGCCCAGCGTCAGGGCGATGGCGGCTATGCCGGGCAGCGTGAGCGTGGCCTGCAGCAGCGACAGCAGCGCAATCAGCAGCAGCAGGTTGACGCCCAGCGCGAGCGCGGAGATGACGCCGAACAGGGAATAGTAGAGCGACATGAACAGAGCGATGGCAATGAAGCCCCACATCGTGGCGTTGAAGCCCTTCTCGATGTTGTCGCGCCCCAGGCTCGGGCCGATGGTGCGCTCCTCGATGATCTCCATGGGCGCGGCGAGCGCGCCGGCGCGGATGAGCAGGGCGAGGTTGTTGGTCTCGGAAGGCGTGAACGAGCCGGTGATCTGGAAGCGGCTGCCGAATTCGCCCTGGATGGTGGCCACCGAGACGGCCTCGCCCTTGCCTTTCTCGAACAGGATGATGGCCATCAGGCGCTTCAGGTTCTCGCGGGTGGTCTGGCGCATCGCGCGCCCGCCGGCCTGGTCGAGCTCGACCGACACCGCCGGGCGGTTGTCCTGATCGAAGGTGGCCTGCGCGCCGATGAACTGGTCGCCGGTGACGATGACCTGCCTCTTGGTCGGCACCTGGCCCACGGTGCCGTCGCGCCGGCGTTCGGGGAAGACGTCCGTGCCGGCCATGTTGCCGGTGCGCATCGCCTCCTCGTCGACCAGGCGCACTTCGAGCGTGGCGGTGCGGCCGAGGATCTCCTTGGCGCGCGCGATGTCCTGCACCCCGGGCAGCTGCACCACGATGCGGTCCGCGCCCTGCTGCTGGATCACCGGCTCGGCCACCCCCAGCTCGTTGACGCGCTTGTGCAGCGTGCCGATGTTCTGCTGCACCGCCTGCTCGGCCACGCTCTTCTGCAGCTCGGGCCTGAGCGTCGCCACCAGCAGCAGGCTTTGGCCGTCGTCGCGCTCGGCGAGCGCCAGGTCGGGCACCTGGGCGAGGAGCACGCCGCGCGCCGCCTCGCGCGTGGCTGCGTCGCGGAAGCGCACGCGGATGACCTGGCCCTCGCGCGCCACCCCGCCGTGGCGGATGTTCTTCTCGCGCAGCTGGCTGCGTACGTCGGCGGCGAGGTTCTCGACGCGCTTGGTGAGCGCGGCCTGCATGTCGATCTGCAGCAGGAAATGCACGCCGCCGCGCAGGTCCAGGCCCAGGTACATGGGCAGCGCGCGGATGGCGGTGAGCCAGTTGGGCGAGGCCGGCAGCAGGTTGAGGGCCACCGTGTAGGAGCGATCGTTGGGATCCGGGTTGAGCGCCCGCTCCACGATGTCGCGCGCCTTGAGCTGCGTGTCCGTATCGGTGAAGCGCACCCGCACGCCGGTGGCGTCGAGCTGCGCGCCGGTATACGGGATGGCCTCCTTGGCGAGCACCGCCTCGACGCGGCTCATGAGCGCGGCATCGAGCTGCACGGTGGCCTTTGCGCTCGACACCTGCACCGCCGGCGACTCGCCGAAGAAGTTGGGCACCGTGTATAGCGCCGCCGCCAGCACGACGACGCCGATCAGGATGTACTTCCAGGCGGGAAAGCGGTTCACTTCTTACTGGAGGGTTTTCAGCGTGCCCTTGGGCAGGAGCACCTGCACGGCGGCCTTTTGCACGTTGATCTCGGTGTTGGGCGCGATCTCCAGGCCGATGTAGGCGTCGCTGATGCGCGTGATGCGCCCGATGACGCCGCCGGCCGTGATCACCTCGTCGCCCTTCTGCAGCGCCTCGATCATGGCCTTGGTCTCCTTCGCACGCTTCATCTGCGGCCGGATCATGAGGAAATACAGCAGCACGAACATCAGGATGATCGGCAGGAAGCCGATGATGCCGGCGTCGCCGCCGCCGGTGGCCTGGGCGTATGCGTTGGAGATCATCTAAGCGGGGCTCCGGAGGGAGGTGAGCGCAAAATTATAACCGCTGCCGGTCGGTGAGCAGCCGCCGCGAGGCTTCGGCCAGCGTGCCGCGCTCTATGGCGCTGCGCAGCTCGCGCATCAGGTCCTGGTAGTAATGCAGGTTGTGCAGCGTATTCAGGCGGGCGCCGAGGATCTCGTTGGTCTTCTGCAGGTGGTAGAGGTAGGCCCTCGTGAAGTTGCGGCAGGTGGTGCAGGCGCAGCTCTCGTCCAGCGGCGCGGTGTCGTCGCGGTAGCGGGCGTTGCGTATCTTGACGTCGCCGAAGCGCGTGAACAGCCAGCCGTTGCGCGCGTTGCGCGTGGGCAGCACGCAGTCGAACATGTCGATGCCCGCGGCGACGGCGCCGATGATGTCCTCGGGCGCGCCCATGCCCATCAGGTAGCGCGGCCGCTCCTGCGGCAGGCGCGGCACCACGTGCGCCACGATCCGCTCGCGCTCGTCCTTGGGCTCGCCCACCGACAGGCCGCCGACCGCGTAGCCGTCGAAACCGATGTCGACGAGCTTCTCGAGCGATTCATCCCTGAGGGACTCGTACATGCCGCCCTGGACGATGCCGAACAGGGCATTCGCAGAATCGAAGGCATCCCTCGATCTTCTTGCCCAGCGCATGGACAGCCGCATCGAATCGGCGGCCTGCTGCTGCGTCGCGGGGTAGGCGGTGCACTCGTCGAACACCATGGCGATGTCGGAGTTCAGGACCACCTGGATGCGCATGGATTCCTCGGGGCTGAGGTGCAGCGGGTCGCCGTTGATCGGCGAGGCGAAGCGCACGCCTTCCTCCGATATTTTTCGCAGCGCCCCGAGGCTGAATACCTGAAAGCCCCCTGAATCGGTGAGGATCGGCCGCTCCCAGCCCATGAACCGGTGCAGCCCGCCATGCCGGCCGATGACCTCCGGGCCGGGGCGCAGCCACAGGTGGAAGGTGTTGCCGAGCACGATCTGCGCGCCCAGCGCCTGCAGCTCCTGCGGCGCCATGGCCTTCACCGTGCCGTAGGTCCCCACCGGCATGAACGCCGGGGTTTGCACCTCGCCATGCGCCAGCCCGAGCGTTCCGCGGCGCGCCTCGCCATCCCGGTGCGTCACGGTGAATCTCATGTCTCGATCAGCATGGCGTCGCCGTACGAGAAGAAGCGGTAGCGCTCGTGGATGGCGTGGTGATAGGCCTCCAGGATCCGCTCGCGGCCGGCAAAGGCGCACACCAGCATGAGCAGGGTCGACCTCGGGAGGTGGAAGTTGGTGAGCAGGCGCTTCACCGCCCGGAAACGAAAGCCGGGCGAGATGAAAAGCTCGGTTTCGCCCTCGCGCTCGCCGGTCAGCGCGAAGCTCTCCAGCGCGCGCAGCGAGGTCGTGCCCACGGCCAGCACCCGCCGGCCTTCCAGGGCAAGCAAGGTTTCTTCCGGGATCGAGTAGCGCTCGCGATGCATCTTGTGCGCTTCGATGCGCTCGGCGCGCACCGGCTGGAAGGTGCCTGCGCCCACGTGCAGCGTGAGCCGCGCGATGCGGCTGCCTCGCAACCGGATTTCTTCCAGCGTTTGCGCTTCGAAGTGCAGGCCGGCGGTCGGCGCGGCGACCGCGCCCGGCCGGTCGGCATAAACCGTCTGGTAGCGCGCTTCGTCGGCTTCCCCCGGTTGATGAGTGATATACGGGGGCAGCGGCACCGCGCCCCAGCGCTCCAGCACGGCTTCCAGGTTCTCCGGGGAGCTGACCCGGTACAGCTCGCCGACGCGCTCTTCCACCCTCACCGTGATGTCGTCCCCGACCCGCAACTGCGCGCCGGGCGCCGGCGCATGGCTGGCGCGGATCAGGGCGAGCGCCTGGTGCGCCCCCAGCAGGCGCTCCACGAATAGCTCGATCCTGCCGCCGCTGGCCTTGCGCCCGGCGAGCCGGGCCTTGATCACCCGCGTATCGTTCAGGACGAGGCAGTCGCGCTCGTCCACCAGGCGCGGCAGGTCGGCGAAGGCGAGGTCCTCGAGGGCGCCGTCGGCGCGCAGGCGCAGCAGGCGGCTCGCGCTGCGTTGCGCTGCCGGCTGCTGGGCGATGAGCGCGGAAGGCAGCGCATAGTCGAACTCGGAAACGAGCATCCGGCCCAATTATAATTTTTACCCCTCGTGCGAAACGCGAGGCCGGAATGGCGGAACCGGTAGACGCAGCGGACTCAAAATCCGCCGGTGGCAACACCATGAGAGTTCGAGTCTCTCTTCCGGCACCAAGTCACAAGCCGTGAAAAATTGGGTCATGCGGCGGTGGGCTTCGCTGGACCCCGGGGGGGGCGGGGGGTAGGCTGCCCTTCGATACCATGGTACCCGGGGGGATGATGGCCAAGGCGCAGGTGCGGGTCCTGCCGTCGGCGCGCAATACGGTAATGGTGGTCGACGACCAGTCGACCGGCCGCGCCATCCTCGAGCAGGTCGTGCGCAGCCTTGACGAGCGGGTCGCCGTGGAGGGGTTCGCCCGCCCGGTGGACGCGGTGGTCTGGGCTACGCGGCACGTCTCCGATCTGGTGCTGGTGGACTACATGATGCCGGACATGGACGGCATCGAGTTCGTGAAGCGCCTGCGCGCCCTGCCGGGCTACGAGCACGTGCCGATCGTCATGGTCACGGTGCACGATGACCGCAAGGTGCGCTACGCGGCGCTCGACGCCGGCATCACCGATTTCCTGACCAAGCCGGTCGATGCGCGCGAGTGCCTCGCACGCTGCCGCAACCTGCTCACGCTGCGCCGCCAGCAGCTCGCGCTGGAGGACCGGCGCCGCCTGCTCGAGCACATGGTCGAGGACGCCACGCGCGAAGTGCGGGAGCGCGAGAAGGAGACCTTGCTGCGCCTCGCCCGCGCGGGGGAGTTTCGCGATGAGGAAACCGGCTACCACCTGATCCGCATGTCGCGCTATTCCCGGCTCATCGCAAGCGCCATCGGGCTGGAGCGCGACGAGGCCGAGACCATCGAGCTCGCCGCCCCGCTGCACGATATCGGCAAAATCGGCATCCCGGACCAGATCCTGCTCAAGCCCTCCAAGCTGGACGATGCGGAATGGCAGGTGATGCGCCGCCACCCGGTGATCGGCCACGAGATTCTCAAGGGCAGCGCCTCGAAGTACGTGCGCATGGGGGCGCTGATCGCGCTGGGCCACCACGAGAAGTACGACGGCTCGGGCTATCCCAACGGGCTGGTGGGAGACCACATTCCGCTATGCGCGCGCATCGTCGCGGTCGCCGACGTCTACGATGCGCTCACGTCCATCCGGCCCTACAAGGCCGCCTGGGCGAGCGAGAAAGCCTTCGAGTACCTGATGGCGCAGCGCGGCCGGCATTTCGACCCGCGCCTCATCGAGGCATTCGCCGCCCTGCAAAAGGAAATTCTCGAGATCCAGATGGAGTGGCGCGACCCGCAAAGCGGAGCCGCGGAACGCTGATGGCGCAGCAGGCGAACGCAGAACCGGTCGCCGCGCGCCGCGGCTTTCTCGGCGACCTGCGCGCCCGCCTCAAGGCGCGCCCGGACACGGAGCACGAGCAGGGCATCCTGCGCCTGATCATCAGCTCGCTCGTGTTCCTGTACCTGCTGCCCGACGCGCTCACCCAACACGACGTGCTGCCGCTGTACGTAATGGGCATCCACCTGGTGCTCGCGCTGATCATCTTCCTGCGCATCGCCTACTCGACCGTCATCTCGCCCGGCCGGCGCGTATTCGCGCAGTTCGCCGACGTCGCCGCGATCACCTGGTACATGGCGGTGTTCGGCGAGCCCGCCGGCTGGCTGTTCCTGCTCTACATCTGGGTGACGCTGGGCAGCGGCTTTCGCTTCGGCCCCAAGTACCTCGTGTCCGAGCTGGCGATGAGCGTCGTCGGCTTCGGCGTTGCCCTGTACGTCAATGATTTCTGGCGCGCGCACCTGTCGCTGGGCGTGGGCCTGCTGCTCGGCATGTTCGCCGTCAGCCTGTACGTGCTGTCGCTGGTGCGGCGCATGTTCGACGCGCTGGCACGCGCCGAGGCGGCCAACCTGGCCAAGCGCCGCTTCATCTCGATGGTGAGCCACGAGATGCGCACGCCGCTCAACGCCATCATCGGCATGGCCGATCTGCTGCGCGACACGCCGCTCAGCCGGGAGCAGGCCGACATGCTGCAGACGCTGCGCAGCTCCTCGCGCGTGATGCTCGGCCTGATCGAGGACGTGCTCGACTTCTCCAAGATCGAGGCGGGCAAGGTCACGCTCGAGAAGGCGGACTTCGACCTGCATGCGCTGGTGAACAGCACCTGCCGCATCGTGGCCGCCCAGGCTGCGGCGAAAGGGGTCGATTTCGTCGTTTCGCTCATGCCCGAGGTGCCGCCGGCGGTGCGCGGCGACCCGCACCACCTGCGCCAGGTGCTGATCAACCTCGCCGGCAACGCCGTGAAGTTCACCGAGAAAGGCAGCGTCACGGTGCACGTCACCGTGCAGGCGGAGACCGATGCCATGGTGCGCCTCAAGTTCTCCATCCGCGACACCGGCATCGGCATTTCGCCCGAGGCGCAGGCGAAAATCTTCGACAGCTTCACGCAGGCCGACGAGTCGACCACGCGGCGCTTCGGCGGCACGGGCCTGGGCACTACCATCGCAAAGCAGCTGGTGCAGCTCATGGGCGGGCGCATCGGCGTCGAGAGCGCCATCGGCCTGGGCAGCACCTTCTGGCTCGAGGTCGATCTCGAGAAGCAGGCCGAGCGTGCCGGCGCCGGCGCCGGCAGGATCGCGGGCGCACGCGTGCTGCTGGTCGGGTTCCCTCCGGCGGAGCGCGCCGCGGTCGAGGAAGCGCTGTCCACCTGGGGGGCGCAGCCGGTGGCCGCCGCCAGCGTGGAGCAGGGCGTCGCGCGCCTGGTCGCCGAGATCAGCCTCGCCCAGCCTTACCACAGCGCGCTGCTCTACGCGTCGGGCGAGGACCTGACGCTGGCACAGCGCTTTCGCCGAGCCGCGCCGAACCCGGCGCCGCCGACCATTCTCGCCGTGCCGCGGGAGGCCGACGTGCGCCGCTTCGAGGTGCTGTCCTCGGGCTTTGCCTCGGTGCTCGAGCTGCCGTTCGACAAGCGGCGGCTGTTCAACGTGCTGCACTCGGTCACGGCCGGGGAGGAAGTCACCGAAGGGGTGGTGCGGCTGCAGGATTACGCGCGCCGCGGGGCGGGCTCGGTGCGCGTGCGTGTGCTGGTGGCCGACGATAACCCCACCAATCGCGAGGTGGTCGGCAAGATCCTTGAGCGCGCCGGCCATGCGGTCACCCTGGTGAACGACGGCGAGCAGGCGCTCGATGCGGTGGAGCGCGATGCCTACGACCTCGTCATCCTGGACCGCAACATGCCGGGCATGGGCGGCATGGAGGCACTGCAGGCGCTGCGCCTGATGACACGCGGGCGGGAGCGGCTTCCGGTGATCATGCTGTCGGCGGACGTGACGCCCGAGGCGAAGCGCGAGGCGCTCGAATCCGGGGCGGATGCCTTCCTGTCCAAGCCCATCGAGACGGTGCGCCTGCTGGACGAGATCCAGGCGCTGGCGGGCGCGAAGGGCGAGTCGGCCGCGCGCAAGCCCGAAGCGCCGACGCCGCTGCACCGGCCGGCGTCAGTGGCCGCGCCGGCGGTGGTCAATGCCGAGACGCTCGGCCATCTCGAGGAGCTGGGCTCCTCGCTCGCTTTCGTGGAGAAGCTGATCCGCGTCTTCGTCAGCGACAATACGGCGATTCTCGGCCGCATCGAGCGCGTGCTCGCCGGCCGCGACTACCACGAGTTCCGCTCGCTGGTGCACGCGATGAAGGGCTCGTCGGCGAGCATGGGCACCGACCGGCTCACGCGCATGTGCAGCAGCCTTGGCAGCCTGTCGGACGCGGAGCTGCGCCTGCAAGCGCCGGCGCTGCAGCGCTCGCTCGCCGAAGAGCTCGCTGCGGCGCGCACGCAGCTCGAGCGCTACCTGCAGGAAAGGCGCAAGTCCGTCGGTTAGCTTATTCTGGGTTGGTGACGAGCCCCTTGGTTTCCGAGCCCTGCGACATCGCGCAGGTGCGTCTGCGCGCGCTCGACGGCTACGAACTGGGCGCGTCGCTGTTCACGCCGCGCAATGCGGCGCCCCCGACCCGCGTGGCGCTCCTGCACTGCGGCGTGGGCATTCCGGCGGTGCGCTACCGCCGCTTCGCGCGCTATCTCGCCGGCACTGGGCTACCGGTGCTGACCTATGACTACCGCGGCATCGGCCATTCGCGCCCGACCGCGCTGCGCGGCTTCCGCGCTTCGATCGAGGATTGGGCCGAGTACGATCTGGCGGGCGCCCTCGCGTGGCTGCGGACCCGTTTTCCGGAGGCCGAGATCACGGGAATCGCACACTCCTTTGCCAGCCTGCTGGTGGGCGGCGCAGCCAACTCCGGCGAGCAGGCGCGCCTGGTGCTGCTGGGCGCGCATACCGGCTACTGCGGCGATTACATGAAGCGCTACCGGGTGCCGATGACGGCGGTCTGGCACGGCCTGATGCCCGCGTTGACGCTGCTGCTGGGCTACTTCCCGGCTCGCCGGCTGGGGCTCGGCGAGGACCTACCGGCGAAGGTCGCCCTGCAATGGGCCGGGCGCCGCTCCCCGGAGCTCCGGCCCGCCGGGAACCTGCCCGGCTTCGAACGCGTTCAGACCCTGCTCGACCGCTGCGCCGCCCTGCAGCGTCCCGCGTTGCTGGTTTCGATCAGCGACGATGCTTTCGCCACCGCCGCCGGCACCCGGCGCCTGCTGTCGTACTACCCGAGGCTGTTTCCGCTGCGCCACCTCGAGCTTACGCCGGCCGACGCGCAAGTCGAGCGCATCGGCCATTTCGGCTTCTTCGGACGCAATGCGGGCACGGCACTATGGCCACGCCTGCTCGCGCAGCTTCTCTAGCATCCTCAGGCGGCGACGCAGGATTCGGGCAGCGCCTGGGGCAGGTCCTCCATGCCATCGTGGTGATGCGCCGTACCCATGCGCTTCATTTGCGCGCGCACCAGCCGGTTCATCATCTTCAGGTCGCGCTCGCCCAGGCGCAGCGCCGCATCCACCCATAGCTCGACGATGCCGTCGAGCTCGGCGCGGGTCACCGGGTGGATGAACTGGCGGGCACGGAACACGGCCTGCATGCCGTTTCGCCGCTTGGCGTTCTTCGCGATCCAGTTGCGTACCGCCGTCTCGCCCTGGCCGTCGGTCGCCAGCACGTCGACCACGCCCATCTTGTGCAGCTCGGCCGCCGTGAGGATCTTGCCCGACAGGATCAGCTCCTCGGCCGCGCGGATACCGATGCGCCGCGCGAGCAGGCTGCACGCGCCCATCCCGGGGAACAGATTGAACAGGATTTCGGGCAGGCCCATCTGCGCGCTTTCCTCTGCGACGATCACGTCGGAGGCGAGCGCGCACTCGAAGCCGCCGCCGAGCGCGTCGCCCTGGACGAGCACGATCTTGGTGAGGGTCGGGCTGAAGAAGCTTTGCGTGCGCGGATAGATGTTGTCGATGCACAGCTTCGCGTATTGCGCGAGCGCCTCGCGATCCTGCGTCTTGATGAGCATCGAGAACAGCGCCAGATCGCCGCCCACGTTGAACACGCCGCGAGTGCGCGACGCGGTGACGTAGTAGTTCACCCGGTGCAGCATGCCGTCGAAGTCCACGTGGCCCTTGTTCGCCACCAGCTGCTGGTCGTGCTCGAGAATGTCTTTCAGCAGGCTCAGGCTATAGCAGGGCGCTCCCTCCTTAGGATTGAAGTAGCCCCAGACCGTGCCGGTGGCCGGCTCGAACTCGGTTTCGTATTGCGAGTATTCCTTGCCATACGGAATGCACAGGCCCATCGCGTCGCGCAGATTGCTCATGTGTTGCTCCTTCCCCAGAAAGGTTCGCCCCGTGGGTGGGGGGCTGGTCCTCGGTCCGAGACGTGCGTTGGGAGCGGCGGTCCCGGTACCTCCCGTAAGAATTAGATCGAGCCGTGACTAATGTGGCAATCAGGGAGTCCCTGAGGAAAGTGCCTTTTCGGGCGCCACTCGCCTTGTTGCCGCAGCGCCACATAGGGTAAATTCCTCCGGCAAGGGGACTCCATGTACGCGATTGTCTACAAGTCCGATGGCTTTCCGATCTGCCGGCAGGTACCCGGCGTGACGCCCGATCCGGTAGTCACATGGAATACGGAGGACGCGGCCAAGGCGTTCATCTCGTCCAAGGGCGCCGACGCGGAATTCCAGCCGCTGCAGCTCACCGACGACGCGATGGACAAGCTGGCCCAGGCGCTTGGCTTCCCGGTCGAAGCAATGACGTTCGAGCCGTACCCGGGCTAGAACCTAAGTACTAGAACTCAAGGTTGTCGATGAGCCGCGTGGCGCCCAGCCGGGCCGCCCCGAGCACCACTCTTTCTTCACCCCCGTTTTGCGAAACAGTCAGGTCGGCGCGTCGCCGAACCTCGATGTAATCGGGATTCCAGCCCGCGCCGGCCAGCTCTCGCAAGGCCTCTCCGGGCGACGCTGTGCCGTCCGCAACCTTGCGCAGCGCGCGATGCAGCCGCGGCGCCTCCGCGCGCTCAGCCGGCGAGAGATAGGCATTGCGCGAGCTGAGCGCCAGGCCGTCCGCCTCGCGCACGGTCTCACCGGCGACGATATCGATAGGCAGGTTGAGCTGGCGCACCATGCGCTTAACCACCATCAGCTGCTGGTAATCCTTCTTGCCGAACACGGCAACCGAGGGCTGCACCGCGTTGAACAGCTTCAGCACGATGGTGGCGACCCCATCGAAAAAACCCGGCCGGAAGCGGCCCTCGAGATCCTCGCCCAGCGGGCCGGGGCGCACGGTGACGGTTTGCGGCTCCGGGTAAAGCACCCGCTCGTCCGGCGCAAACACCAGCTCGACACCATGCGCCTGAAGCAGGCTGCAATCGCGCTCCAGCATGCGCGGATAGCGGTCGAAGTCTTCGCTCGGCTGGAACTGCAGCCGATTGACGAAGATGCTGACCGCCACGGGATGCGCATGGCGCCCGGCCAGGCGCACGAGCGAAAGATGTCCCTCGTGCAGCCCTCCCATGGTCGGCACGAAGGCAGGCCTGCCGAGCGTCGCCAGGGCGACGCGCAACGACGCCATGTCCCGGGCGACTTTCATCCCAGGTTGAAGAACTCGCGCCGGCTTTTCATGCCGCGCACACGCGACACGAGCAGCTCGAAATCGGCATCGCGCTCGACGAAATTCAGGTTTTCGGAATTCACCGTAAGCACCGGCGAGGCGGCGTAGTGGTGGAAGAAGCGCGCGTAGCTTTCGGCGAGCAGCGCGAGGTACTCCTCGCTGATGCCGGCGCGCTCGAAGGCGGCGGCGCGCCGCTTGACCCGCTCGAGCAGCACCGACGGCTGGGCCTGCAGGTAGATCACCAGGTCGGGCGCGGGTGCCTGCGGCCGCAGCGCGTCGTAGATTTTCTGGTAGAGGACGAACTCGTCGCCGGAAAGCGTGACGCGCGCGAACAGCAGATCCTTGTCCAGCAGGAAGTCGCCGACCACCGGGCGGGCGAACATGTCGGGCTGCTTGAGGGGCTCGATCATGCGCGCGCGCTGGAAGAGGAAGAACAGCTGCGTGGGCAGCGCGTAGCGTGCCATGTCCTGATAGAACCGCGCGATGAAAGGGTTGTCGCCCGGCTGCTCCAGCAGCAGGTCGGCCGAGAGCCGCGCCGCGAGGCGCTTGGCGAGACTGGTCTTGCCGGCGCCGATCGGCCCCTCGACCACGAGATAGCGAAACCTATCCACGGAAAATGAAGTACACCGCTCCCATGCTGCACAGCGAAGCCCAGAGGTAGTCCAGCCTGAGCGGCTGCTTCATGTAGAGCAGGGCGAAGGGCACGAATACCACCAGCGTGATCGCCTCCTGCAAGATCTTGAGCTGCGGCAGCGATAGCACGGTATAGCCGATGCGGTTGGCCGGCACCTGGAGCAAATACTCGAAAAGCGCGATGCCCCAGCTGGCCAGCGCCGCGATCCACCACGGCTTGGCCGACAGGTTTTTCAAGTGCGCGTACCAGGCGAACGTCATGAAGACGTTCGACAGTGCCAGCAGTCCTATCGAGGTCAGCACAGGAGAGAGTTGCATCAAGGCAGCCTTTCGACGCTTTGCCCGGCACAGGCGCCCAGCAGCTCTGCCGCCGTCCCCCTGCCGGGGATCTGGGCCTGCGGCGCGATTTCGAGCAGCGGCCGCAGCACGAAGGCGCGCTCGTGCATGCGCGGGTGGGGGATCGTCAGCCCGGCTTGCGAAACGAGCGCGCCACCGAAAAGCAGGATATCGAGATCCAGGGTGCGCGGGGCGTTGGCAAAACTGCGGCTGCGGCCGTGGCGCAGCTCGATTTCCTGCAGCGCGCCGAGCAGCTCGTGCGCACCAAGGCCGGTTTCCAGCTCGGCCACGGCATTCACGTAATCGGGCTGCCCGGCGTATCCCACGGGCGCGGAGCGATACAGCGACGAGCGTTTCCTGACCCGGGTGCGAGGCACGGCGTCGAGCTCGCCCAGGGCCGCCTCCACCTGGCGGCGCGGCTCGCCGAGGTTTGCGCCGAGCCCGACATAGGCTTGCGTCATGCCCCTCCGGGCGCGGCCGAGGCCGGCTGCGGCTTCTTGCGCCGCCGCCGGCGGCGCTTGCGCGGCCCGCTCTCGGGCAGCAGCATGGCCTTGCGCGCCTCAGGGTCCGCGCCCTGAAAGGCCCGCCACCATTCCTCGATGTCGGCCGGCACTTCGCCACTCGCCGCGCGCAGCGCGAGGAAGTCATACGCCATGCGAAAGCGCGGCGCTTCCAGCAGGCGGAAAGCACGGGTGCCGGAGCGTTGCTCGAAACGCGGCTGCATCGACCATACTTCGCGCATCGTCGCCGTGAGCTTGCGGGTGATGGCGAGCTTCGCGCATTGCGTATCCATCACTTCGTCCATCGCATGCTCGAGCGCCATGATGGGACGCTCGCCGCGCGCCTGCCGCGCTTTCGACGCCGCCAGGACCTCGTGCCACAGCAGCGCAGCAAACAGGAACGCGGGCGACACCGGCCGCTCGGCGAGCACGCGCTCGTCGGTCTGCGCGAGGGCCAGGGTGACGAAGCGCTCGCCCAGCGGCTGCTCGAGGATCACGTCTAGCAGCGGCAGCAGCCCCTTGTGCAGCCCCACGTCGCGCAGCTGGCGCAGGCAGGCGCTGGCATGGCCTGACAGCAACAGCTTCAGCATCTCGTCGAACAGGCGGGCCGGAGGCACGCGCTCCATGAGGGGCGCCATGCCGCGGATGGGCGCGCGCGTGGCAGCGTCCAGCGTCAGGCCCAGCTTGGCCGCGAGGCGCACCGCGCGCAGCATTCTGACCGGGTCTTCGCGGTAGCGGATTTCCGGCTCGCCGATCACACGCAAGGTGCGCTTCTTGAGGTCCGCGAGGCCGCCATGGAAATCCACCACCTCTTCGTTGGCCGGGTCGAAGTAAAGGGCGTTCACCGTAAAATCGCGCCGCCTCGCGTCCTCTTCGATGGTGCCGAACACGTTGTCGCGCAGCACGCGGCCGTGCTCGTCCTTCTCGGCGGTCTCGGTGTCCGCGGCCCGAAACGTGGAGACTTCGACGGTTTCCGGCCCCATGAGCACGTGCACCAGGCGAAAGCGCCGCCCGATGATGAGCGCGCGCCGGAACAGAGGCTTGATTTGCTCGGGACGCGCGTCGGTCGCGATATCGAAGTCCTTGGGCGCAATACCGAGGAGCAGGTCGCGCACCGCGCCGCCCACCACGTAGGCGGAAAAACCCGCCTCGCGCAGGGCGCCGCAAACCTTGGCGGCGGCGGGGGTGATCGCGTCCCGCGACAGGCCGTGTCGTTCGCGCGGCACGCGCAACGCCCCTTCGTTAGGCAGCCCGAGGACTCGCCGGATGAACCTCTTGATCATCAAGGGCCGGGATTCTACCTGCGCAGGGAAAGCACTTCCCAATTTCGCTGCCGCGCCGCCTTCAGCAGCTGCTCGTCCGGATCTACCGCCACCGGCCGGGTAACGCGCTCCAGCAGCGGCAGGTCATTGTGCGAGTCGCTGTAGAAAGCGCTTTCCTGGAAATCGCCCAGCGAGCGTCCCCGGGCGCGAAGCCACTGCTCCAGCCGGTGGACTTTTCCTTCGCGAAAGCAGGGGATCCCCGCGACCCGCCCCGTAAAGCGCCCGCCGTGCTTTTCGGGCTCCGTAGCGAGCAGCTCCGAAACGCCGAATTCGGCCGCGATCGGCGCGGTGACGAAGCTGTTGGTCGCGGTGATCACGGCGCACAGGTCGCCCCGGTCCAGATGGCGGCGCACCAGCGCGCGTGCCGCGGTACTTATCATGGGCAGGATGCGGCTTTGCATGAAGTCGGCATGCCAACGGGCCAGGTCCTGCGGCGGGTGCTGCGCGAGCGGGCGCAGCGCGAAGCCCAGGTATTCGTGGATGTCCAGAGTGCCCGCTACGTACTGCTCGAAATAGGCGCGGTTCTGCGCCTCGTACGTCTGGCGTTCCAGTATCCCCCGGTCGACGAGGAACTGGCCCCATTCGTAGTCGCTGTCGCCGGCGAGCAGGGTATTGTCGAGGTCGAACAGAGCCAGGCGCATGGAGCGCCCGAGTGTAACGTCAGAAGCTGCGTTGCACCCCGATGCGGAAGTCCTGCAGTCGCAGGCCCGAAGCTTCGCGCGATATGGCTTCCGCGCTCACTGCCCAGTCGTGTGCGAACCAGTAGCGTCCGTAGAGGGAGAGCTGGCGCTCGTATTCATATTCGCGCACTGCGCCGAGCGACAGCCCGAGGCTATGCCGGTTGCCGAAAGTGTAGGACCAGTTCATGCGCTGGCTTGGCGCGAATCCGGCGAGATCCTTCCAGTGCGTGCTGGCGAAGCCGAAGCGGTCGAAGTCCGGCGCCAGCCAGCCGCGGGCGAAAGCGGGATCCAGCCCCGGCTCGCCCCGCTCGGGCACGCGCAGGCCGGACTGCGCGAGCGCTGGCAGGGCCACCGCAAGCGCCGCAATCAGAGCGAACCGCCGAAAAATCCGGGATGGCATTGCGCAACCTCCGGTTATTGAAGCTCGAATCTAATGCCGGGGATTGGGCCTGTCGAGGCACGAATCCCCCGCTGTTGTTTTTACCCGTCGTTTTTTTCTGACAAGGCCTCACGAATCAGCGGCAGGGTGATCGGCCGGTGCCGGGCGAGCGAGTGGCGGTCGAGGACCTGCAGCGCCGCGTTCAGGGTGGCGACGTCCCGGGGGAGATGGTGGAGCAGATACCAGACCACCTCGTCCGTAAGCCGAAGGCCCCGCCGATGCGCCTCGGCGCGCAAATGCAAAGCCTTCTCCGCATCGGTGAGCGGCTTGAGCTGGTAGACCAGCCCCCAGCCCAGGCGGGTCCTGAGATCCTCGCGCAGCGCGAGGCCGGCGGGCGCCGAGCGCCCCGCTGCCAGCACCGCCGCCTGGCCGTCGCGCGCTTCATTGATGGCGACGAACAACGCCTGCTGGGCCGCGGCGTCCAGCGTCTCCACATCGTCGGCGACGACCAGGCCCGGATTGGCGCCAGCCGCAGCGCGCAGCAGGTGGCTGCGGCCGCTCCCCGATTCGCCCCAGAGGTAGACGATCGACTCCTGCAGGGCGCCTTCCGCGAGCGCGCGCACGCGTGCCAGCGCCTCCGCGTTGGCGCCGGCGATGAAGCTGCCGAAAGTCGGCGCGGCAGCCGGCGAAATGTCGAGGGGTAGTTGACGCGGCATTAGAATGACGCAAACCGTGGGGAACTCTAGCATGTCGAAAGGACTGTCCTACCGCGACGCCGGCGTCGACATCGACGAAGGCGACGCGCTGGTGGAGGCCATCAAGCCCTTCGCTCGCCGCACGCTGCGCCCGGAAGTGCTCGCCGGCATCGGCGGCTTCGGGGCATTGTGCGAGATCCCGAAAAAGTACCGTGCGCCCGTGCTGGTCTCCGGTACCGACGGCGTCGGCACCAAGCTCAAGCTCGCTTTCTCCCTCGGCCGTCACGACACCGTGGGGATCGATCTGGTGGCGATGAGCGCAAACGACGTGCTGGTTCAGGGCGCCGAGCCGCTGTTCTTCCTCGATTACTTCGCGTGCGGCAAGCTGGACACTCGTGTCGCCGCCGAGGTGGTCAAGGGCATCGCCCGCGGCTGCGAGCTCGCCGGTTGTGCGCTGCTTGGCGGCGAGACCGCCGAGATGCCGGGAATGTATCCCGCCGGCGAATACGACCTTGCAGGGTTCTGCGTCGGAGTGGTCGAGAAAGAGCGCATCATCGACGGACGCGACATCGCGCCCGGCGACGCGATCCTCGGTCTTGCCTCGAGCGGCCCGCATTCCAACGGCTACTCCCTCATTCGCAAGATCCTCGAACGCGAGCAATCCGGCTTCGACCTGCTGGAGCCGACGCGCATCTACGTGAAGCCGGTCCTCCGGCTGCTCGACACCGTGCCGGTAAAGGGCCTTGCGCACATTACCGGCGGTGGCATTACGGGCAATGTCCCCCGGATCCTGCGAGACGGCCACCTCGCGAAGATCAACAAGGCTTCGTGGCCCAAGCCGAGCGTTTTCGAGTGGCTGCAGCGCGCCGGCAATGTCGACGAGGAGGAAATGTTCCGCGTGTTCAATTGCGGCATCGGCATGGCCCTGGTTGTCGCGCGGGAAGACGCAAAACGCGCCGCCGAAGTGCTGCGTGGAGAGGGCGAAACGGTTTACGAGATCGGCGCGATCGAAAAGGGGGCGGGCGAGGCGCGCGCGATCGTGGTCTAGGCGGATCCCCGCCGGGCGAGATAAATGCCGGCCAGCACGATCAATCCGCCGGCAACCTGCAGCGCGACCAGCGGCTCGGCGAGCAGCAGCCACGCGAAAAAGGCGGCCACCACCGGCTGCAGGAGCAGCCCGACGGACGAGAAGGCGGCGGGCAGGTGCGCTAAGGCGTAGGCGATCAGGCCCTGGCCGGCGGCGTGGGAAACCAGTGCCAGGCCCAGCAGGACCAGCCAGCCCGCCCCGGTCGTCGGAAAGAATTGCTCGCCCGTCGCGAGCGCAACCGGCAGAAGGATGACTGCGGTCAGCGTGCTGGTGACGGCCATGATACGAAGCACGCTTTTGCCGCGGTCGCGCAAGCCCTTTACGGCGAGGATGTAGCCGGCGTAGAACATCGCGGTGACTACGCCCAATGCATCGCCGGCGAGCGCGGTGGGCGAGAACTGCAGGCTGGTGCGTACCAGCAGGGTCACCCCGAACAACGCGAGGCCGAGGCCGGTGAGGAACAGGCGGCTGGGCCGCTGTCGCAGGAACACCCAGGCCGCCAGCGTAACGAAGAGCGACGAGAGGTTGGCCAGCAGCGTGGAGTTGGCCACCGACGTGAGCTGCACCGAGGCGTGCCAGAACGCAAGATCGCCGGCGAAGGCGATGCCGGCCGCCAGGAGCAGCGGCCATTGCGCCGCCGGTCGATCCGGGCTCGGCTTTTCCTTCAATAGATAAAAAAACCAGAGGGGTGGTACGGCGAGCGCGACGCGCCAGAAGGCAGTCGCGGTGGGGCCCGCCTCCGACAGGCGCACGAAGATCGGCGAAAGTGCAATGCAGGTGGCGCCGAGGAGCAGGGCGCCGAGCGCGCGGTTCATGGCCCGCGCATGGTAGTGGCGGGTGGCTTTCCGGTAAAATTTTTTCGACATGCCGGCGCCGCACTTCGTTCACCTCAGGATGCACAGCGAGTATTCGGTGAGCGACGGCATCGTGCGTCTGGACGACGCTGTTCAGCGCGCCGCTGCGGATGGCATGCCGGCCCTAGCGCTGACGGATCTTGCCAACCTTTTCGGCCTGGTGAAGTTCTACGGCGCTGCGCGCTCGGCCGGGGTCAAGCCCATCGTCGGAGCCGACTGCTGGGTGCAGCATCCGGCCGATCGCGACAAGGCCTCGCGCATACTCCTGCTATGCGCCTCGCGCGCGGGTTACCTGCGGCTGTGCGACCTGTTGTCGCGCGCCTGGCTGCGCAACCAGCATCGATCGCGAGCCGAAGTGGCGCGCGCCTGGCTGGAGGAGGGAGGGACCGAGGGCCTGATAGCCCTCTCCGGCGCGTCCTTCGGCGACGTGGGCCAGGCGCTGCTCGCCGACAGCAGCGAGACGGCCGAGCGGCTGGCGAAGGAGTGGTCCGCGCTCTTTCCAGGGCGCTACTACATCGAGCTCCAGCGAGCCGGCTTCCCCGCCGGCGAGGCGCTGCTGTCGCGCTCGGTGGCGCTCGCCACCCGGCTCGGCCTGCCCGTGGTTGCCACGCATCCGGTGCAGTTCCTCGACCCGGACGACTTCAAGGCGCACGAGGCGCGCGTTTGCATCTCGCAGGGCTACGTGCTTGCCGACCAGCGGCGGCCGAAGCTTTTCACGCCCGAGCAGCATTTCAAGCGACAGGAGGAGATGGCGCGGCTGTTCGCGGACATTCCCCAGGCGCTGGAGAACTCGGTCGAGATTGCGCGGCGCTGCAACCTCGCGATCCAGCTGGGCAAGAGCCGCCTGCCGGCGTTCCCCACGCCGCCTGGCGTGACGATCGATGACTACCTGAAGCAGCAGGCGCACGCCGGTCTTGCGCACAGGGTCGGCAAGCTGAATCTGAAAGACGAGGACATCCCTCGTTACCGAGAGCGCCTGGAGTTCGAGATTGGCACTATCGTGCAGATGGGGTTCGCCGGCTACTTCCTGATCGTCGCGGACTTCATCAATTGGGCGAGGCAGAACGGCGTGCCGGTAGGCCCGGGCCGCGGCTCGGGCGCGGGCTCGCTGGTGGCCTATTCGCTGGGCATCACCGACCTGGACCCGCTCAGGTACGACCTGCTTTTCGAGCGCTTCCTCAATCCCGAGCGCGTGTCGATGCCGGATTTCGACATCGACTTCTGCCAGGACGGGCGCGACCGCGTGATCGAGTACGTGCGCAGGAAGTACGGCGAGGACAGCGTGTCGCAGATCGCGACCTTCGGCACGATGGCGGCCCGCGCAGTGGTACGCGACTGCGGCCGGGTGCTGGATCTCGGCTACAACTTCTGCGACCAGATCGCCAAGCTGATCCCGGTGCAACCCGGCAAGATGGTCACCCTCGAGGATGCGCGGCGCATGGAGCCCCTTCTCGCCGAGCGGGAGCAGAAGGAAGACGAGGTCAGGGAGCTGCTCGAGCTCGGCGGCAAGCTGGAGGGGCTGGTGCGCAACGTTGGCATGCACGCCGGTGGCGTGCTGATTGCCCCCGGACGCCTCACCGACTTTTGCCCGCTGTACGCCGCCGAGGGCACCTCGAACGTCATCTCGCAGCTCGACAAAGACGACGTCGAGGCGGTGGGCCTGGTGAAGTTCGATTTCCTCGGCCTCACCACTCTGACCATCCTCGACTGGGCCGAGCGCTATGTCCGCAGGCTCGGCGACGCCGGGTTCTCGCTGGAGAAGGTTCCGCTCAACGATGCCGAAGCGTACAAGCTGCTGTCCGCCGGCAATACCACCGCGGTGTTCCAGCTGGAATCCCGTGGCATGCGCGACCTCATCAAGCGGGCGCGGCCCGACCGCTTCGAGGACGTGATCGCGCTGGTGGCGCTGTACCGGCCCGGGCCGATGGACCTGATCCCGGAATACATCGAGCGCAAGCACGGCAAGCGCGTGGAGTACCTCGACCCGCGCCTGGTGCCGATCCTCGGCCCGACCTACGGCATCATGGTTTACCAGGAGCAGGTCATGCAGATCGCCCAGGTGATCGGCGGCTATTCGCTGGGCGGGGCGGACCTGCTGCGCCGCGCCATGGGCAAGAAGAAGCCCGAGGAGATGGCGCAGCAGCGCGAGATCTTCGTGGCCGGCGCCCAGAAGAACGGCTTGCCGACGTCCAAAGCCACGCAGCTGTTCGACCTGATGGAGAAGTTCGCCGGCTACGGCTTCAACAAGTCGCACGCCGCAGCCTACGCGCTGCTCGCCTATCAGACCGCATACATGAAGGCGCATCATGCGGCGGCTTTCGTCGCGGCCAACCTGTCGGCGGTGATGGACGACACGGACAAGGTGCGCCAGATCTACGAGGACGGCACCGCGAACGGCCTCGCGATCCTGCCGCCGGACATCAACGCCTCCGAGTACCGCTTCGTGCCTTTCGACCGCCAAACGGTGCGCTACGGCCTGGGCGCGGTGCGCGGCACGGGCGAGTCCGCCATCCAGGCGATCCTCGAGGCGCGCGCCAAGGCGCCGTTCACGGATCTGTTCGATTTCTGCAGCCGCGTCGACAAGCGCATCGTCAACCGTCGCGTGGTCGAGGCGCTGGTGCGCGCCGGGGCGTTCGACCCGGTCGAGACCAACCGGGCGCGACTGCTCGCCTCTGTGGCCCGCGCGCTCGAGGCGGCCGAGCAGGCAGAGCGGCAGGCTTCGCAGGAGAGCCTGTTCGGCGAGTCGGAGGCGCCGCATGGCGGATCGCACGTCTACCTGGACACGCCGCCCTGGGACATGAAGCAAACCCTGCTGGAGGAGAAGGCGGCTCTCGGTTTTTACCTTTCGGCGCATCTTTTCAGCATTTACGAGCGCGAGCTGGCGCGCTTTCCGCGCGTGCCGCTGGCGCGCCTCGCCCCTGGAGAGCGGGTGTGGATGGCTGGGATCGTGGTGGCAGCGCGCACCCAGATGACCCGCCGCGGGCGCATGATGGTGGTGATGCTCGACGATGGCACCGCGCAGGTCGAGATCTCCGTGTTCAACGAGCTCTATGAGCGCCACCGGGACAAGCTGAAGGAGGATTCGCTGCTGGTGGTTTCCGGCAAGGTGCAGAACGACGAGTTCTCGGGCGGCCTGCGCGTCATGGCCGAAGACCTGCTCGATCTGGATGCATTGCGCCTGCGCTACGCTACCCAGCTGAGGATCGCGACCAACGGTGAGGCCGACGCCAAGCGGCTGCAGCAGGTGCTGGCGCCGTATCGCGCGCAGGGGACCGGTACCTGCCAGGTGCACGTACGCCATGCGAACGGCAAGGCAGTCTGCGATGTCGTGCTGGGCGAAGCCTGGCGCGTGCGCCCCGACAACCAGCTCCTGGCCGAGCTGGCGGCCTGGCTCGCAGCCGAGAACGTGCAGCTCCTCTATACCGCCTGAGGCGTCGCGCCAACGTGGCGCTAATCGCCCCAGCGCACCTCGCAGGATTCGCGGCCAAGCAGGCTGCGATAGTGGCGCAGCCAGGCGTTGGCCATGACGCCGCCGGGATCGATCCTGCGCTGCTCGGCCAGGAAAGCGGCAAGCTGCGGATAGCAGGCTTCGGCCTGCGCGCGCGTCGCCTCGGGCGTACTGCCGATGGGGAAGCTGCCGCCGAGCGCGATGGCCGCGTCGATCAGCTCGCGCCGCACCTGCGTAGCGCGCACCGCGCCGCCGATCGTGCGGCGCTCCCCGAGCCAGAGCGTGACCTCCGCGTAATCGCGGTGGGCCCAGCGCAGGAACGTTTCGTCCTCGTTTCGGGTGCGCCGTACTTGCAGCCCTTCGATGGCGGTGCGCCACTCGGCGCACCGCGGACGCGCCTGCTCGATGAAGCTTTCCAGCCGTGCCGGAGGCACCAGCAGCCGCAGCCGGCGCGCCGGGCCGGCGGGCAAGCCGGGCGGCAAGGCTTCGAGCGCTTCGGGGCCCCGAACCGAGCGCAGCAGTGACTCCACGCGCAGCGTGGCGCTGTAGAGGGCGCCGAACAGCCCTTGGCCGCCCAGCACCAGCGCGAACAGCTCTGCGCCCGTCAGGCGGTCGACCCGCCGCAGCAGGCCGTCGGGGGTCACCATGGTGAGCGACTCGACATGGGTCACCGCAGGACGCCCGTCGGGCCCGGCGGCGTTCCGGCTGAGGGTTGCGCCTACCGTGGCATGCGGCGCGAGCAACTGTTGGACTTGGGCGTCACCTGGCCGCAACTGCTCGGCCACCGAATGCCAGCGCGTGTTTGCCTGGACTTCGAGCAAGCCGCGCTGAGAATCAAGCCCCAGGATGCGGTTCAGGCGCGACAGATCCACACGACGCGACTGGCGAAACGCTGCCTGCAGCTCATGGGCCGAGAGCGGCAGAGGTGGCGTGGCGATCATCTTTTCCCTCCCCGCATCAGGCGACGCGCGGATTCTTGAGGCGACGGATTCTTTGCGCAACTGCGTTGCGCAAGGTAGCCCGCGCCGATACCAGCGGACGCGCTAGGCGGTCGGCCGCACATCGAAGCCGGCGTATCCGCCGGCCTCCGGCGCGGCTGCGCTCACCTCAACGCTGAGCACGCGGGCCGCGGGCGGCCCGGAGCGCGCCCAGGCGATGAGCGCTTCCACCGCCTGCGCCTCGCCGTGCAACATGGCTTCGACGCTGCCATCGGCGCGATTGCGCACCCAGCCGGCAACGCCCCGCCGCCTGGCCTCGTGGCGCATCGCGTAGCGGAATCCCACTCCCTGTACGGCGCCGCTTATGTGCAGCTGGCGCGTGATCATGTAAAAGACCTTAAGTGCATGGAACGCCGGCGAGAGCTCCATGGTAAGCTCGCTCCGCAGTCGCATTCTGGAGGAAAAGAAAATGCGCATAGCGCTGTTGGCCGTCGCGGCACTCGCCCTGATCGGATTTCTCGTGGTTGCCGTGGTTCTGCCTCAAATGGCGGGAGCCGAGGCCAAGGAAGCCGCGCAAGCGCTAGTGGCCGGCGCCGAGCCGGCCAAGCAGCAGGTCGGCGCGGCGGCGGCCAAATCCGGAAAGCTCGACGGCGCGGGGGCGGGCGTGAAAATTCCACCGCGCAACGACCCCGAGCATGGCGAGATGAAGTGGGTGGTTTCGGAAAGCGGCGCGATCCGCGGGTGGAACGAGCGCAACGCGATCGAGATTACGCTGATGCCCACGCTGCAGGGCGGACAGGCCGGCTGGACCTGCAAAGGCTATCCGGTCAGCGCGATGCCGTCGAGCTGCGGCGGCCGCTCGTAACCGCAGTCAGTATTGCCTGCATGAGCGCGATCGGGTCGGGCGGGCAGCCGGGGACCGCAACGTCGACCGGCAAGACCTTCGAAACGGCTCCAACCGTCGCGTAGCTTTCGCCGAACATTCCGCCGGTACAGCCGCAGTCGCCGACTGCAACCACCAGCTTGGGCTCCGGCATCGCGTCATAGGTGCGGCGCAGCGCCTGCTCCATGTTGCGCGCCACCGGTCCCGTGACCAGCAGCAGGTCGGCATGGCGCGGGCTGGCGACGAACTTTATGCCCAAGCCCTCCAGGTTGTAGTAGGGGTTGTTCAAGGCTTGAATCTCGAGCTCGCAGCCGTTGCACGAGCCGGCATCCACGTGCCGGATGGCGAGCGCACGTCCCAGCAGCGCCAAGACATCCTCACTCAGGCGGACCGCGTTCGCGCGCAGCGACGCATCCGGGGCCGGCGCCGGCTCGCTGGGAATGCCGGCGAGCATGATGCGGTGCAAAAGCTTGTTCATCAGAGGTCAGCTCCCGAGTAGCTGAGGTTGAAAGACTTGTTGATCAGCGGAAAGTCCGGAACGATGTTGCCCAGCACCGCGTATTCAACGGCGGGCCAGTTCTGCCACGAAGGGTCGTGGGGATGGCAACGGCGCACGCGGCCCTCGTCGCCCGCCTCGAGCACGACGAAAACCTCTCCGCGCCATCCCTCCACCCAGCCCACGCCGCAGCCGCCCGCCGGCGCAGGCGCAAGCGGCAGGCGGCAACTGCCCGGCGGGATCTGCCGCACGATCCTGCGCTGCAGCGCAAGCGACTCGAACAGCTCTTCGAACCGCACCACGATGCGCGCGGCTACGTCTCCGTTGCGGTGGGCGCAAATCTTCGGCAGCAGCTTGTCATAGGGGGGCAGGCCGGGAAAGACGCGAGCGTCCATCGCGTGGCCGCTTGCCCGCGCGGCGAGCCCCACTGCCCCGAGCTGAGCCGCCACCTGCGCGCTCAGCCGCCCGCAATTGATGCATCGGTCCTGCAGGCCGGAGTGGTCGTAGTAGATGGCGCGCAGCGCCGCAATTTCCTCCTCCAGGCGGTCCGCTTCGGCGAGCAGCTCGGCGCCTGCCGCATCGTCCAGCTCCACGGTCACGCCTCCCGGCACCACGCGATCCATGAGGTAACGGTGACCGAACAGGCGGCGGTTTGTTCGCAGCACGTCTTCCTTGAGCCTCGAGAACTGGGCCAGACCTACGGCCAACCCGGCGTCATTTCCGAGGTAGCCGAGGTCGCCCAGATGGTTGGCGATGCGTTCGCGCTCCAGCAGCAAGGCGCGCAGCCAGAGCGCCCGCTCGGGCACTTGCCCTCCGGCGGCCGTTTCGAGCGCCATGGCATAGGCCCAGGCGTACGCCACGGTGCTGTCCCCGCAGACGCGCCCGGCCAAGCGCGCGCCTTCTTCCAGCGACAGCGACTCGAAGCGCCTTTCGATGCCCTTGTGGGTGTAGCCCAGGCGCTCCTCGATGCGCAGCACGCGCTCGCCGACGACCGAAAAGCGGAAGTGGCCCGGCTCGATAATGCCGGCATGCACCGGCCCGACGGGTATTTCGTGCACCCCTTCGCCCTCGACGCGCACGAAGGCGTATCCGGGATCGCCCTGCGCCTTCTTTCCATCCAGCACGAAATCCTTCCTCAGCGGGTAGCCGGTGCCGTCCCAAGCGCCGTGGCGCAGCCAGCCGCGTGCGTCCTCGCCGGCAGTCAGGCCCAGCAAGTCGGCCACGGCACGCTGCATGCGGCCGGCTGCGGGAAAGGCCTGCGATACGTCCGGGTAACGCGCCTCCAGTGGAAGGGTGTACCAAAGCATCCGGTCGTGCACTACGAGCAGCGCGTGCACGGCTAGGGCGCTGCCCTCGTCGGTTCCCCAAAGCGCGCCGAGGCGGCCGCCGGCCTGTAGCGCGGCTTCGATCGCGCGGCGCCAGCCCGATTCATCCACAGCGGAGCGCTCCAGGTGAAAGCTCATCCGATGAGCTGGGCCGCGCGGCGGTACCAGTCGGCGAGATAGGGGGGCACATAGAGGCCCAGCAACAGGACCAGCGCCAGGTGCGTGAAAACCGGAATCAGCGCCGGGCGATGCGGCAGCCGGGCAGCGGTCGGCTCTCCGAACACCATGGCCTGGACCTTGCCGAAGATTGCCGCAAACGAAACGCCGAGCGAAACCAGCAGGATGGGCGCTGCCCACGGTTGCTGCGCTATGGCAGTCGTCAGGATGAGGAACTCGCTCGCGAACACCCCGAACGGCGGCATGCCGAGAATCGCCGCGGTGCCCAGCATCAAGCCCCAGCCGATCGCCGGGCTCACCTTGACCAGGCCGCGAATGCCTTCCATGAGCTGGGTGCCGCTTTTTTGCGCGGCGTGCCCGACGGCAAAGAAAATCGCGCTCTTGGTGAGCGAATGCGCCGTCATGTGCAGCAACCCGGCGAAGCTCGCGACCGGGCCGCCCATGCCGAAGGCGAAGGTGATCAGGCCCATGTGCTCGATCGATGAGTAGGCGAACATGCGCTTGATGTCGCGCTGGCGCGACAGGAAGAACGCCGACACGACGACGGAAAGCAGGCCAAAGCCCATGAGCAAGGCGCCGGCGAAGGGCCGCTCCAGCGCCCCGTCGGTCAGCACCTTGAAGCGGATCAAGGCGTACAGGGCAACGTTCAGCAGCAGCCCGGACAGGACGGCGGAGATCGGCGTTGGGCCTTCGGCGTGCGCGTCGGGCAGCCAGTTGTGCAGCGGCACCAGGCCCACCTTGGTGCCGTAGCCCACCAGCAGAAACACGAAAGCAATCGACATCACGGTGGGCTCGAGCTGGCCTTTGACTGCATCCAGATGCGTCCACAGCAGCGAGCCGATGCCCGCGCCGAGAATGCGCTCGGCGGCGAAATACACCAGGATGGTGCCGAACAGCGCCTGGGCGATGCCGACGCCGCACAGGATGAAATATTTCCACGCCGCCTCCAGCGAGGCATGCGTGCGGTACAGCGCCACCAGCAGCACCGTAGTCAGGGTTGCGGCCTCCATGGCGACCCACATGACGCCCAGGTTGTTGGTCGTCAGGACGAGCAGCATCGTGAAGCTGAAAAGCTGATACATGCTGTGATAAAGGCGCATGCCGGCGTCGGAAACCCGGCCGTGCGAGCGCTCGATGCGCATGTAGGGACGCGAGAAAAGCGACGTCGTCATGGCGACGAACGCGGTCAGCGCCACCAGGAACACGTTCAGCGAATCGACGAAAAATTCCTCGTCGAGGGCACTGATCGGCCCTTCGGAAATCACCCGCGCCACCAGCCGCGCCGCCGCGCCGAAGGTCAGGATGGCGAATGCCGAATTCACCTCGGCGGCGTAGCGCCGGTGACCTACCAGGGCAAGCGCCGCGCCACCCGCGAGCGGAGACAGGAGGAGCAGAAGGATGTCCCCCGCCATCAGCGCTCCTTCAGCTTTTCCAGGTGGCGCGTATCGACGGAATCGAAGCGCTCGCGAATCTGGAACAGGAACACCCCGAGGATCAAGGAGGCCACCAGGACGTCCAGCGCGACGCCGAGCTCGACCACCATGGGCATGCCGTAGACCGCGGCAGTGGCCGCGAAGAACAATCCGTTTTCCATTGCCAGGAAGCCGACGACCTGCGGCACGGCCTTGGAGCGCGTGATCATCATGAGGAACGACAGCAGCACCGAGGCGAGGGCTATGCCGAGGGTGGAGCGCGTCACGGTGCCGGCGAGCTGGGAGATCGGCGCGGCGAGGTTGAAGGCGAGAATCACCAGCACGATGCCGATCAGCATAATGGTGGGGATGTTGATCAGTGTCTCGACGTCCCACTTCACGTTCAGGCGGCGGATCAGGCGGTGCAGGATCCAGGGCAGCAGGAAAACCTTGAGCAACAGGGTCAGCGCCGCCGACCAGTAAAGGTGCGCCTGGGAGGTGAGCGCCGCGACCAGCGCCGTGGCAAGAAACAGCACCACGCCCTGGGCCGCGAACAGGTTGATGAGGGAAAGGATGCGGCGCTGCGAGAGCATGGCGAAGGCGAGCAGCAGCAGGACCGCTGCGAGCAGGTTGATGACCTGGGGGCCGTAGTGGTGGAGCAATCAGGCCTCGAGCAGCACGTGGACCAGCATGGCGAGCACCGCGAGCAGGAACGCCGTGCCGAGGAACTCGGGCGCGCGGAAGATGCGCATCTTCGCGCTCGTCATCTCGATCAGCGCAAGCGCGCCGCCGCCCGCGGCAAGTTTCACGACCAGTATCGGCAGCGCGAGCGCGATGCCCAGCCAGTCCCCGCCCTGGGCGATGCCGAAGGGGAAGAACAAGGCGAGGCCGATGCAGGAATACACGAACAGCTTGAGGCTCGCGGCCCACTCGATCATGGCGAGGTGCCGACCCGAGTACTCGAGGACCATGGCCTCATGAATCATGGTGAGCTCGAGGTGCGTGGACGGGTTGTCTATGGGGATGCGCGCGTTCTCGGCGAGCGACACCATGGTGAAGGCCACGCCGGCGAACGCCATGCTCGGGTAGATGACGAAGTCGCGGCGTCCCAGCGCGTCCACGATGGTCGACAGCGAGGTCGACTGCGAGATGAGGGAGGCGGTAAACAGGACCATCAGCAGCGCCGGCTCGGCAAGGAACCCGATCATCATCTCGCGGCGCGCACCGAGCGTGCCGAACGAAGTGCCGATGTCCATGCCGGCAAGGGCGATGAAGAAGCGCGCCAGCGCGAGCAAGCCCACGAGCGCGATCGCATCGGCGGCAGCGTTGAGCGGCAGTCCCGTGGAAAGCGTCGGCACGATGGCCGCCGCCAGCGCGAGGCAGCCGAAAACGAGGTAAGGCGCGCTGCGGAAAAGGGATGAAGCGTTATGCGCCAGCACCACCTCCTTCTCGAACAGCTTCGCCAGCACGCGATAAGGCTGCAGCAGCCCCGGCGCGCTGCGGTTCTGCAGCCACGCCCGGCACTGGTTCACCCATCCGGAGAGCAGCGGCGCGAGCAGCAGCGCCAGCATGAGCTCGGTGAACTGCGCGGCGGCGGCGCTCACCGGATGAAGAGCAGCAGCACGAGCAGCGTGGCAAAGCTGTACATGAGGTAGATGGAAATGCGCCCGCGCTGGAGCAGCGTGGCGAGCCCGGTGAGCCGGTCCACCAGGCGCGCCACCGGCAGATACAGCCACAACCAGAAGCGGTCTTCGGCGGTTTCCCAGTAGCGCGGCCGGCTGTCGCGCGGCGCGGGCGCTTCCCCTTCGATGCGGAACGCCGGCTGGAACACCACCTTGACCGGTTGCCCGAAACCCTCGGCGGTGTCCTGCATGCGGGCGGTCTGCCAGGGGAAGCCGCAGTCCCAGAACGGCGCGCGGCGCGCGCGGCCATGATAGAAGGCGCGCACCGCCAGCCACGCGGCGAGGATGAGCACCGTGGCGACGATGAGAAAAAGCAGCGGGCTGTAGCTCGCGCGCTGCGCTTCGATCGGCGCGACGAACAGCCAGCTGCGCTGCTCGCCGGAGATGCCGTAGCCGGTGAACCGCCGGGTTATCGGCTCCAGCATGGCGATCACGGCGTTGGGCACCAGGCCGAGCACCACGCAAGCCACGCTCAGCCACGCCAGGCCAGCCTTTTCCCAAGGGCCGGCGTCCCGGGCATTCGCCAGCGCGGCGTGGCGCGGTTGGCCGAGAAACACGATGCCGAAAAACTTCACCATGACATAGCCGGACAGGGCGGCGGTGAGGGCCACCGCCGCCGCGGCAACCGGCACGAGCATGTTCACGTAGCCGTGCGGCAGGCTCGGGCTGAACAGGAATGCCTGGAGCAGCAGCCATTCCGAGACGAAGCCGTTGAGCGGCGGCAGACCGGCGATCGCGACGGTGCCGATGAGCGCGCACCAGGCGACCCACGGCATGCGATGGATGAGACCGCCGAGCCGGCCCAGGCTGCGCTCGCTCGTCGCGTGCAGCACCGAGCCCGTGGCGAGGAACAGAAGGCTCTTGAAGAAGGCGTGGTTCAGGCAGTGGTACAGGGTCGCCGTGAGTGCGAGGGCTGCGAGCGTGCCCATGCCGAAGCCCCGGAACAGCAGCGTCAGCCCGAACCCGGCGACGATGAGGCCGATGTTCTCGATGGAGGAATAGGCGAGCAGGCGCTTCATGTCGGTCTGCACCGCCGCGAAAATTATCCCGAACAGGGCGCCAGCCAGGCCGACCGCGAGGGCGATCACGCCCCACCACCACACCGGGAAGCCGATGAGGTCGAGCGTCACGCGCATCAGGCCGTACACCGCCGTTTTCAGCATGACCCCCGACATGAGCGCCGACACCGGCGAGGGTGCGGCGGGGTGCGCTTCGGGCAGCCACACGTGCAGCGGCAGGATGCCGGCTTTGGCGCCGAATCCGGCAAGCGCCAGGAGGAATGCGACGGTGGCCCAGCCGGGCGGCAGCTCCAGCGCCCGCATCCCATCGAAGGTGTAATCGCCCGTGCCGGCCTGCAGCGCGCCAAAGCACAGCAGGATCGAGATGGCGCCGATGTGCGCGATCAGAATGTAAAGGTAGCCGGCGCGCCGGATCTCGGCGTGGCGGTGGTCGCTGGTGACGAGGAAGAACGAGGACAGCGCCATCGTCTCCCAGGCCACCATGAAGAAATACGCGTCGTCGGCGAGCAGCACCAGCGCCATGCTGGCGAGGAACAGGTGATAGCACAGGCATACCAGCCCGGGCGCGCTGCCCTGGTCGGCGCGCAGGTAGCCGCCCGCAAACACCGATACGCCGGCCGCTACGCCGCCCAGCAGCAGGAAAAAGAAAGCCGACAGCGCGTCCAGTCGCGCGTGGAACGGCAGGTCGGGCAGGCCGAGCGGCAGGACCCGGGCCGACGCCGGCTCGAACAGCCCGAAAAGCGCGATCGCCGCGCTCGCCACGCCGACCGCGGCACCCGCCGGATAGAGGACGCGGCAGGCGAAATTGACGCTGCGCGGCGCGAGCAGGCCGCAGCAGCCGATGGCGATCCACGCCCCGGCCGCGAGCAGGCTGGCATCGATCATACAGACATCGAGCGACCCATTGCAATCATATTATCATGCGATTGCAATGGTGTTATGCTTGCGCGCCATGGAAGAGCGCACCGCCCGCCTGACCATTTTGATCGACCCGCGCAAGAAGGCGCTGTTCGAGCAGCTGTGCGCGCAGGAGGACCAGACGCCTTCGCAGGTGGTGCGCCGCCTGATCCGCGAGTACATCGAGGGCCGCACGGGCAAGCCGTGGGCTCCGCCGAAGCCTGGGCGCTAGCGGCGGCGCACGAGGGCTGCGGCCGCCAGCACGCCCACCAGGGTAGCCCCGCCGACCAGCAGCCAGTCGCGCCGGCGCCAGCCGCGCTTGTCGGGTGGCTTCATGGAGCTCAGCGCCTGGGTCGCGGAAACCGACTCGGGCGCGATGCCGGCACCGGTGAGTGAGGCGAGGCGCTGGGTTGCCTCGGCCGAGTCGAACGAGTGCGCGAGGCCGCGTGCCGGAGGCGCGGTGGTGTCAGCCGGGACCGCGTCCTCGATGCGCGTGCGGTTGAGCGTTTGCGCCATGACGACCGCCTGAGCCTGTGTCACTGCGAGCTCGGGTTGCGCGCCACTCGCCAGCCCGGCCGGGCGCGGCGGCATGGTCGCCGCTATCGGCGTGGAGATCTGGCGCTCGCAGGCCCTGAGGTCCTGGGCCAGATCCTGCGCGTTCTGATAGCGCTCCTCCAGTGGCTTCGCCAGCATTTTGGCCACGATGTAGTCGAGCAGCTCGGGCACCGCCGGGTTCACGGCGCTGGGCGCAGGCGGCGCAAAGTTGACGATCTGGTACATGAGGGCGGTGACGTTCTCGCCGTTGAAAGGCGCCCCGCCGGTGAGCAGCTCGTACAGGATGACGCCGAGAGAAAAGACGTCGGAGCGGTGGTCAGCGCGCTTGCCGATCACCTGCTCGGGCGACATGTATTTGGGCGAGCCGAGCATCACGCCGGTCTGGGTGAGCTCATCGGTGGCGGCGCGCATGCGCGCGATGCCGAAGTCGGTAATCTTTACCAACCCCTCCTTCACCACCATGATGTTCGCGGGCTTTACGTCGCGGTGGACCACGCCGTGCTGATGCGCGTACGCGAGGCCTTCGGCCACCTGGGCGGCGATCGAAACTGCCTGCGAGACCGGCACTGCCCGCCCTTCGGCGATCATCGAGCGCACCTCGACGCCCTCGATGAACTCCATCGCCATGTAGGCGACGTCGCCTTCCTTGCCCACGTCGTAGACCGTGACGATGTTCGGGTGGTTCAGGCTGCCGGCGGCGCGCGCTTCCTGGTAGAACCGCGCTTCGTATTTCTCCGCGCCTTCGCGCTCCAGCGCCATGTTGACGGTCTTGACCGCCACCGTGCGCTCCAGGACGGTGTCGTTTGCCTTGTAGACAACGCCCATCGCGCCCCGTCCGAGCTCGGACTGGATGACGTAGCGGCCGAGCTTGGCTGCCTCCATGGGCGGCGGGCCTAGCGGCCCGCTTTGACCGAGCGGAAGATCGGTCCCCAAATGGGGTGCCCGGCTTCGGCGGGCGCGAGCTCCAGGTCCGGATTCACGCGCAACGCCCTGCGAAACTCGTCCCTGCAGGCGCGTTCCCGGTCGGACGCGCAATGGATGAAGGCCACGTGCTTGTGGGCGTTTACCCGGTCGCTGTCGCGCAACCCCTGGCCGATCGCCGCTTGCAGGTTCTTCAGCGATTCGGCATAGCGCCCGTCCTCGTACTGCCGCAGCCCGACCGCCAGCGCGGCCTCCCCCTTGTTGGGGTTGAAAAGCGCCTCGAGCTCGCGCATGGGCTCCGTGCCGCAGCCCGTTAGCGCCGCACTCGCGGCAAGGACGATGAGCAATCGCTTCATTTTTTCTTGCCGAACCTGTGCCGGATCCTGACTGCCTCCCCGGCTTTCACGTCCACCTTCGCGACATGGCTGGGAAAAGTCGAGTTGCGCAACTCTATCGTATGCGAGCCGGGCGGGATTTCAAGCGTGCGTAGCGGCGGGCTGACGCCACGGCTTTTGCCGTCGATCACCACTTCCCCCCACGGCAGCACGGCGAGCTCGAGGCGACCGCTGGATGCGGCCGGCGCCGTTACCGGCTTTTCGGTCGCCGCAGCGCGCTTCTCGACCGCGGTCATCCTTGCCCTGGGCTTCGCGGAGGCCTGGGATTCGGGCTCGATCATCGAGCGCGCCGCCACGCCGCCGCCGAGCAGCAGCAGGAAAGCGAGCGGTGCCGCCACCAGCGCGGAGCGGCGAAACCCGAGCGGGCCGGAACCGGCGAGCCAGCCGCCGTCGCGCGCCAGCATCTGCGACTCGGTATGCGCCAGGCGGCGGGTGGTGGGCGTGCCGCCCACGACCGAGTAGACCTCGTGCTCGCGCACGTGCTTGTCGGTGCGCGAGCCTTCGTGCCGGAAAAGGTTCAGATAGTCGCGGGACAGGCAGGAGACCACTTCGTAGAAGGAACGCGACACGAGCAGCTGGCCGGGACGCGCGAAGCTCATTACGCGTTGCGCCACGTTGATGCCGTCGCCGATGATGTTCATCTGGCCGTTCAGGTCCTTTACCAGGCGAACCGGCCCGAGGTTGACTCCGAGTCGCACCGGCACCTCGCTCGCCATGTTGCGTACGGTGAGCGCTGCGAACAGCGCGTCTTCCGGGTCGCCCATGAAAGTGACGGCTGCGCCGTCGCCGGTGTCGAGAATGATGCGGTCGCGCTGCGGCGTTTGCTCGAGCGCAGTGGAGAGAGATCGGTTGAAAGCCTGCTTGAGCTGCAGCTGCTCAGCGACCGGCTTCTTCGAATACTCGATGATGTCGAGGAAAAGCACGCTGCAGACCAGCGTGCGGCTGGAGCTTTCCACGACGGCCTCCCCGCGTGCGGCGCCCGGCCGCGATGCGCCCTATTTTACGCGCATGCCGGGCTGCGCTCCCGAGTCCGGCGAAATGATGAATATTCCCGGCCCGTCGCCGGAGGCGGCGAGGATCATTCCCTCGGAGAGCCCGAACTTCATTTTCCGCGGCGCAAGGTTCGCCACCACCACGGCCAGCCGGCCTTCCAGGTCGGCCGGTGCATACGCCGACTTGATGCCGGCGAATACCGTGCGCGTGGAGCCGCCAAGGTCCAGCGTGAGCTTGACCAGCTTGTCGGCGCCTTCCACCGCTTCGGCGTGCGCGATCCTCGCTACGCGCAGGTCAAGCTTTGCAAAATCCTCGATGCCGATGGTTTCGGTCGCGGTGTCGGTCAATGCATGCTCCTTGGTCTGTTGCTCGGGCGCCGCCTGTGGCACGGATGCAACATCGAACAGCTGGTCGAGCTGCCGCGCTTCGACTCGGGCGAGCAGATGCCGGTACTCCCCGATGCGGTGGCCGGCCGGCAGCGTGTGCAGCGCGTCGGGCCAGCCGAGGGCGGGGACGTTCAGGAACTTCTCCGCCTGCGCGGCGAGCTGCGGCAGCACCGGCTTCAGGTACACGGTGAGGATGCGGAAAGCGTTGACGGCAACCGAGCAGACCTCCTGCAGGCGTTGCTGCGCCCCCGCCTGCTTGGACAGCTCCCAGGGCTTTTGCTCGTCGACGAACTGGTTGGCCTGGTCGGCCAGCGCCATCACTTCGCGCAACGCCTTGCCGAACTCGCGCTGCTCGTACAGTGAGGCGAGATGCGCCGAGCTCGCCTGGCAGTCGGCGAGCAGCCGGTGCTCGCAGGCACCGAGCTCGCCGGCGAACTTGCGGTTCAGGAATACCGCGCAGCGGCTGGCGATGTTGACGTACTTGCCTACCAGATCGCTGTTCACCCGCGCGAGAAAATCGTCTGGGTTGAAGTCGAGGTCCTCCACGTTGCCGTTCAGCTTGGCGGCGATGTAATAACGCAGCCATTCCGGGTTCATGCCCAGATCGAGGTAGCGCAGCGGGCTGATGCCGGTGCCGCGCGATTTCGACATCTTGTCGCCCGACACCGTGATGAAGCCGTGCACATAGACATGGTCGGGCACCTTGTACGGCCGCCCGGCGAATCTGAGCATCGCCGGCCAGAACAGGGTGTGAAAGTAAATGATGTCCTTGCCGATGAAGTGGACTTGCTCGGTGCGCGGGTCCTGCAGCAAGGCCTCGAAGTCGATGTCTTTCTTCGCGCAGTAATTCTTCAGGGACGCCAGGTAGCCGATGGGCGCGTCCAGCCATACATAAAGGTATTTCTCCTCCGGAATATCCGGAATGCGAATGCCGAAGTACGGCGGGTCGCGCGAAATATCCCAGTCGGACAGGGCCTTGTCGCCGGTACCTTCCAGCCATTCGCGCGCCTTGTTGACGACCTGCGGCTGCAGGCGCCCCGGTGTGTGGAGCCACTCGTCCAGGAACTGCCGGCATGCCGGATCCGACAGCCTGAAGAAGTGGTGCTCGGAGGACTTGAGCACCGGCGTTGCCCCGGTCAGGGTCGAGCGCGGATTTTTCAGCTGCGTAGCCGCGTACACCGAGCTGCAGTTCTCGCAGGCGTCGCCGTACTGGTCCTGGGCCCCGCAGTTGGGGCATTCGCCCTTGAGATAGCGATCGGCAAGGAACATGCCCTTGACCGGGTCGTAGAACTGCTGCACGGGCCGGGTGTAGACCAGCCCTGCGGATTTGAGCTTGCGGTAGATATCTTGCGACAGGGCCACGTTTTCCGGGGAATCCGTGGAGTGCCAGTTGTCGAAGGAGATGTGGAAGCCGCGCAGATACCTCGGCCGCTCGGCGGCAATGCGTCCCACCAGCGCCTGCGGCGTGATGCCTTCGGCCTCGGCCTTGAGCATGATCGGCGCGCCGTGGGCATCGTCGGCGCCGACGAAATGCACCTCGTGGCCTTGCATCCGCTGGAACCGCACCCAGATATCGGCCTGGATGTACTCCATGATGTGCCCGATGTGGAACGAGCCGTTGGCGTACGGCAGCGCCGTCGTGACGAAGAGCTTGCGGGGCATGTAGGGCCGGGGAAAGCGTGGAATTTTAGCTTACACTTCAACCATGTCCCTCAGTGAAGCGCAGGTCCAGGACGCGCTGCGCGAGCTGGTCGATCCGAACACCGGGAAAGACTTCGTCGCGACCCGCGCCGCCCGCAACATCCGCCTTTCGGGCGCCGACGTCTCGCTCGACATCGAGCTGGGCTATCCCGGCAAAAGCCAGCACGACCCGATCCGCCGGCAGATCGTGCAGGCGCTCAAGGCAGCAGGCGCCGCCAATGTGGCGGTAAACGTATCCTCGAGGGTCGTGCCGCATGCCGTGCAGCGCGGCGTGAAGCTCGTCCCCGCCATCAAGAACATCATCGCCGTCGCCTCCGGCAAGGGCGGGGTGGGCAAATCCACCACCGCCGTGAACCTCGCGCTGGCGCTCTCGGCCGAGGGCGCCGCGGTCGGCATGCTGGATGCGGACATCTACGGCCCGTCGCAGCCCATGATGCTCGGCATAGCAGGCAGGCCCGAGTCCAAGGACGGGAAGCACCTGGAGCCGATGGAAGGTCACGGGCTGCAGGCCATCTCGATCGGCTTTCTCATCGACGTCGATACACCGATGGTCTGGCGCGGTCCGATGGTCACGCAGGCGCTGGAGCAGCTGCTGAAGGACACCCGCTGGCGCGGGCTCGACTACCTCGTGGTGGACCTGCCCCCGGGCACAGGCGACATCCAGCTCACCCTCGCGCAGAAGGTCCCGGTCACCGGCGCCGTCATCGTCACCACGCCGCAGGACATTGCGCTCATCGATGCCCGCAAGGGCTTGAAGATGTTCGAGAAGGTCGGCATCCCGATCCTGGGCGTGGTGGAGAACATGTCGGTTCACGTGTGCCCCAAATGCGGCCACGAGAGCCACATCTTCGGCAGCGGCGGGGCCGAAAGAATGTGCCGCGACTACGGCACGGAGCTCCTGGGTCAGCTGCCGCTGGACGAGGCGATCCGCAGCCAGGCCGACTCGGGCAGGCCGACGGTCGTTTCCGACCCGGACGGGCGCGCGGCGGACATTTACCGGCGCATCGCACGGCGTTGCGCCGTGAAAATCGCCGAGTCGCAGCGCGACATGACGTCGAAGTTCCCGAACATCGTCGTGCAGAACACGTGACCATAAAGTCCGACCGCTGGATCCGGCGCATGGCGCTGGAGCACGGCATGATCGCGCCGTTCGAGCCGGGGCAGGTGAAGACCCTCGACGGGCGCAAGATCGTTTCGTTCGGCACCTCGAGCTACGGCTACGACATCCGCTGCTCGACGGAATTCAAGATCTTCACCAACGTCAACTCCACCATCATCGACCCCAAGCACTTCGACGAGAAGAACTTCGTCGACTACCGGGGCGAGGTGTGCATCATCCCGCCCAACTCGTTCGCGCTGGCGCGCACCGTGGAGTATTTCCGCATCCCACGCAACGTATTGACCATCTGCCTGGGCAAGTCCACGTACGCGCGCTGCGGCATCATCGTCAACGTGACGCCGCTCGAGCCCGAATGGGAGGGGCATGTCACGCTGGAGTTTTCCAACACCACGCCGCTGCCGGCGCGCATCTACGCCAACGAAGGCGTGGCGCAGGTGATTTTCCTCGAGTCGGACGAGGTATGCGAGACCTCCTACCTCGACCGCGGGGGCAAATACCAGGGGCAAAAGGGCGTCACGCTCCCGCGCATCTAATCGCGCGCAATATCTAGTAGGCGTGTCCAGGGCAGGCGCCGGATGTTGTGGCCGCCGGGAAATCCCGGCATTGCAAAACTCCAAAAAAACTCTTGACGCTGGGGGTCATGTCCCTATAATCCGCTCAAGTTTTTTTCCTTTTGGATTCAGAGTGCAAAAGGAGGAGGTTGCTCATGAGAGGCATCAGGAGACAGACCATGCATTGCGAAGTGTGCGTCCGGGACATTCCCGAAACCTAGATACCGCCAGGAGAACGTTGATGGGGGACCGCAGTAGCATCGCGCGCAAGGGCGCGCTTCCAAAGCAGCAGCCGCAAGAGCAACTCTTCGACACGCATCCCGAAGTCAGCCTCGACTTCGAGATCGTGCGCCAGGCAGCACGGCACAAATACTCCCGGCCTTTCCTGCTCGTCGATACGGCCATCGTGCGCGGCAAGGTAAGGCGCTTCCGTGCGGCCATGCCGCGCGTGCGCCCGCACTACGCGGTCAAGGCGAACCCGGACCGAAGGGTTCTGAAGGTGCTCGCCCAGGACGGTGCCGGCTTCGAGATCGCCTCCATCGCCGAGCTCGACGTGCTTCTCGGACTGGGCGTGCCCGCAGCAGAGGTTTTCTACTCCAACCCCGTCAAGTCGCGCGAGTCCATCGCCTACGCCGCCGCGAAGGGCGTGGAGTGGTTCGTCGTGGACAGCGCCGACGAGCTGCGGCGCGTGCATGAGACCAAGCCTGACGCGCGCCTCTACCTGCGCATCGCAACCCCCAACATCGGCAGCGACTGGCCGCTCTCCGGCAAGTTCGGCGCGGGGGCGGGCGATGCGCGCGAGATCGTGGCGCTCGCCGCCCGCCTAGGCGCCGATCTTGCCGGCGTGACCTTCCATGTCGGCTCGCAGTGCCGCAACCCGGAAAACTGGCGCGTGGCGCTGGAGAAGGCGCGCGCGCTCTTCGACACGATGGCCAAGGCTGGCCTGCGGCCGCGCCTGCTCAATATCGGCGGCGGCTACCCGGTGCGCCATGTGAAGCCGATTCCGTCCATCGAGACCATCGGCGCGGTGGTCAACGAGGGCCTGAAGGCTTTCCCCGAGGATGTGCAGGTCGTTGCCGAGCCCGGCCGTTACCTCGTCTCCGACGCCGGCTACTTCGTGTGCCGCGTTCTGGTAACCGCCACCCGCGTCTACAAGCGGTGGATGCACTGGGACGCCGGGCTCTTCGGTGGCGTGATCGAGTCGAGCGAGGGGCTCAAGTACCGGATACGCACCGACCGGGCAGGGCCCGACGTCGCTTGGACGGTCGCCGGGCCGACCTGCGACTCGGTGGACGTCGTCATGCGGGACGAGCCTCTGCCTTCCGACCTGCAGGAGGGCGACTTCGTCTACATCAAGAACGCCGGCGCCTACACCACGGCCTACGCGAGCCAGTTCAACGGCTTTCCGCTGCCCGAGGTCCGGGTGTTCGAAAGCAAGGGCTAGCCCGCTTTCGAGGCACGAGCTAGGCCTTCTCGTACAGGACGAAGTCGAACTTCGTTCCCTCCGCCGTCACGTGCCGCTCGCGCTGGGTTTCCTTCCAGCGCGAGCGCTCGTATTGCGGAAACACCGTATCGCCCTCGTACGCCTTGTCGATCTCGGTGAGCACCAGCCCATCAGCGATGGGCAGCGACTCGGCGAACAGGCGGGTGCCGCCGATCACGAAGGCTACCGGCTCGCCCAGGCACAGGGCCAAGGCCCCCTCGAGCGAGTTGGCGACCGCGGCGCCCGGCGCCTCGTAGCCGGGGGTGGTGGTCACCACGATGTTGTCCCGGCCCGGGAGCGCGCCGTGCAGCGACTCCCAGGTACGCCGGCCCATGATGACCGGGTGCCCGAGCGTCAGGCGCTTGAAGTGCTTCAAATCCTCGGGCAAAGACCACGGTAGCCGGCCATTCGCGCCTATGATTCCATTCGAGGCAACCGCGGCAACCAGATAAACGCGGGGACCGGAAAGCTGTGACATAACTCCTCTAACGAGCCGTTTTCGCGTGAAATTATAAGGACATGGGCTACCCGCGGTCCTTCCTTGGGCTGCTGCTGGCAGGGTTCACCCTGGTAGCGCTGCCGCTGGTGGGTGCCCTGGCCTACTCGGCCTGGCATACCGAGCAGCTCGCCGAGCAGAGCCGCAATGCGGTCTACAGCGCCGCGCAGGCCGCGCGAGCCAGCCGTTCGCTCGTGAACCGCATCGGCTCCATCGAGCGGCTGGCCCAGCAGATGGCCGTGGTCCGGGATCCCGGGCTCGCCGCCGACTATGACCGCGTACGCCACGGCTTCAAGCAGGTTTCGGGCGAGCTCCTGCTTTTGCCGCTGGAAGGCGACCAGCTCGCTGCCCTGAAAAAGACCGTGGCCCAGGAGCAGGGCCTCTACGAGCTGCTGAGCGAAGTGCCGCGCCGCAAGATCGACCCGCGGCGCATCGGCCGGATGACCGGGGCACTGGCCGAAACCGCGTATGAGGTGCTTTCCATCAGCTACCAGGTGGCGGACCGCGAGGTGGTGCGCCTGCGCGCCAACGCCGAAAAGGTGCAGCACCGGCTCATCCTGCTGGTCATCTTCAGCACGGCGATCGTGCTCGGCATCGCGCTTGCGCTCACGCGCTACATTTCGCGACCGATCGCGGAGCTGGATGCCTCGATCCGGCAGCTGGGTGACGCCGATTTCTCGCGCGCCATCACGGTGCGGGGGCCTGAAGACCTGCAAACCCTGGGCGAGCGGCTGGACTGGCTGCGCCGGCGCCTGGAGGAGCACGAGGCGGAGAAGAATCGCTTCCTGCGCCACATGTCCCACGAGCTCAAGACGCCGCTTACGGCGTTGCGCGAGGGCGCGGAGCTGCTCAACGACGAGGTCGGCGGGCCGCTCGCGCCGCCGCAGCGCCAGGTCGTTTCCATCATGCGCGACAACAGCGTGAAGCTGCAGCGCCTGATCGAGGATCTTCTCGACTACCAGCGGGCGCTGCATGCCGCAGGCTCGCTGCTACCGCGCACGGTCGCGCTCGACGGACTCATCCGCGAAGTCGCGGGTTCGCACGAGCTCGCCATGCGGGCCAAGCGCCACACCCTGTCCCTCGAGCTGGACAAGCTCGCGGTCGAGGCCGACGCGGAAAAGCTGCGCTCGATTCTAGACAACGTCCTTGGCAATGCGGTGAAGTTCACGCCGCCGGGCGGCTCGATCAGCATCAGCGCGAGGCCCGACGGCGCGGACGCGACCATCGACGTGGTGGACACCGGGCCCGGGGTGCCGCCCGAAGAGCGCGAATCGATCTTCCAGTCTTTTTTCCGCGGCCGGGCGCCTGCGGGCGGGCGCATCGAGGGCACCGGGCTCGGGCTTGCGATCGCCCGGGAATTCGCCGAGGCCCACGGGGGAGAGATCAGCGTGGTTGCGCCGGCAAGCGGCGGCCACTTCCGGATCGTGCTGCCGCGCAAGGTGCGCCGGCCGACCGCGGTGGCCGCGTGAGGCGCCTGCTCGGCGCCGCCTGCCTGGCCGTGGCCGGGTGTGCCCAGTTGTCCCTGCCCCTGCAATCCGGTGTCGATACGGTGGTCAGCGAGGTGGTGGAGATCGCCCGCGCACCGGGCGCCCAGCAGAAGGCCGCCCTTGGGCGCGCGCAGCGAGACTTTGCTGCCGATTCGACGCGTTTGCACCGGCTACGGCTCGCAGCGCTGCTCGCGACGCTGCCCGAGCCCCTGCACGACGATGCCCGGGCTCTGGAGCTGCTCGAGCCGGTGGTGGAGGCTGCCTCCCCGGCGGGCCGCTTCGCCGCCTTCCTTACGTCGCACATCGCCGAGCGGCAGCGGCTTGCGCGCGAGGTCGACCGGCTGGCGAAGGAAAAGGCGAGCGGCGAGCGCGAGCACCAGGCGGCCGAGAAGGAGCGCGACAAGCGCGAGGAGGCGCTGCGCCAGCAGCTGGAGGCGCTGCGTGCCATCGAACGCGGCATCCTGGAGCGCGAGGAACGGCTGCGCAAGAAACCTGGAGGGAAGCCATGAGCGTCTTGCTGGTCGACGACGACAAGGATTTGCTGCAGCTGATCGCGATGCGGCTGACGGCGGCGGGGTATGCGGTGACGGCGGTGGAGTCGGGGGAGGCGGCGCTGGCGGCGCTGGCGGTGTCGCGCCCGCAGGTGGTGGTGACGGACCTGAGGATGCAGGGGATGGACGGCATGGCGCTGTTTGATGCGATCCACCGGGATTCGCCGTCGCTGCCGG